>JAFCCH010000018.1 GCA_017610265.1 Nitrososphaerota archaeon
GAGAATCCAAGAGGGCATGACTGGGTTTGCAGGAAATTCAATGACGTTACCTACAACCAGGACCTTACCCAGACAGTTTCTGAATCAGGTTATGGTTTTGTGTCAACAGTCGGAAGAAATTATTGGATTAGAAATATTAGTAATTTTGAAAGATTATGTACCGATGGTGTGAGATCAAATTCACAGGCTATTATGAGAGTAACCCTCAAAAAGAATGCGTCTGACCCAGGCGAGACTTTCTACAACTGTACTTTGAATGGAACAACCTTTTCAAATTGCACTAGCACAATTACGGTTCCGTTTACTTCCAAAGACCACACAATTCTTGAAGTTTCAAGAAAGGAATGTGGGCAATATGAGTTATATTATTCAACCAATAACCCTGGTTCATATGTTGACCTTGTAAGCTATGATCCTGCAGGTGCAGACGGGCTACTTATTTTTGATCCGGACGACCTTGAGGTTTCAATTAATGGATATCCAGACCCGGTTTTCTTCACACCTGAGACTGATGCAATAAGGTCATTTGAAGTTGAATGGCTTATTAGAAATGCCACTATTAACGATCCAAGAATTGGTCTAAAGGTCAATAAGGACGGGCCACCTCTTGGAATTACCGGCATTCTTCCTCATCCCACTGAAAATTATTTGATTGGTGGAATATCAGGAGATGTCCACCTTGATTACGAGGACAGCCAAACTTATACCATGATTGTTTCAGACGTGAAATATCCTGATGTATGGCTTGCTGCTAGTTCAGCTGCCGACACAGTTGCAAACTTTGCGGAAGAAACTCTCAAGGAGACTACTCTAAATCTTGCACCCCCAGAACCTGTAACACTTCCATACGGCGTTGAAGTTACATTCACTGACAAATGGGGACTTATTGATCCGCCAAAGACAATGACTCAAATGCTTGACGTTACATTTACTCCACCTCCAAGCGATGTTGTAATCGTCAAAAACATTTGGATTTCAAAAGATAAGCTAATGGCAGAGACAACAAATTCATTGAACAAGGAAACAGAAAAGTTCTTTGTTGTAGCAGAGATTGAGAATCTTACAAAGGCAGTGCTTAGCCCTAACACAAAGCTGGCTTTTTATGACCAGGTGTCAGACAACGAGATTATTCTTGATCAGATTGTTCCTGACGTGCCAACTTTAATCAATGACGAAAGCAGCAGCATGGTTTGGTTTAAGGGATCCGATGGAATAAATGGCTTAGATCTTGCATCTGAAGACCAGCTTGTTTCCGGAAAGAACTATTGGGTTAGGGTTATTGTGCCTGAGTCAGAGGTTGGAATTGAAGAAATTGTTGTAAACGACAACAAAAAAGTGCCGCTTTCAATCATTTCGCCAAAGAAGCAGGCAACGCCTGAAATGGCTCCATTGCTTGTTGTAATGGTAGCTTTTGCCGCCCTCTTTGTCATGACAAGGAAAAAGCAGTAATTTTTCTGTGAGGTAATTTTTATGTCAGACGATGAGTTTGAAGATGTTCCAAGAAAGAAAAAAAAGAAGGGCATTCTTTCAGTAAAGCAAATAGTTCTTTTGTTGGCCGTGCTTGCAATCTTTGTTGCGGGCGCAGTCTTTCAGCATTACTATGTCGAACCAGTCATTGGAGAAGGCCTTTCTGAAAAGGTTGACCAATGCTTTTCACAAAAAGGGGTTCTTGATGAACGATTTGTTGCCTGTTCAACTTCCCTTAACGATGTAAACAATTTGGCCAGAGCCTGTGAATTCCAGTTGGACCAATGCCTTGAGCCAATAATCCCTTAGAATCAGCTTGTTTCTTCCACATTGCCGTTTGGCTCTGTTTCTGAAAAGATTTGAGCCTGGAATTTGAAGACTTCTGTGTCCTTTGACTGCCACATTGTATTCATTATGCCTGCCTTTGCACAACATTGCTCCAAAAAGGTTTTGGCATCCCATTTTTGCTCTGTAGCAACCTGTGGCAGCAAAAGCCCTGAATGATTTCCCCTTTGCACAATAAGCCCGTCTTCTCCAGCCTTTATTTTTTTTGGTCTGTCTTTTGGGCTTCCTTCAATCTCTTCAGCTTTTGTCAAAACACTTACTTCAATAATTATTTTTGACAATTCGGAAGATTTTACTGGAGAAAATCTTGGGTCTCGAATTGCGGCCTCTACAGCCATCTCGTTTACTGCTTCCCATAATGGCAGTGAAGCCTGTGGAAGCCCTATACATCCCCTCAATCCTTTATCTGGAAAGGTGTGCAGTGTAACAAAAGTGCCTTTTGGCTTCAAAAGCTCTTTGTCAGAGCATATTTCGTGCGGAAACCTGCCTGTTGCAATAGCATATTCAACGCTTTTCCTTGCAAGTTTGACAAGCTTTTTTCCTAATTCAAATGAAATTTTTTCCCCCATTAAACCACTTTCTTTTTTTCTCTAATTAATGATTCAACCCACATTTTTATTTAACCTTCGTTTTTTGCCGAATTCCTGCCCTTGCTTAAAAGCCTTTCCAAAGCCGCTTTTTATCATGCAAAAAATTGCAATAGCGGCAAGCCTTTTGATTTTCCTGCTAATTTTAAGCGGCTGCATTGATTCTCTTTCAGCAAGCCAAAGGCTTCAATGCCTCGATTTAACAGAAAAAAGCTATTCCTTTGTGCCGGAATGTTCTTCCCAGGAAAAATGCTTTTCACTGCTTCAAAAAAACCTCTTTGATTTTGATCATGATTCCCTAAATCCTGAGTCAGTGGAAAGGCTCAATGCTTACAAAAACAACGTTGCCCAAAGCTGGTTTTACTTCAACAAGGCAAGAAAAAACATTTCTGAAACCCATCTCCTTTGCGAACAAAATACAGGCAATTCCGCACTTCTTTTCCACTTAAATGAATTAACCCACAATATGGCAAAGGCATTTGAATTCAGCGACAATGCAAACAGGGAAAGCTTTGCCTTTCTTTTGCTTGAACATTCTTCCCTAAAAGAAGAGAACATTGAGCTTGCAAAGGAAGAACCCTTGTTCAACGACTTTGCCTTAATCGCAGGCAATCTTAATGATCTTTCCCTAAAAGAATGTCCAAGAAACAAAAGCTATTCCTGCCTTTTTCTCTTCCAAACAAAGTCTTTTGAACAGCTTGTTGAAAGAACAGGGTTTGAGCAAAAGATTGTAAGCGAGGCAAGCATTTTTCAAGTCCTTGAATCAAACACTGATTCAATCGGGCGATATCTAGAATCCAGTATTGGCATTCCGTTTATTGCAGCAACCTTTCCCTCTTTTATTTCATTTCTTGCAAATGCTTCAACAACCTCAACTGCCATGCCTGGTCTTGAAAGCATGCCGTCTTTTGAATTCATGCAGGCTTACGCCGGCTTTATGGGTATTGAAAACAGTGCTCTCAAAGAATTCTCAAAAATTGTGAGAAACAATGCCCTGCACAGAAAAGATTTGATTCAAGGAAACAATAAGCTTGAAGAAAAAGCTGAACAGGAAATTCTTAAAACAAGGCAAAGCATTGAACAGCTTTTAACAAGCAGCTATTCTTCCTTTGACCAAAACTTTTTCCAAAGCCTGTACACAGGTCTTGGTCAGGAAACAGGGATAGGAGCCCAGCAGTATTCAATTCAGGACTTTGGGCAATTAAGCAGCCAGGCTAATTCAGAGCTTGTCCTGCTAGAGCAAGAGCTAAAAGATATAAAGCATGATTCGGTCCTTGGAACAATTTCCCTCGGGCAAAAAGCATATTCTCTAAAAAAGCTGAACAATGAATTATCATTCCTTCAAGAAAACGTTTCTTATCTAAGCAATGAAGTTGTTGAAGGATTGCTTGTTTTATGCAATGAACGGGCTTCCTTCACAGAACAAAGTCTTGAAGACAGTAAGCTTCCTCCAAGCAACACCACACTTGTTTCAGATCTTAAAGCCAGGGCGAAATTTAAGCTCGCCGAATTCAGGAACGCAAAATCAACAGAGCAAAGTCTAATAAAGTGCAGTCAAATGGTTGAACAATTTGACCTGTTCTCAGCTGCTTTGAAAGACTTTGAGCAATATCAACTTGAAGAAGAGCTCTCCCTAAGCCAGTGTTTTTCCTACCTTGAAAGCATTTTCAAAATCTCTTCTTCCTTCAGCCTTGACGATTTCAAATTACGTTTCCATGAATTAAACGAAATTGAAAAACCATATCCAGACCTTGCATTTGTTCAAAGAAACTGCCTTTCAATAAAGCAGGATCTTGAAACATTTCTCAAAAGCAAGCCTGCAGTAAACAAACTTGAAGAAAACTTTTCCTTGGCCCAAGAACTCTTGAGCGCAATAAAGGAGGCAAACAAAGACAGTGAAGCAATTCCTCCTAAAAAAATTTTCACACTTGAATCAGAACTGGACAAATTCTCCAACTTTTTCCACAAGGAAGAACTTGCCCTCGAAAAAGCATTGCCTGTCTTGCCCGATCTTGAAGAAAGCCTTAAAGAATTTGTTTCACTGCTTGAAGAACAGCTTGCAATCGCAAGTCCTGAACCTGATTCAATCGAAATCGATTTGCCTGAAATTGATTCAAAGCCAATTGAGGAACCAGCTGAGGAAATCTCTGAATCTGTTTTGGACAACAACAGCTTTAAAGAAGATGCCCTGGCCTTATCTGAAAAAATAAATTTGGCTTCCTCAAAAATAGAAGTGGCTGAGGAAACTCTTGCAGTTCTCGAAGAGCTTTTCTCAAAAGTTCAGAACTCAGACCTTGTTTCGGCAAAATATCTTCCCCCAATAAGCAGAACAGAGCTTGACAAGCTAAGGTTAAAGATTAGCAACCTGAAATCGTTCCTTTTCAAAAAACAGTTTGGTGAATTTGAAGACTTGCTGGAAAAAGGGCTTTTCTCACAGGCTCTTGAAAAGGCAGTTTCCTTTGAAGAAGAGCTTGGTCAAAACATTTTGGAGGGGGCATCAATTTCCCAAAGGCTTGAAACATCGCTGGAATCCATCAAAGAGGATGCAATAGTTTCCTACAACAGTGCTGCAGAGCTTTTCAATAAGGGCCTTGGAGACAGCCAAACAGAAGAAAAGCTTGAGGAAGCAAAAAAGGCACTTTTGGAGGGAAATTATCTTGAAGCAATTGCCTCAAGTAAGAATGCAGCATCCACAATTCCTCAAATAAGCTCTGTTCCAAATTTTGAGGTACCTATTTTTGCCTGGCCAATTGCAGTAGGCTCTGTTCTTGTTTTTGTAGTACGGTTCAAGAAAAAGGAAAAGGGAAAGCAAAAAGAAGAGCTTGTTAAAAGAATTGAAAAAAACTGGTGAACTGCATTAAGCAAGGCTAATTACCTTTAAATATAATAAAACACCATTAACTAATTGAAAATGAATAGACCCCACTACCTTTTTATCGCCTTGTTTTTCACTATGCTTTTGGCAAGTCCTGTAACTGCCGCTGTATGTGGTGACAGTAATCCAGAATTTCCTGAAGAATGTGACGACGGAGACTTTGATACTTCTGATTCCTGCCCTGATGCAGGAGGTCCTGCAGGTGCCTGTCTGACCGCTGTATGTGGTGACAGTTATATTTGGAACACTGATGGTGGAACTGAAACCTGTGATGACGGAGACAGTCAATTGAATGATGATTGCCCTGATGGAGCTCTTGGAACCTGCCAGTCTGCTGTCTGCGGCGACGGTTTTGTTTGGAGTACTGATGGTGGGATTGAAACTTGTGATGATGGTGATTCTGACAATTCTGATTCTTGTCCTGATGGCATAGGTGGAATTTGTGCTGCTGCTTTTTGTGGTGATGGTTTTGTTTGGAGTACTGATGGTGGGATTGAAACTTGTGATGATGGTGATTCTGACAATTCTGATTCTTGTCCTGACGGTGCAGGAGGCACCTGTGCTGCCGCTGTTTGTGGTGACAACCTTGTTTGGAGTTCTGATGGTGGAACAGAGGAATGTGACGGTAGTTCTGATGCCGCCTGCCCTGGCTTGTGTGAGACGCCTGCTTCGGCAAATCCCTGCATGTGCAATTTCCCTCCAATAGCATTTATTTCGGCTGATGTAACAAGCGGTGTTGCAACTCTAACAGTCACTTTTACAGCTGTTTGCAATGACTTAGAGGGTTCAATGGACACCTGTGTCATTGACTTTGGCGACGGAGATTCTCATAAATTTGCCTTTTCTGCAGGCGGAGTTATTGTCCACAATTATACTAGCGGCGGAAGCTTTTCCGCTATTGTAACTGCCTTGGACACAACAGGCCTTTCAGGAACAGTTTCAGAAACAATTGATGTGAGAGAGCCACAATGTGTAATTTCTTCTGTTAGCTCAAACAGGTTTTACAAGGGCAACAGCACTATTGTTAACATTGCCTACAATGACTTTTTGATTGACCCTACTTTGGTTGCAATCAGCTGTGGCGGCCCGCCTGAGGGTGCACTTGCATGCAATGCTGGTTTTGAAACATGCACTATTTCATGTGGTCCATATCCTGCTGCAGGGTCTTTCACTATTGACGGTCTTGTTTTGGACGATTCAGGGACTTCTATTGTTTGCACTAATGATGAAGACCTTGAAGTTATGGATGACCCTATTTGTTCGATTGATGCAGTTGACCCAAGCACTCCTATAACGCCCGGGCTTTCTGTTTCAATTGATATTGGATTTGACAATTTTATAATAGATCCATTATTGACAAGCATTTCTTGCGGAAGCACTGCTGTTCCAAGCGGCCTGCTTTGCGACCCTTTTACAGAAACATGTGTTCTTTCCTGTGGTGTCTATAATTTGGAGGGCAGCTTTGACCTTGAAAATCTTGTTCTTGACAATTTAGGAAGTCCTATTTTCTGTTCTGGTTCAGAATCTGTTGTTGTAAGTTCTGCACCTGCCTGCACCATTGATTCTGCTTCTCCAAATGTATTTTCAACAGGAGATTCAACAACTCTGAATGTTTCTTACACCAATTTTGATGTTGTTCCAACTTTTGTTGGAGTTGACTGCGGCGACATCGCCGTTTTGCCTGTTGGCGGGCCATGTGCCGGCGGAACCTGCGTTTTTGATTGTGGTCCTTACCTTGTTGCCAATACTTTTACAGTATCTGATTTAATTTTGGATAATGGCAGCAATGTTGTTTGCTTGGGTTCTGTTGCTGTAACTGCAACCGATTCTGCATTTTGCAGTGTTTCACTGGATGATCCAACAATTCCTGTGGGCAATTCAACTGATTTAACAGTAAACTTTGGAAATTTTTCTTTGGATCCGTTGCTTGATCATGTTTCATGTGGTGGAAGTGCTGACATGCCTTTGTTTACCTCGTGTGATTTTGCTCCCGGTGGAACCTGTACAGGAACATGCGCCACTTACGATTCAGAGGGCTTGTTTGGTGTAAATTTAAGTTTAAAGGATGATCTTGACACAATTAACTGTGGCACTGATTTCCTTTCGGTCTTTGAGCCATCAGGCACTTACGAATTCCAAATTTTTTCATTTAATGTTTCTCCTTCTTCAGTAATACTTTCAGATGCGGCTGTTATTCCTGTTTCTGTAAGTACACTTGTAAAAAATCTTTTGTCAGGTGTTAAGGCGGCCGTAGTTGAAATAGAGGTCATTGATTCAGATGGGGTAACTGTTGTAGGTCCGCTAAGGTCTGGTTCAAAGGACATTGCTGCATTGCCTGTAACCTTTGATGAACTTGACGGATTGTCTTTTGACATTGACAACAGTTGGTCAACTGGAAATTATATTGTTTATAGCCGTGTATTCAATTTGCCTGAAGACAAGCTTCTTGTAAGTGCAAGTAGGGTAATTACTGTAGGCCAAGAAAAGAAAACAGGCATTCCTGAAACAAGTCTTTTTCTTATTCCTATGCTTCTTGCAGTTGTTTTGCTCGTTCTAAAGAAGCGGTAACAGTTTCTAATTAATATTACTTTATTGCTTGCAATCCAAAAGTTATTTATTGTTGTTAATTCTTATATTTTACAATGGTTTTGGAAGAATATGATCTTGTTAAAATTAGCATAGCTGCATTTGCCATACTTGTTGTAATTGCAATTCTTATTGCTTTTTTCTTTGTGCTAACTTTGCCTAATCCTGATGCAGGGCCTGCAAAGCAAAGTGGTTATTGTGAAGGTCTTTCTGACGATGTTTGCAATTTTAAAAAAGCTACTGACGCAAAAGACAGCGCTCTTTGCGGCCAAATTTCTGATGAAGTGCTTTTTAATTCATGTATTTACAGTGTAAGTGAAGAGCCGGATCGGCTTGCCTGTGAGTTGTTTAGGGGCAGTGCTATGGAAGAATGCCTTGTGGCCAAGGCATTGCAAAATCCCTCCCTTAAAACCTGTAGCAAGCTTTCAGAGGAAAAGTTCAGGGACAAATGCCTTGAAGAACTTTTGGAAGAAGAGCAATCTTACGAAATTTGCAATGCAATGTTAAACATCGAAACAGCAGAGAAATGCATTGTTACTATTGCAATAGATAAAGGTGATTTGGAAGAGTGTCAAACCCTGTCGTCTGAAAGCCTTAAAGCATACTGCCAGCAAAAAATTGAGGGGGCTGCCTAAATGAAAACAATGTTCAAAATTTTGTGCATTCTTTTTGTGTTTATATTTATAGGCTATGCCTCTGCAGATTGCGGGCTTTTCTACAAACAATTTGTTGGCGGCAATTGGGAAGTTTACAAAGACAGTTCTCTTATATTCAGTGACAGTGTTGACGACGTCACCGATTTGCAGTGCGTTTGCAACAAGCTTTACTACTATGTTCATGACGGAGTTTATATTTCGCTCTATGAAGACAGCACTGAGCTTTTTGATGAATGGTCAGACGAGATTCTTGACACTAGGCCTGTTGGCTGCAACCTTTATTCCTCATTAAGGGACGGCGTTTATATTATGGCTTTTAAGGATGGGACTGAGTTGTTTGATGAGTGGGCCGACACCCTTATTGATGTTAGAACTGTTGATCAAAGTGTTTATTTTACTTTGAGGGACGGTGTTTATATTATGGCTTTTAAGGATGGGACTGAGTTGTTTGATGAGTGGGCTGATACCTTACTCGACATCCAAACCATTAATTCATTAGTCTATTTCACACTCCAAGACGGTGTGTATATAATGGCTTTTAAGGACAATACCTTGCTTTTTGACGAATGGGCAAGTGACGTGCTTGACAGAAGATATGCTGACTGTGCCATGTACTTTACGCTGCAGGACGGCGTTTATATTATGGCTTTTAAGGACGGGGTTGAGTTGTTTGATGAGTGGGCTGACACCCTTCTTGATGTTAGAACAGTTGACTGCAGTGTCTATTACACACTGCAGGACGGCGTTTATATTATGGCTTTTAAGGATGGAACTGAATTGTTTGATGAGTGGGCTGACACCCTGCTTGACCTATTACAAGTAGACGACAGCATGTACTTTGTCTTACGAGACGGTGTTTATACTATGGCATTCAGGGATGGTTCAGAACAGTTTGACGAATGGGTTGACAGTTTTGAAGGCGTCAAATGTGATGGAGGCAATAACCCTTCCACAATGATGATGGATGGCAGCGATTACATTATTTATAGGAATGATCTGGAAATTTACGATGATAGTGACTATCCTGTAATATGGAACACTTTTGGAGCGTGCACTACTTCATCTAATTTGTGTCCTGCACCAACTAGCTGGGTAAATATGGACATTTACCAATGTTCTGGTAACATGAGGCAAAGGCAACAAAGGAGAACGAATCAATTATGTAATTTTGAATACCAATGGGTTGATTTTGCATGCCCGGTTGGAGACTGTTTTGGCCTTGGAGAATGCTCTGCTCCTGCTTGTGGCAATACTATTCCTGATCCTGGTGAAGAATGTGATGACGGGGATCTTGATACTTCTGACTCTTGTCCTGATGCAGGGGGTCCTGGTGGTGCTTGTTTGAATGCTGTTTGTGGTGACAGTTATATTTGGAATACTGATGGTGGAATTGAAACTTGTGATGATGGAGACAGTCAATTGAATGATAATTGTCCTGACGGGGCTCTTGGAACATGTCAATCTGCTTTTTGTGGAGATGGTTTTGTTTGGAATATTGGCGGAACTGAAACCTGTGATGATGGTGATTCTGACAATTCTGATTCTTGTCCTGATGGCATAGGTGGAATTTGTGCTGCTGCTTTTTGTGGTGATGGTTTTGTTTGGAGTACTGATGGTGGGGCTGAAGATTGTGATGATGGTGATTCTGACAATTCTGATTCTTGTCCTGATGGTGCAGGAGGCACCTGTGCTGCCGCTGTTTGTGGTGACAACATTGTTTGGAGTTCTGATGGTGGAACAGAGGAATGTGACGGCAGTTCTGATGCCGCCTGCCCTGGCTTGTGTGAGGCACCAGCTTCAGCCACGCCATGCATGTGCAATTTTTCCCCGGTAGCTACTCTTGTAGCGGCTCCGACAAGTGGTGATGCAAATCTTACAGTTATCTTTACTGCTTCTTGCACTGATGCAGAGGGTTCAATGGATACCTGTGCTCTTGACTTTGATGACGGCAATTCATTTACTTTTTCAAGCACTGCCGGAGGGTTAGTTCCACATGATTACATTATTGGTGGCTCATTTAATGCCACTCTTACAGCCCTTGATACCACTGGCCTTTCAGACACCGATGCAAAGGTAATTGATGTTACTTCTCCATCTGCCTGCGTAATTTCTTCAGCTGATCCTGTTAATTTCTACAAGGATAGCAGTACTGTTATAAATGTGGCTTACACAAGTTTTTTGGCTGACCCTACATTAATTGCCATTAATTGCGGCGGGCCTGTCGAGGGTACGCTTGTATGCGACCCTGTTGCTGAAACATGCACTATTTCCTGCGGCCCTTATAGTTCTGAGGGCGTTTACACTGTTGACGGCCTTGTTTTGGACAATGCCGGCACTCCACTTGTTTGCAGCAATAGTGAAATTCTTACTGTTATGGGTGACCCTGACTGCTCAATTGATACAATTGTCCCAAGCACACCTATAACTCCCGGAGTTTCCATTTCGGTTGAGGTAAGTTATACAAATTTTGCTTCAGATCCTTCTTTGGACAACATTTCCTGTGGAAGCACTGCTATTTCAAGCGGCTTTATATGCAATCCTATTACTGAAACATGTGTTGTTGCCTGTGGTGCATACACTTTGGAGGGGATTTTTAATGTTGAAGACCTTGTCTTAGACCTTGCAGGAACGCCTGTAACCTGTTCTGGTTCAGAATCTGTTGTTGTAAGTTCTGCGCCTGCCTGCACTATTGATTTTGCTTCTCCAAATGTATTTTCAACAGGAGATTCGACAACTTTGACTGCATCCTATATAAATTTCACCGCAGCTCCAAATTTTGTTGGAGTTAATTGTGGTGATGTTACGGTTGCTTCTAGTGGAGGGGCTTGTGCTGCTGGGAGTTGTACTTTTGATTGCGGGCCTTACAATACTGAAAATACTTATGCTGTGACTGATTTAATTTTGGATAATGGCGACAATGTTACTTGTCTTGGTTCTGTTGCTGTAACCGCAACTGATTCTGCCTTTTGCAGTATCTCTGTGGATGACCCATCTATTCCGATAAACACTTCAACTGATTTAACGGTTAACTTTGGCAATTTTGATTTGGATCCAGTGCTTGAGTCTGTTTTATGCGGTGGAAGTGCGAACATGCTCCTGTTTACATCATGTGATTCTGCTCCTGACGGTGTTTGTGCAGGAACCTGTGGTCTTTATGATTCAGAGGGCTTATACGGGGTAAGCATTGGTCTTTACAATGACCTTGAGGTTGTTGACTGCAGTACTGATTCCCTGGCTGTCTTTAATCCTGTTGGCGCAGGGGGTGATTTTGCCATTGATTCATTTGAAATTAATCCAACAGGTGTAATTATTGATGAGGGGAGTAAAGAACAGATTGTTGCCAGAGTGCTTGTTAGAAATTGGAGAGATGCTGAGGGTGCCAAAATTGAACTTGAGGTTGTGAATGCAGAAGGTCTAACAGTTGTTGGGCCGTTCTTTTCAAAAGTGAAGAATGTTACTCCTTCAACAATTGAGGAATTTGGCCTTGCTGAAAATCTTTTCTTTGATGTTGATGACGCTTGGCCTTCTGGAAATTATTCTGTTATTGCAAGGGTTGTTGACGATGCCTCTGAAACAGTGTTTGATTCAAAGTCAAAGTTTTTGAATGTTGGATTTGTTAAATCAACAGCAGTTCCTGAAACAAGTCTTTTCCTTATTCCAATGCTTCTTGCAGTTGTTTTGTTTGTCCTAAAGAAGCGTTAGCTTCAAATATTTGCAACAGCTAGCTTTTCATAATATAGACATATGCTGCTATTGCCACCACTACTAGAAAAAGACCTGCTATAATTGTTGGATCTATTCCTGGTTCTGAAAATTCAACAAAGCTGTTTTGGCAATGACTTTCAGAAATGTTTGTGTCAATGTATTTTACAGTACAACCAATTGGAAACTTTCCTGCTTCAAGGCCGCTTGCTGTGAAAGTTAAGTATACTGTTTCCTTTGGCGAAAGCGATTCAATTTCCTTAGTGTTTTGAATTATATCTGTTTCTGACTCCATTTCAATGCTTAAATTATACAATGGGTCTAAACCAATGTTTTTGATTGCAAGCTGCATTTCAACTGTCTGGCCAACAAGCACATTTTCCTCTTTTTTTACGATAAATGCCTCTATCTTTCTTTCAGGTTCCCTAACATTAAGGAAGACAAGGCCGCTAAACTTTGATTCTTTTTCGCCAAAGGCGTTTTCGTAATAGACTATAGCAGGGGGCAGTGTCATTGGAACAGCCTTTCTGGGCTTTACAATATAGGTTATTTCAATTTCTTCCCCTGCCTCAACAACTCCTGTAAAATAGGTGTCTCCCTCCACTACAGAGAATGCGTTTTTGTCCTCTGCCAAAGGCCTTGCAAACTTTATTTCTGCAAGGCTTGAGTCACTCCCTTGATTATGTAGAAGTATCTTTATTTCAGTTTTTTCACCTATTATCAGTTCTGTCTTTTCGGCAACCATTCTGAACGAATTTTCCTTGCTAAAATCAGCTTCCTTGTAAAGGCCTATTCCTGACTGGTTCAACAAAAGAATGCTTGTAATTGTGTTGCCTGTTCCAAGACATATCTCGAGTTCATTCTCTTCTTCCAATAGGTTTTGTTTTGGCAATGCAACCCGTTCCCAGCAGGTTTCTTCTTTGCATTTAAAGTCTTCAAGTCCCATATTTTTTATCAGGAAGCCGTTTACCAGGGCATTTACGTCAATTTTCCCTTCATTCGTTGGCCCAAATTCTATTCCAATTGACAATATTGGGTATATTTCAGCGCTTTCAAGGCTCCTTTCTTCAGGGTAGATAAAAGTAATCTTTTGGCAGTTTCTTTGGCCTGCCCCCTCCACCAAAAAAGATTCATACCCCATTTCTGCAAAACTTCTTTCAAAAAGAGTTTCTGAGAAAACAGGCGAAATAATGAATAACACAATTAATGCAACAAAAAAACACTTCTTCATAACAAACCATTTTCTCCAAAAAGGCAATTTATAATTTTGCGCCCTTTTCTTTTAACCCCGTTAATATTCTGTCCAAGGTTTCTTTTATATTTTTCCCACTTTCGACCTCTAAAACCTTGTCTTTTGGATAATTTCTCAAAACATGCTTTTTGCAGTAGTCAATCCCCTCACAGAATACATTGTCCTGGATCTTTTCCTCACTGTAACTCCTTGTGTGTAGCCTTGTCTCCAAAATCTCTGGGTCGACCTTTATTACTATAATATAGTCTGCTTTTGTCTTGATTTCGCACAGCAAATGCCCTTCTAATATGCTGTTTTCTTTCTCTGAAAAAAGCCTGTCAACCGATTTTGCAAACAGGTCTAACGGGATAATAAGCTCGTCTTCTTTTGGGTCCCATTTGCCAATGTTTTCATCCATAGCAAATTGCTTTTCGTTTAGGACAGTGTGCTTTAATCTTATTCCAAGGATTTTTGCAACGCTTGTCTTTCCAACCCCTGGAGAGCCTGTGATAATAAGCCTCATATGCAAGAATTTGCTTTAAAAGTTAATTTAAAGCAATCCTGCCTTGCAATGCTGTTAGCAGGTTATAAATAGGGGTGAAGGGCATTACCGACCATATTTTTTGGGAAAATGATAGTTTCTAATTTTGTGCCTTCTATCTTCATTTTGATCCCTGTGCAAAGTAGCTAGTATTATATCTGTCCTCTTATAAATACTTTTCGGTAAACAAAGGCTAGAATGGGCTTTTTTTTATGTATATTAGCTTATTTGAAGTTTGTTTCAAAAATAGAGCCCTATACGGGCTTATTTCTTATGTATATTTGCTTTTTTCTCAGGCCTGCTGGAAAATATTTTTTTCACAAAAAACAGCGTTATGTATAAGTATCTTTTTGGCTGTGAATTCGAAGCTTTTGAGGGGAATCGATTTTCAGGCCTTATTTTAGTCTTATGGCATCCATATTGCTTGGAGAGCTTGCATTTATTTTAAACCTTGATGAAATAGTTCTTGCAAGGTCTGCCGCTCTTGTTCTCTCGCCGTGGTTTATCAAAACTCTTTTTGGCTTTGGCTTAAGGTTCCTCATATATGCCAAAAGTTGGTCTCTGTCAGAGTGGCCTGAGAATCCTTCAATTGTTTCAATTCTCATCTTTACATTCATGGCTCTTGTCTTGCCTTTTGAGTCTGTTATTGGCAATGTTGTAAGTCCTGCCTGTACTTTCCTGCCCAAACTTCCTTCGCCCTGATATCCAACAAAAATCATGCAATTATTCTGGTTTTCAGCCATTCTCTGGAAGTAGTCGAGACTTGCTCCACCTGTCAGCATTCCACTGCTTGCAATTACAATTATTCCTTTTTCTTCCAAAACTTCTTCTCTTTTCTTGTCGTGCATTGGCTCAAAGATTTCTGCTGTAAACGGGCTGTCATTCTGCAAAATCCTTCTCTGAACGCCTTTCCTCAAATATTCTGGGTATGCTGTGTGAATTGCACTTGCTTGATTTGTCATGCCGTCAATATAACATTTGGTGTCAAGCAAGCCGTTTCTGTAAAAGTTTTCAATTACAAGCATTATTTCCTGGCCTCTTCCTACAGCAAAGACCGGAATCAAAATGTTTCCGTCTCTTTCAACGGTTTCCTTTATTACACGAAGTAAATAGTCTTCTGCATCCTGCCTGTTTGGCTGAATTGCGTCCTTGCCTCCGTAAGTGCTTTCCATAATAAGTGTTTCAAGCCTCGGATATCTCATGTCAATATTATTGAACAGCCTTGTAAAGCCATACTTTATATCTCCTGTGTAAACAAGGTTGTGTGCTCCTTCCCCTACATGCATGTGAATTGAAGCAGACCCAAGAATATGTGCTGCATTGTGCAAAGTTAGCCTCATGTCTGGGGCAATGTCTGTAACCTCTCTGTATTCTCTCGGAATGCAGTATTTGAGCATTGTCTTTACATCTGTCTCGCTGTATGGAGGATTTTTTCCTTCTTTCAGCAAAACGTCAATGTAATCAAATTGCAATAATGTCATTAAATCACGTGTTGGAGGCGTGCAGTAAACAGGCCCTCTGTAACCACTTTTGAACAAAAACGGAATAAATCCTGAGTGCAGTCAAGCAATGCTTTTGTGTGCGGTGTTTCAAGGAAAATACAGCTTCTTCCGACCTGTTTAAAGCCTCCTAATGCCTCTACCCTAAACCAGTCTCTTGGGCTTTGTTCTACATCGGCATAAATCTTTTCAGCTGTTTCCTTCAAAATCTTTTTCCTTTCAGCGCTGTATTTGTGAAGTTGGTGCCTTATTCCCTTCAGGGTTTCAGCCTTTTGAGTTGGCGCCCTAATAATGTTTGGGGTCCAACCTGTTTCAAGAATAATCTTCTTGCTTGTTTCTCCACCTTTTCCAATCACAAGCCCTGGCTTTATTGCCTCAATCGTAATTTCTGAGAAAGCAGGGTCAAAGTAGATTTCTTTAATACCTGCGTCTTCTGGAACAATCTGCCTGGTCTTTTCTGTGGCAGTTTTTTCGTCCATGAGCAAACTTTTGTCTGTTCTGATGTTTACTCTTTTCTTCAGCTCGAATGCTGTCTTTGCCACATAGTTCTCATTCTCAAAAAAGGCCTGCGGATTTTTGGTGTAGATTGCTACTTCCGGGCCCTCCATTTCGATTTTTGTGACCTTACACCTTTCCGGCAGTAAGCCGTTTATAGTGTCTTTGATTTTGTCTATTGTGTTCATTTTAAAATTTTCTCCCAATGGCCTTTGAATTAGTTTTGAAAAACCGTGTTTCCAAAGGCAAAAAACAAATTATTTATTTTCGGCCTAAAAATCCTTTTTATGGTTTTAAGCCTTTTTTGGGCATGTGTTTCTGAACTTCTGCGTCGGAAAGTTCCCTTATTCCTTTATTATTAATTACCATAACAGCAACGCTTACGCCGCCGCTGTAAATGTCTCTTAATCTTCCTGCGTTAACAGCCTTAATTGCCAAAGCAATTCCTTCTTCCTCTGACATCTGCTTTCTGTAATTTTGGTCAAGAGTTGTCATTGCAGGCTCTGTTCCTGAACCTGAAACCGCAAACTTGTCCCTTTTCAGAATTCCACCATATGGTGTCAATTCAAAAATTTCAGGACCTTTGTTTATGCCGCCCAAAACAAACTGGGCTGAGTAAGGATAATATCTATGTGCGTTCAGTACATTTGACAAATAGGTTACAATCGCCTTTGGCGTTATTTTTGTGTCCCTTTCAATTTCGTAAAGCCTTGCTTGGCTTCTCAAAAATCTTATTACTGCAAGGCTGTCTCCAACTGAGCCTGCGTTTGTCACTCCAATTCTGTCGGTTATCTTGTAGAGCTTTTTGCTTTCTTCGTCGTAAGCAATGTGTCCAAAACTTGCTCTCATGTCAGCAGCTAAGACAATGCTTTCGCCGGCAATTAATCCAACAGTAGTAGTTCCTGTTTTGAAATCTTTTATACCGGAATTTTCCATCAATTACCCACCAAAAATGTGAGACAAACAGGTTGAGCCTCTAGAAAACTTTTTACAACCAAATCTTTATAAAGCTACTTTCGGGTTGTTTTTCAACAATCCTAAAGCTGCCCTACTTTTTGGCTGCTGGCTTTTTTCCCTGCTTCTTGTCTTCTTTCTCTGCCTCTGGCTTTTCTTTCTTTGCTTCGGCTGTTTCTTTTTTTGCCGCTGTCTTGTCTTCTTTTTTGGTTTCAGGTTGTTTGAATTCCTCAACAAACCTTACTTTGCTAAAGCCTTTGACATGCTTGGTTACAATTTTGCTGAAAATCTGCTTCAGTGGTCCAATGTTTGCACTGTATCTTGGGCTTAGTGTAACCTCAATATTGTCCTTTCCAATAACAAGCTTTTTCTCAGCTGCCGGAACCATGTAAAAATACTTTTTGTAAAGAACTTCAATTTGCTCTTTTGGTGCAGTAATTTCCTTCTCAACCTTTACGTCATACTCTAGTTCTTTTCCTGCAAGCGGGTGGTTGAAATCAACTCTTACTCTGCCTCCGCTAACACTTTGAATTCTTCCCTGTCTGCCGTCAATTTCAACAACAAGTCCTGGGAATGGCTGCATCTTTTCTTTTTTGAATTGCTGCAGTGGAACAACCACAATATTGCCTGCTTTTCTTTCACCCCAGCCATCTTCAGCTGTTACAAGAACTGTCTTTTTTTCGCCAACCTTCATTTCCTTCAAAGCTTTGTCCAATCCCTTCAAGACATCGCCCTGGCCGACAACTGCGACCATTGGCTCATATGTCTGTTGCTTGTTGAAAATTCCGGCGTCAATTGCCTTTTTTTCAATTGTTGACTCAAAGACCTCATTTTTCAGGGTTGTTTTTCCTGTGTAGTTTATTGCAATAATGCTTCCGTCCTTCAAATAAATCACCTTAAAAAATTTGAGAAAAAGTCTTTCCCTATTAAATAATTCTTTAAAGCAAAACTATTTAAAAGAAAGGGAAAGGGCTTAGAATTGTATTATATCACTATTCAGATATCTTTTGAAATTATTGTTTAACTAAATTACAAGTGCCATATGGCAACCATCTAACTGAAGTAGGTGATCCTCCTGCTACTCGTACATATTCATCTTTTTTAACAGGAGCATTTCCAGCTTCAGGGCCATTTATAGCATCACTACCTGTAAGAGGATTTGAAGGAGGATTAGAATTGCCTGTATTAATAAAAGTCCCGCCACCTGATCCACTTGCAGTAAATGCAATAATTCCATCACATTCAGCTTGATAAATTGAGTTTGCAGTTAAAACAGCGCCCACACTATCAGTATTAGTCCAGTCTCCAAAAACAGAGTTTCCTCCTCCGCCGTCAACTATTGGGATCCAGTAAACTTGGGTTGGTCTGCCAATAGGGGAGAATTCTATTTCCCAATAATCCCCTTCCTTGACAGGCATTGATATTGAATTCCAGTAACCTGTTGCAGGATAAGATTGGCTCCTTGTTTTTTCAGTTGGATTTAAACTGCTGCTTGTATAACCTGTAATTGTTGAGTCATCGCCTGCAGCCACAACAATACCACTTGTTGTTGCAAGTTGAACTGCGTGATCAGAAGTTTTATTTATCCAGTTGCCAAAAGCAAGGCCGTCTGTGTCATCATCTGCACAAACCCATCCGCCTACTCCGTCTGATTCAATAATTTTTCCGCTTGCACAGTTTGGAAGAGTTGTTCCGCTACCTCCTGCTCCGCCGTCAACTATTGGAAGCCACCAGACTTTTTCTACGCTGTTGCCAACTATTCTCCAGCTGTCTCCTTTTTTCACCGGCATGGTTAGATTTACTCTATCCCCATACCAGTTCTGGCGATGGTTAGCCTTTATGTTTCCTGCAGGGGTCTCACCATAAATATACCTATTATCTGCTTGAACAGTGTGAGCAAGAACAATTCCATCAGTTAAAGCAGAGGCTTGAACTGCTCCACCTGCTGCTGCAGCTGTTACATCAGTCCAGTCTCCAAATGCAAGACTTCCTCCTGCTCCGCCTGTTTGATCTACGCAGACCCATCCACCTGCACCATCTGATTCAATAATTTTTCCGCTTGCACAAGGTGGAAGACTTGATCCTCCGCCTGCTCCGCCGTCAACTATTGGAATCCAGTATATTCTATCTGCGTTAATAACCTTCCAATAATCTCCTTTTTTTACTGGCATATTGAGCGCTTTATTAAATCCGCTTGTGCTACCTGTTCTCTGTACAGTTGGAGAACTGTCACTATCAGTATATCCTACGGGATTATTGCTTCCATTGCTGTATGCAAGAGCAAATCCGTCTGTAGTTGCAGGACCGTAAATCTGACCAGGAGTCCTGCTTTCCCAGTTGCCAAAAATAAGACTTCCTCCGCTTCCAATGCAGTCTGCGTCAAGTGCTTCTTGCAGGCTCATGTCTCCTGCGCATGCTCCTGGAACAACTGGACCGTCAAGGTTTACTACAATATCCTCTGAGGAATGTCCTACAAGCCTTCCTGGCAGAATCTCTGTTGTAGGGCTTGCAAGCTTCAGTATTAAATCTTGGTTTGCTGCTGCAAAGCCTGCTGCAACAATTATGCAAAATACTGCAATTAGTGCAAAGTGCTTTTTTGAAAGATTTATTTTCATTAGCCAAAAACCTATATTGTCTTTACTCTTTTTTTACTTAAAAGCCTTTCTTTCTTTTAGGTGCCTGTAATTAGCTTTAAATACATCAAATTACATTCTATAAGATAATGAAAAAGGCATTTCTTGCATTTGCATTCTTATTATTCATTTTACCGGCAGCCTGGGCAGTAGCATGTTCTGATCCTGATCAAACACTGTTCAGAATAAGCAATGCAGGCAATGCCCATGCAGAAGTCTACAATGGCGCAGGAGGCTATCCTGAAGAACTCTGTTATGACACTGTTTTTGGCTCACCTTATTTGGCGGCAAGTCCTCACACCTGTTCTGGCACAAACGCCCTGGTTAATCTTTCTTCTCCAACAAATGCACATGTTGAACAGGCAGACCTTGCAGGCTATCCTGAAGTGGTTTGCTTTGGAGACATGACCTGCGAATATGTGGACGGTGGAGCAGGCAATCCAGATTGCTCAACCTGGGATATTGCTTCTGAATGTGTTGCAACAATTTCAAGTTCTACAAATGCTCACATTAGCAGTGAATGCAGTGGACCTCTAGCCTACCCAATTGGAGTTTGCTGCAAGTCCTCTGTTTTAAGGCCTGTTGCAGACGCAGGCCCTGACCTGATTACGGCAACAGGTTCGCCTGTAACCTTAAACGGAAGCTGTTCTGATAGTGACGGTACAATTTCAAGCTGTGTCTGG
>JAFCCH010000019.1 GCA_017610265.1 Nitrososphaerota archaeon
CAAAAAGAAGGTTAAGACTCCTTTTGTATTTAGTAAAAAAAATGGAAAACCTATTTCAGCAGACACGGTTCAAAGGATTGTAAAAAAGGCGGCAGAAAAAGCAGGCATTCAAAAACATGTTAGCCCCCACACCCTCCGCCATAGCTATGCTACACATTTGCTTGAGGCTGGAGAAAATATTAGAAAAATCCAGGAACTTCTAGGTCACAGTGATTTAAGCACCACCCAAATTTACACAAAAGTAAGCATGAAAGAATTGAAGAAAGTAAAAAGCCCTCTTGACCTACTTTAATTTTGAGCCCTTAGGGAGACCCCACTCTTCTTGTATTGTTACTTTGAGAAACAGAAGGAAGGGTGTTTTTACTTTAAAAGTTCGACAATTTTGACAAATCCAGCTGCAATCTGCCTTCCCTTATTTGTCAAAGTAATTGTTTTCTTCCTTCCCTTTACCTCAAAAGAAACAAGTTTCATTTCCCCAAAATAGGCTAAAATCTTAATAACGTGGGGGAATGTACAGTCAATGTCTTTTGCAAGGGAGGAAGCATACCACTCTATTTTTTCGTCAGATAAAGCAACAAGGGCCTTTGCAGGCTTTGCCCTAAAAAACACATCTCCCCTCCCAAACTCTATTACCATGTTAAACCAGCCAAAATAAGAGTGGAAAAGGATAAAAACAGAACCTAATATCCAAACTATCTTTTTTTATGTATAAACAAAAAAATATTAATTCCACAATATAAAAGAAAATAGAAGTTATGTATAGAGGGGTTGTTTGGAGTGTTGAGGAAAAAATATCTAAGGTAATATTATGTAGAATTGTTTTTAATTTTAGTCAAACAGCCTTGAAACCCAACCAAAAGCATTAAATACTTTAAAGCAATCATTATTATAGTAAATTTTTTGGAGGGGACAAGATGACAATGCGCTTATCAAAATTATTCGGGATGGATATCTACACCGGTGACGCTGAGTATAAGGGTAAGGTTTTTGATGTTATTATTAACCTGGAAAAAGGCAGGTTAGAAACGATTACAACAGAAGCCCTTAAGGCCAGGTCAAAGCAGGAAGCTAAAAAGATCATCAGTGAGAAAAGCATTCCATACAAAAATGTTAAAGCTGCAAAAGACATTATAATTGTCGGTGGAAAAGCAGTTGCAGCACCTGCGCCAGAAAGAGCTCCGGCACATCAAAGATATACTAGGAGACGTTAGGTCTCCCCCTCTTTTTTCTTCTTTTCTTTTTTGCCCTTTAAACCGCCTTTTTTCTGTTTTTTTTAAAAAATCGGTTTTTCAAGCATCAAATCAACTAAAACTTTAAATATTCTTATGTATTAATATTATACATAAGTAATTTTTTAGTATTATTATAGTCTAATAGTGGAAGAATGGGGTGTCTGTAGTTTATGGGAGTAAAGGGATATTTTATTCAGTATAAATTTATAATTCCTGAAAATATGAAACACAGCAGCTATACTTATCAAAAGCTGTTCAGGGCTCTTTATGGCTATACTCAAGCTGTATTCAAATCAAATGGGAAAACCTACCACTATCACAGGCCAGGGGTCCTTTCTTCTACTCCCTATCTTAGGCCAGGTAAAAACTGTGTTATTATCCCTGCAGGCAAGTTCCAAAAACTACTTGAATTCTTTAAAACCGGCCGAAACCCAACCCATGCCTGGAAAGGCAAAGGGGACTGGAAAGCTGTTTATTATATGAATGAAAAAAATGTTGATGAAAAGAACGCCGCCCTTGCTCTTGAAGAGCTTTTGGACAGGTTTTTTGTTGCTACCGAATCAGGCAAAAAAGAAAGAATTGCCATTGAATTAAGCACTCTTTTATCAAAACAGAAAGCAGACCGAATCGAAAAAGGATATATTGATTCAATACTTTCACAGGCTCACAGCATAACTTCAACTGACTGGTTTAAGGGCTCTTATTCTCAGTCAGATAAACTGAAATCTTTTTACTCTGATTTCAAGAAGTTAAAGAGTGTTGCGCCCTAATTAGGCACTTTCTTCTTCTTTCTTCTTTTTCTCAGATTTGGCTTCTACAACAGCTATTCTCTTTTCTGCGGTCTTTTTTATATTTATCAAATGATCGTGTTTTCTCCACTGCATTCTCCCGCCAATACTGTTGCTTTCCATAAGGCCCATATCGGTTAATGTTTTTAGGTAGGGATAAAGGCTTCTCTCATTCTTGTATTCTGCTCCAAATATCTCCTTTATCCTTCGCCTTATTTCTATCATATCTACCCATTCATCAAACCCCAAAACGCTTGCAAGATGAAAAGCCTGGGTATTTGCCCTAAAATTGAGGTAATCCCAAATGCTGTGTATTTCATCAATATTTTCTACATTTTCCTCTTCTTTTGCCTCATATACCTGTTTTTCTTCCTTCGCGCTCCAGTCGTCTGCCTTGTGGAAAAAGCCAATTATACTTCTAACAAGTCCTTTCAAAACCATGGTTATTTACTATAATGATGGTAATTACTTATAATTCTTACGGTAATAACCTTTCATTATAGTAATTACCAATCATTACTATATCTCACTGTTTTTGGCTTTTAGCAACTGCTGTGAGTATGCTTTTTTAGTTCCTTTTCAGGCTACCTTCAATCATGGTCTCCAGGCCTCTTCCTCAAACTGAATAATACTCTTTGTGAGATCTCTAAAAATGGTCTTTTTTGGTATATTTTCTATCTAGCTCCGCCCCTTCTTTATTCTCTCTTCTGTGAACCCTCTCATTTTCGAGTCAAATCACTATTTTGCCCTTGTTTTACTTTTCTTCAAAATCAGATCTGTTGTGAGCTGGCCCAAAATCCAGGTAAAATGGCTTGTTTTAGCCTCTCCCTAAAAACACTGCCCCTTAGTCCAAAAGTAAGTGCCTGGTTTTTAGCTTGTTTTTTGCCTATTTTCAAATTACTGGCAGAATTAGTTATTTTTGTCCTTTATGGGCTGATAGCGGGGAGAGGATTTGAACCTCCGACCTTCGGGTTATGAGCCCGACGGGCACTCCTGGCTGCCCCACCCCGCTGTGCTATTCTAAATAAAAACTATATAAAAAGGTTTAAAAAAGAAGCCTTTTCCTTTCTTTTGCTCTAAAAAGCTCTTTTTGACCTTTATTGCCGATTTAATCTTTTTTAATTCCTTCTCGTCTATTATAAAACGATTTGTGTCCTTTGATTTGATCTATATTATCTTCCGTGCTATTTCAAAACCTGTCCTAGTTTTTGTGTTTTTCTGCCCTTGTTTTCCTGGCAGGTCATCTTCTGCAATTGCCCAACATCCTTCTTCATTATCTCGATTTGGCCGTTTATATCCTTCAGCCTTTTGTTGTAATCAAAGGAATTCATAGTTTCTCCACACTCGGGGCACCTAAACTGGTATTCTGCGGCTATTTCAAAGGGAATAACACTACAGTTTTTCTTGCAGCTGAAAAAATCATAATTCTTTCCAAAAACCTGCTTTTGCTCTAATTTTTCAATACTTTCCCTCTGTTCCTCTATTATCAGTTCAACAATCCGTTTTTTCTTAATCTCCCAGGTGTAATTATACCATCCATTTTTCTTGTTCTTTGTTTTTTTATAGCAGGCAATTCCCCTGTAATGAAGCCTGTTTAAAACAGTCCTTATCTCTGTAACCTTTAGCTTCATTTTCTTGGCAAGCTCTTCGTCCGTTACTTGCCTGCCTTTTTTTTCATAATGGTCTGTAACTCCCACCGCCGCGTCTCCGCCCACGTTTTTTAGAAATTCCTGAACCAGGGGGAGCTTGACAAAATATCTTTTTCTAACCAAAGGCAACAACCAAAGTAATTCTTTTTGAAAATGAATTTAAACTAACGCCCTATTTTTCTCATTTTATGACTTTTTTACCCCTACTTTGGGGTATAATTCTAATTTTTGCTTTTGAAAATCTCTTTTCAAATTCTTTTCCATCTTGCAGTCTGTCAAGGGCGACAGCCAATGCTGCAATCTCACTATGGGGCTGACCTGTAACGGCAATGTTTGCATCGCTTTGCTCATAGACCTCTTTCTCAACCTTTTGACTTCCAACAATCAGCAGGATTTTCTTTTTCTTACCAATTTTTTTTGCCTCTTTTTCCAGTCTCAAACCATACATTGTAAGATGCACTGAAAAAAAGCCTTTTTTCCTGTAGCTTGTAATGGTTTTTCTCCAACTGTCAGTAAATTCTACCTTGAAAGAACCACCCCACCTTTTTACAATATCTTCAACACTTGTCTTTATGCTTAGGTCCTCGTCTCCAGCAATTATTATTTTTTTTGCGCCAAATGCCCTGGATACCAGGCAACAATGAGAACTAACTCTGTAATCTCTCACAACCCTGTGCCCATATCTTAATACAACAATTTCCTGTGTCGGCATATCTTTATATTACTTACAAACGCTTTTTATTAGTAAGGCGAATTGGTGAGAAAATGCTTGACATAAACCTAATCAGAAATAATTTGAAAATAGTTGAGGAAAACCTTAAGAAAAGGCACGATCTTGAAAAGATCGCCTGGCTCAAAGACCTTGTTAAAAAAGACAAGGAATGGCGCTCCCTAAAGCAAGAGATTGACAACCTTAGACAGAAGCGAAACCAGATTTCTGCGGAAATCAAGAATGCTCAAAACGTTGGGAAAGATGTAAAGAAACTTATTGCAGACGCAAAAAATATTCCTGCAGAGATAAAGAAAAAGGAAGCAAGCATGGGCAAACTTGCAGACAAAGTAAATTACTACCTTATGAGGCTTCCAAACATTTTGCACGACTCTGTTCCATTTGGAAAAGACGATGCCGACAACAAAGTCATTGAAACATATGGCGAGGCAGAAAAGCCAAAGTTTCCTTTAAAGCACCATGGCCAGCTTGCAGCAGAACTTGATATAGCTGACTTTGAAAGGGCTGTAAAAATCAGCGGAAACGGATTCTTTTATCTAAAAGGCGAGCTTGCCTTGCTTGACCTTGCATTGCAGCAGTATGCAATTTCTATTCTTGTGAAAAAAGGCTTTACCTTGATTCAGCCCCCTTTCCTTATGAGAAGAAAACCCTACGAGGGGGTAACATCCTTGGACGATTTTGAGAACGTGATGTATAAGATTGAGGGAGATGACCTCTACCTTATTGCAACAAGCGAACATCCCATGGCTGCAATGTATCAGAACGAAATTTTGGACGAAAAAGACTTGCCAATAAAATATGCCGGTCTAAGCACATGCTTTAGAAAAGAAATCGGAAAGCACGGCCTGGACGAAAGGGGCTTTTTCAGAGTCCATCAATTTAACAAGATTGAACAATTTGTTTTTTGCAAGCCGGAAGATTCCTGGAAGTTCTTTGAGGAAATTGCAAAAAATTCTGCCACTCTCCTAAAGGGTCTAGGCATCCCCTATGAAAAGGTCAATGTTTGCACAGGCGACATCGGCATAATTGCCGCAAAAAAGTATGACTTCAATGGCTGGTCTTCAAGAGAGGGAAAGTTCATTGAGTTAATGTCCTGCAGCAACTGCACCAATTATCAGGCAAGAAGGCTCGGAATAAAGTTTAGAAAGAAAAATGGCGAAAAAGAGGTTATTCATACTTTGAACAATACCATGGTTGCAACAACCAGAATGCTGCGTGTAATCATTGAAAATTTTCAGACAAAAAAGGGCTCAATTAAGGTTCCAAAGGTTTTACAGCCATATATGCTGAAAATAAAGGAAATTAAGCCAAAAAAGAAAAAATAGCAGCTTTAAATAGTTTTTCAAAGCAAATTATTTTATCAATACATGCAAATTCTTTTTTTTGCATTTAATGGGCCTGTAGCTCAGCCTGGTAGAGCACTTGGCTTTTAACCAAGGTGTCGAGGGTTCGAATCCCTTCGGGCTCGCTAAACCTTTTATTGAAGGTTTGTGAGAAAAAATAAAATAGGGAATTCGCTTTGTGAATTCAATTAAAAAAGTATCTAGAGAGAAAATATCTATAGTGGGCCCGTAGCTCAGTCTGGTAGAGCACCTGGCTCTTAACCAGGGCGTCGAGGGTTCGAATCCCTTCGGGCTCGCTTTTTCTCTTATTTGAGGTGAGCGAATTGATTGATAGAATTAGTTGGGATCAATACTTTTTGGAGATTGCCAAAACGGCTTCAAAGAGAGCTTCTTGTCTAAGAGGCAAAAAGGTCGGAGCCGTTCTTGTGAGAGAAAAGCAAATTCTTGCAACAGGCTACAATGGTGCGCCAAAGGGAGTGAAGGACTGCCTTGAACACAATTCCTGCATTAGGCAAGAAAACAACATTGCAAGCGGAGAAAGGCTTGAATTTTGCAGGGCAACTCATGCAGAACAGAACGCAATTGCCCAGGCAGCTTTTCAGGGCATTTCAACCAAGAACTCAATCCTTTACACTACTCATTTTCCATGCGTTTTATGTGCCAAACTGCTTGTTAATGCAGGTGTCAAAGAAATAGTTTTTTTGGAAGAGGAAAAGGACGATTTAAGCAAAGGCCTTTTGGAAGAAGCTTCTGTAAAGATTAGAAAGCTTTAGCGTTAAAAAAGCTACTTTTAAATATTGGTGGTCTGAAGTATTATGTATATGGGGCTGTAGCTCAGCCTGGGAGAGCACACGGCTGAAGACCGTGGTGTCGCGGGTTCAAATCCCGCCAGCCCCAATTTCTTTTTTTGGTGAAAAAATGGAGAACTTAAAACCTGGAACTGATTTTGTCGGAGTTGGAGTCGGTGTAATGGTCAGAAATAAAAAAGGCGAATTTTTGCTTGGCCTAAGGGCTGAGAACTCAAGAAACGAACCAGGCAAATGGACGTTTCCAGGCGGTGGCCTTGAATTTGGTGAAAAACTGGAGGAATGTGTTGTAAGGGAAACTAAGGAAGAAGCAGGTCTTTTGGTTGAGCCTGTAAGGCTCTTAAAGATCGTAAACCACATGCCTCCTGGAGAAAAACAACACTGGGTTAATCCAATATTTGAAGCCAAAGTTTTGAAAGGTGAGCCAACCATAATGGAACCTCTCAAAATGTCCAAATGGCAGTGGTTTTCAATTTCTGGTCTGCCTGAAAATCTCACAGTAAATCTTGTTGAACTTTTTTCAGATATTAAAGAAGGCAGAATTTTTCTTGACTGATTTTTTTGCTTTTGCCAATACTTTAAATTAGTTTCCGACCTATTTTTAGTATATGCCTGGCTTTAAGGACTTAGTTCTAATAGCATTTCTTGTTCTTTTGATTCCAGTCGCTTTTGCGTTGGACACGCCAACTATTTCAAGCAATACAAATCCTGAGGGGGAATGGAGTGGCTTTCCAATGGAGTTCAAATGGACTTCTATTGAAGAGGCTGACAGATACTGTTTTATTTTAACTCCTGACAGTGAAGCAGAAATTCCAATTGATGATTCTCACTGTTCGGCAAACCTTGCAGCTTACCCCTCCAAGAAAATTTCCAGTGGAGATTATTATTTCAAAGTAAAAGCCGTTGCAAATAATGGGAACGAAAGTAGTGCGGCATCCCACGCAATTATGCTTGACATCGGCAGCCCAGGCAGGGCAGAGCTTTCAGCAAAATCGAACGATGCCGGCGAAATCGAGCTTTCATGGACTGCTCCTGAGGATGATGCAAGTGGCATAAAAGAATATGAAATTTACAGAAAGCTCATGGCGGGCTTTGACATAAGGACAACTCCTATTTATGAAATTGTTGATGGCTCAGCACTTTCTTTTACTGATGTAAATGAGCTTGATCAAAGCACAACTTACCACTACAAAATTTTGGCTGTTGACAATGTAGGAAACTTTGGTTCGGTAAGCAACGAGGCCCACGCAGAAACTGCAGCAGAGTGTGATCTTAACATCACATTCTTAGTAGAACTGTCCAGTGGCGAGGATTCACTCGAACTTTCAATTCTAAGCGATTCAAAAATATATCATGGAATACTTGAAGCAAAATTGCCTGACGGTTCAACCTATTCATTCTTTAATGATGCAGAAGCTTTTCTGGAATGGGAAGAATCCTTTGACCTTTCTTCAATTGATGAGGGTTACATCGACCTTTCACTTACTGCCAAGGAATTTTTTGGGGACGACTGCAGCCAAAGCAAACAATTTATTTTTGACATAACAAAACCTGACTTAACTTTTACTTCTCCAAAGTACAATGACAGGGTAAGCGAAACAGTTCCTTTACTAGTTGAGGTTGACGACAAGGGCTCCTTCAAAAGCGGGGTTGATCCAATAATCTTTTCTGTCAGGGACGGAGAGTCCTGGACTGAAATTGGAACAGTTTCAGATGCAACAGACAATGTTTACCTCCTTAACTGGGATTCTTTTACAGTTGAAAACGGGCAGCAGAGGATAAAGGCAGTTGTTGTTGACAAAGGCGGAAACCAGGCAGAGGCTACTCAGACTTTAAATGTTTTGAATGCCTTTGACGGTGCAGTTGACTTAAATTCTGCCCTAACACAAACAGGCGCAGGCAGAAAGGAAGCATTTGAATCCAGGTGGGAACTTGATGCCCTTGCCATTGTCTCAGACAAGGTTGACAGTCTTATAGAGGAAGCTGACTCAAACTTTGCCGAGGGGACAAGGCTTGCAGAACTCGAAGGCCTTGAAAACGAAACAAACGCCAAGATCTTCCTTGCCACTGCAATGGCTCTTTACACCAGGTCGCAGGGGATTGTAAGTGTTTCAACATATCAAACAGCAGACTTTGTTTTCAATAAGGAGCAGTCAGGAATTCTTTTAACTGCTGCAGGCATTTCAGGCCCAACAATGGCTGTTGCACAGCAGATGATTGAAAAAGCCGACCCAAAAAGACAGTTGAAAATTTTAAAAGTTGTTGACGACAACTCAACTTATTACAGGGCAACAATAGAGGTTTCTTTTTCGCTTGACACAAATATTTTGGCAGACAGCAATTCTCAGGATGTTGTAATGCAGGTTATTGAGACCGTGCCAAAAGAGTTTGCTGAGTATGCTGCCCAGCTTGACTCAAACATTTCCTTTGTTGTGCTTGACGATGATCCAAAGCTTTCCTTTGCTTTGACAAGGACTCAGTATAAGAAAAAGAAGTTTTCTTATGTCTTGGAAGATGACTTAAGCCAAAAGAATGCAGATGATTTAATTTCAGAAAATATCGTTAACAAGTTTGTTGCCCCTCCAATACTTTTGCCGCCTGAAACAGTTGTAAGTGGTTTTTCAGTTTCTTTGGAGGTTCTTCTTTTCATTGGAATTTCCCTTGCAGTCATTGTTCTTGTTGTTATTGCGGCTCTTGTTGTAAAAAGTCGCAAGTCAAAGCCAAGGTCAGGCCTTGGCGCCCCTGCCCGAAAGTTTGCTAAGAAAGAGCCTGCAAAGCCTTTGTCAAAGAAGGAGAAAAAAGCTCCTTTTTGGAAGAAAGGAAAGTCTCCTTTGTCAGGTCTAAAAATGCCAAGCCTGGGTAAGAAAAAAGAAAGTCCACTCAATGTTTTTGGCAAAAAATGAAGCTTTTAATACCTTTTTGGGGTAGGTCTTTTTTATGGCAGAAGAACACGTGTTTTGGGCTGAGAAGGTCGTTGACGAAATAACCAAGCAAAAGAGAAAGGAATATGTTTGCGAGGGAATGTGGACGCCAAGCGGTTATTTTCATATTGGGAATGCCAGGCCTGAAATATTTACTCCCTATTCAGTTTACAAGACATTAACTGACAGAGGTTTTAATGCAAGACAAAACCTCATAATTGACGATTTTGATCCAATTGACAAAATTCCAAAAGGAATCCCTGTCAAAAAAGAGGATGAAAACAAATTTGTTGGAATTCCCTGTAGGCTTGCTCCCTCTCCATTTGAGGGTTTTGATTCCTGGGCTGATTATTTTCGCAGCCAGTTAACCGATGTCATTGACCAATTCGGACTTGACTTGAATATAATTTCTTCATATAATTGTTACAAGGAAGGAAAATTCAATGATTTAATTACTTTTTCTTTGGATCACAGCAAAGAAATTGTGGAAGTTTGGAACAAGATTGCCGGCTCAGACAAGCCAACAAGCTTTCTCCCGGTTGTTGTTACCTGTGAACAATGCGGCAAAAGCCTTTTTTCAAAAGCTGTTTCCTGGGACGGAAAAAAGGTAAGCTATGAATGCAAGTGCGGTTTTAAGGGTGAGACAAATCCTCTCAACGGCGCGACAAAGCTTCACTGGAGAGTTCACTGGGTTGCTTCCTGGATTGTAAACAATGTTGCTTTCGAATCTGGCGGAAAAGATCATTTCAGCAAGGGAGGCAGTGTTGATGTTGGCCAGGCCTTGATGAAAGAGGTTTTCAAAAAGCCTGTTCCCTATCAGCTTCCAACAGAGTTTGTTCAATTAAAGGGCGCAAAGATGTCTGGCTCTGTCGGAAACCTTTTTGGTTTAAAGGAATGGCTTGAAGTCGCCTCTCCTGAACTTTTTAGGTTTATGTTTTTTTCTTACAAGCCAAATAGTGCAATTGATTTTAGTTTGCAGGACAACAGTTTTATTCTTTTGAATGAACGATTTGAGCGAGCTGAAAGAATTTATTTTGGTGAAGACAAGGCTGAAAATGAAAGAATTGAAGCCAAACTTAAGAACGCATATTCTTTGGCCGTTATCGCCAAACCGGGCAAGAAAATACCCCTGCAAATCCCATACTCTTTTGCCGTTCAATTGAGCCAACTATTAAATCCAAAAACAGATTTTGAAAAGATTACAGGCCTGCTTAAACAAACAGGCCACTTAACCCAAAACCCTTCTGCTGAAGAAAAGAAAAAATTGCTTGAATTGTTTGGAAGGGCTGCTTCCTGGGTTGAAAAATATGCGCCTGAAAAATACAAGCTTTCTTTTATTGAAAAAGTTTCTGAGAAAGAGATTTCTGCAATGGACGAAACCGCAAGAAAGGTTTTACCAGGCGTTGTTGAAAAAATTTCCTCTTTGGATTCTGCAAAAGAAATACAAACCTTAATCTACGAAATCGCAAAGGCAAACAACATTCCTCCCAAGCAAATGTTTAAGACAGTTTATCTTGCTTTAACAGGAAAAGAGTTTGGGCCAAGGGCAGGGCTTTTAATTTTGGCTTTGGGAAAAAAAAGATGTTTGAATAGATTGAAAGAATTAGGTGCTTAAGCCAGATGAATTTTAAGGTTTCTAAAGAAATATTTGAAAAGTTTCCTGGGTTAACAATCGGCATTGTTGTTGCAAAAGACATTGACAACACAGGCAAAAATGAAGAAATTTTGTCTCTTATTAGGGAGAAGGAAAATGAAATTAGGGAAAATTTTGATACAGGTTCCTTGTCTCAAAATCCAAAGATTAATGTTTGGAGAAAGGCATATTCTTCTTTTGGGGCAAAGCCAAAAAAGAACAAATGTTCTGTTGAAAATCTTTACAGGCAAATTTTATCTGAAAATTCTTTAAGGCACCTAAACAAAATTGTTGATCTTTACAATTATATTTCAATAAAGCATCTGATTCCTGTTGGTGGCGATGATCTTGACAAGGTTGAGGGAAACATTGTTTTAAGGCCGGCCAAAGGAGACGAAAAATTTTTAGAATTAAATTCAAAGGAAACCAGTAACCCAAAACCAGGCGAGATTGTTTATGTTGACGATTCTGAGGTTTTGTGCAGGCAATGGAATTGGAGAGAATGTGACAAAACAAAAATGACAACAGAAACTAAAAATGTTGCATTGGTAATCGAGGGCTTGGCTATTTTTAAAAAAGAGGAAATCGAAAGCATTTCCAAAGAATTAAGCGAATCAATTAACAAATTCTGTAATGGAGAAACAGAACTTTTTATTTTAAATAGTGAAAAAACAGAAATAGGATTTTAAAAATCAAAAATCCTTAAAGTTCGTCGTATTCTTCTTCTATCTTGTGGACAATTGCTCCTTCCTTACTCTTTATCTCAAGTGGATGCAAGTCCTCTGAGTGCTTTGTTGCCCTCATCTTCCTTATATGCATTGTCCTATTGCTTTGAGTTCCTACTCCCATATAATGCAGGACAATTACTCCGTCAACAACATACTCTTCCACACCGTATTTTCCAAACTTGTTTACTCCTTCCTGTATCTCTGAAACAAGAACAGAGGTTACGCCGCTTCTCATTAGCATATAACTCAATTTTAAGATTGCCTTTCTTACTTCGGCCGGATTCTCAAAGTTGAATCCAAGTGCAGGGATACTGTCAATTACAACCCTTTTGGCTTCAATTCTTTTGATAACCCGCATAATTTCAAGCAAGAGCTTGTCAACATCATATCCTGTCACTGGAAGCGAAAACTCTTCTTCTGACGGCATTCCTAATTTTGCAATGCTTCCATCAATAATGTTTAGCATGTTTTTTTCCTCAAGGCTTTTGAGGTCCCAGCCAAATCTTAAAACATCTTCCCTTATCAAATGCGGTCGTTCGTCAAGTGTTACATAAACACCAGGTTCATTGTGTTCTAATGCTCCCTTGTAAATATACTGCATGCTCATAATTGTTTTTCCTGTTCCGCATGCTCCACTAATAAGAATACTTCTTCCTGCAGGGAATCCTCCCTCAATAAGCTCATCCAATCCAGAAATTCCTGTTTTAACTCTCTCCATAAAAATTCACTCCTGTTTCTGTTTCTAAACTATAAATGAATCTCCTCTTAATATACTTTTTGCTTTTTTTGAGAGGTAAAAAGGCCTCTTTAGTCCCTTCCTGTCTCAAAAACCGTTGGCAGGGCGCTTATTTTCTTAATGATATTTTCCAGTTGCTCAATATTCTTTATTTTTATGTTGAACTTGCTTTGCAGTATATTATTTCTGTTTGTTTTTGCATCGGTTGAAATGATTGAAACCTTTGTTCCGCTGATTATCTTCAATATTGCGGGCAGCAAGCCAGGGCTGTCCCTTGCCAATACCTTTATTCCAACAATGTAATCCTTTTCAGCCAGGTCCCACTTTACCTCCATCCTTCTTTCCTTTAAAATTCTTAAAGCATTTCCGCATTCGGCCCTGTGTACTGAAATCTTTCTCTTCGTCGTTCTTACACCAATTATTTCGTCACCCGGAACTGGATTGCAGCATTTTGCAATTCTTATATTTTTGTCACTTGTAAGCCGTTCATCCTTTTTTTCCAAAACAACTTTCTTTGCACTTTTAATGCCAAGCTTTTGCTTTATTTTTGCCTGAGCCTTGCTTGACTTAACAAGGTTTAGCCAGGCTCTTTTCAACTGCAATTGATTGCTTGTAATTATTTCCACAGTGTCGGCGTTTTCAAGCTTGTGTGACAATGGCACAATCTTGCCGTTGACTTTTGCTTTGTGGCACTTTACCCCAAGGTCTGAGTGAATCGCAAATGCAAAGTCTATTGGAGAACCGCCCTCTGGCAAAACAATTACCTTTTGCTTTGGAGTAAACACAAAAATCTTGTTTTGGCCAAAACCCATCTTTAGGCTGTGGGCAAGGTTTCTAGAATCACGCGCAGTCCTGTGCCATTCAACAAGCTGTTTTGCCCAACTAAGCCTTTTGTCAAAAAAGTCATCTTTTGCATAATGCTTATACTGCCAGTGGGATGCAAGCCCTGTCTCACATTCATAGTGCATTTCTCTTGTTCTAATCTGAATCTCTAAAGGTTGGTTGTTCCACTCGACTGCTGTGTGAATACTTCTGTAACCGTTTTTCTTTGGGTTTGCGATATAATCTGTAAACTGGTTTGGAACAGTTCTATATTCTGAGTGGGCTATTCCAAGAATTTCGTAACATTCCCTCACACTTCCGCATATTACTCTTATTTTCCTGATTTTCCATCTTCTTTGATATTGAATAAATACCCTTTGCCCTTCCATTAACGGACGCTTCTTTTTTTTCCTTGCTTAAAAACCCTGAAAATTCTGCAACAGCATTTTCTACTTCCTGCTCTCTTTCTTTTCTTGTCTTGCCAATCATTTTTTTTATCTTGTTGAAGAGCTTTGGCTGCATTATCTTAAAGCTGTTGTCTTCAAGCTTTCCCTCCAATTCATACATGCCGAGTTTTTGGCAAATAGGGGCATAGATCTGCAAGGCACTGTCTGCCCTTTCCTCAAGATCTTTTTTCCCAAGGTGTTGGCCGTTCTGCAGGGTGTCAAGTCTTGTAGTAATCTTTATGAAAATAGTCCTCAAATCTTTTGCAGTCGCAAGGATAACTGTTGAAAGAAGCTCTTTGCTAATTTTTTCGTTGTTCTCCAGTTCAATCTTTCTAATCTTTGTGTAGTCTTTGATAATGCTTTCGACCTCTTCTCCAAGGTCCGATTTTATTTTTTCAGGAGAAGTCCCTGTTTTTAGTTCAAGGTCGTGCACAATTCCTGCGGCAATTGTGGTATTGTCAAAGCCGAAGTCAAAAAGATTTTTGCCAATTCTTGCAGCATGCTCCATTTCTCTTACAGAATCCTTTTTTCCTGCCCAGGAATTTTCTGCAAGGGAGTATGCCTTTTTGATAAGGCTCTGCCCCTGGCTATCTTTTCTTCTGCCAATTTCTCTTATAAGTTTTGTGAAAACTGTTTTATCAGGCATTAAAAGCCACTCCCTATTAAATGCTTCTGCGAAAAAGTTTAAATAACTCTTTTCCCTTCTTTATTTTGGTGATAGTTAAAAATGCAGCTAAAACTTCCGGTTTTGTTTATAAATTTCAAAACATATGCCGAGGCCACCGGCCAAAAAGCAATTGAACTTGCAAAAAGCGCTGAATCTGTTTCAAAGGAAACAGGTGCTTCCATTGCCCTTGTTGTTCAGGCAGTTGACCTAAAAGAGGTTTCTCAGGCAGTAAGCTTGCCTGTTTTTGCACAGCACATCGATCCAGTGGTTTTCGGCAGCAGTACTGGTCACATTCTTCCAGAGGCAGTTAAGGAAGCAGGGGCTATTGGAACTGTTTTGAACCACGCTGAAAATAAGCGCGACAACGAATTTCTTCAAAAGGCAATTGTAAGGGCAAAAGAAGTCGGTCTTGGGGTAATGGTTTGTGCAGAAAGCATTGAGAGAGCAAAAGAAATCGCTTCTTTTCCAGACAAGCCAAACCTTATTGCCATTGAACCCCCTGAATTAATTGGAGGGGACATTAGCGTAAGTACAGCAAACCCAGATCTTATTTCAAACGGAGTAAAAGTTGTCAAAAACACCTCTGCAAAAATCGAAGTAATAACTGGGGCTGGAGTAAAGGGCGGTGCAGATGTTGCCAAGGCCCTAAAACTTGGCACTAAAGGAGTTTTTGTTGCTTCAGGAATTGTAAAGTCAGACAATAAAGAGGAGGCTATAAAAGGCCTTGTTGGAGGTTTTAAAAAATGAATTTTGAGAACAGAAATATTGAGATAAGCAGCCTGCCAGAAATTGACTCTTTTGAAAAGAGCAAAATTGAATCAGCGTTGATTCTTTCATTTGACAAAATAGCCAAGGTTGTTAACAACGAAATGTTGTTGCATGCTCACTTTAAGCAGCACAAAAACAAGGGTCCAAAAGTAAAGCACAGTGTTCATCTAAAGCTAACCTTTCCGGGGAAAACAACACTTGCCTCAGAATCAGGCTGGGAGCTTATAAAGCTTCTTCAAATAGCTTTGAACAATCTTGAAAGAGAAACAGTTGAGTCAATAAAAAAGCGCTAGCGCTTTTTCTTCTTCATTGTTTTTTTCTTAGCAGGCTTTTTCTCCACTGCCTTTTTTTTGGCAGTTTTTTTCTTCACTGGCTTTTTCTTAGACTTTGCCTTTTTAGCTGGCTTTTTTGCAGATTTCTTCACAGGTTTTTTCTTCTGCTTTGAAACATAGGGTGCGAAAAGCGCGGCATCTTCTTCGTCTTCTGCCAGGTCTTTTCTCATTTCCGCAATTATTTCGGCTACTGTTTTTCTTTCATCTGCCATGCTTCAATAATCGTTTTTCTTCTATTTAAGGGTTTTGGCATAAGAATCGCTCTAAAACAGTTATTTTATGCCATTAAGAAACATTAAATATATCACCAACCTTATTTTTATTGGTTTTATGAAGAAAAGAGCTCAAGCTGGTTTGGAATATCTTGTTACTTATGGTTGGGCTCTTGTTTTGGTTGCAGCAGTTGTTGGAACCCTTGTTTTAGTTGTTGGAGCCCCTTTGGCTGAGGGTAGTTT
>JAFCCH010000073.1 GCA_017610265.1 Nitrososphaerota archaeon
CACTTCTCTGAATTTCAGGCTGAATCCTGCACTGAACACAATTACAATCAATGCAATTATTCTGATTATTTCAGGCATGTTGCCGAATTTTTCCAGGTCAAGAATGCCAAATGAGGCAAAGAGCGTTCCGAAAACTATTAACAAGACAACAAACGGAACTTTGCTTTTGTTGCTAAGTGTTCTTGCAATTATTCCAATGGCAAGAATTATTCCCATCTGTGTAAGTAAGGTGAGAGAATCCACTGGAACCTGCATAAAGCCTGTTAAGACCATGAAATAGCAAGAAGTGGTTCTTTGTTTTTATAGTTTTTGTTATAAAAGATTTATTGCACTTTTTTCCGTGTTTTAAATGATTTTGATAATTGCCGAAAAAGCCATTGCTGGCAGAAGAATTGCCACTATTCTTTCAGGGAAACAGCTTCCTGGAACAAGGACTGGTTTTGCCCTAAGGTTTGACTTTGAAATGAACGGCAAGCAGTATGTTGTCATTCCATTAAGCGGCCATATTGTAAACGTTGACTTTCCAATGGTTTACAAGCAATGGCTTGGAACAGATTTGAAAAAATTGGTTGTTGCCCCGATTGATTATCTTGAAACAGAAAAGTCAATTTCTGGCCTTATCAAACAAGTTGCGCCTGAAATCGATGAGGTTATTATTGCAACTGATGCTGACAGAGAAGGGGAGGCGATTGGCCTTGAGGCATTGGACATTCTCAGGAAAAAAAAGCCAAATGTTGCACTTAAGAGGGCAATCTTTTCAGCAATAACTGACAAAGACATTAAGACTGCCTTTGCCAATTTGAAGGAACTTGATTTTGATTTGGCTGAAAGCGCCAATTCAAGAAGGGAAATTGACCTTATTTGGGGCGCTGTCCTAACGAGATTTTTGTCGCTTATTTCAGGCAGGCTTGGAAAGGAATTTCTTTCAACAGGCCGTGTTCAGGGGCCAACTCTTGCATTGATTGTTGACAGGGAAAAGGAACGGCTTGCATTCAAGTTAAAGCATTACTGGCTTTTGGAAGCAATGTTTGCAAAGGGCAATTCAAAATTCAAGGCGTCCCACAAGAAAGGCAAGTTTTGGGACAAGGGTGAAGCTGAAAAGGCATTGAAGTGCAAAGACCCTCCTCTTGGAAAAGTGGTTTCTGTCAAGAAAAAGAAAAAGACCCTCGCAAGGCCCCTGCCTTTTAACACAACCTCTTTCCTAAGGGCTGCAACAGCAATTGGTTTTACTGCCAGCGGGGCAATGCGGATTGCTGAATCCCTCTACCAATCAGGTTATCTTTCCTATCCGAGAACAGACAATTCTGTTTATCCAAAAACCCTTGACTTAAAGGCAACTCTTAAAGAGCTTTCAAAGGTTTCTGCTTTTGGAGACGCTCCCTCAAAGCTTCTTGCCAAAGGAAAGCTTGAGCCAAGTGCCGGAAAGCTTGCAAAGGACCATCCTCCAATTTATCCTGTCACTGCTGTTCAAAAGGAAAAGCTTGACCCTCAAACATGGAAAATTTATGAGCTTGTATGCAGGCGTTTTATGGCAACTCTTGCCGACAATGCCTTAACCGAAAACCTTGTTGTTGAAATTGACTTGAACAATGAGCCATTTAATGCAACAGGCCAAACCTATATCGAAATGGGTTGGAAAGCTTTCTATCCTTACAGCAAGGCAACAGAGATTATATTGCCTGTCCTTGCAACAGGTGATAAGGTAAAGCTTGATTCTCTTGAAATGTTTGCAAAGGAAACCCAACCGCCTGCAAGATATAGCCAGGGTTCTTTGATTAAGGTAATGTCTGACTTAAATCTTGGAACCAAGAGTACGAGGGCTGAAACAATTCAAAAGCTTTACAGGCGGAATTATATTGAGGGCCAAAAAGCTCTTGTTCCAACAAAGATTGCGTTTGCTGTCATTGACAGTTTGCAGAAACATAAAAGTGCTGTTGTGGAATATAAGATGACCAGCACGCTTGAAAACAACATGGACCTTGTTGCCTCTGGAAAGAAAAGCAAGGAAAAGGTTGTTGAGGAAAGCAGGCAAATTTTGCTGGACGCCCTTCTTCCTCTTTTGGAAAACAAGAACGAGATTGGTTCTGCTTTGAGGGCGGCTGCAAGAAATGATTCAATTATTGGACCCTGCACCGGAAAGGATTGTGATGGCCAACTTTTGACAAGAAAGGGGCGAACAGGCAAACGCTTCCTTGGCTGTAGTAATTATCCAAAATGCACTGTAACCTATCCTTTGCCTCAAAAGGGTCAGATTTCTGTTTTGCCAGGTGTGTGTGAGCACTGCGGCACTCCTTTGATAAATGTCAAGGCTCAAAGGTTTAGGTACAAAATGTGCATTGATCCCAAATGCAAGAGCAAGGCAGACTGGGGCAAGAAAAAGGCAGCAAAAACTGTTCCCAAAAAGCCAGCCAAAAAGGCCTAATTTTCTAATTTTTAAAAAATGGGAAAAACAAGCCTGGGAGAGCTATTTTTCTAAGAATTAGTTTTGTTGGGAGAATGAAACCATTCTGCGAGAGCCAGTTTGAGCCTGGTGAGCCTGTTCCCTTCTCCCAACTTTTTTTACAAAGTTCTATTTTTTCGGACAGTCTAGTTAAACCCCTCCTGTGTTTCTTCGCATAGAAATATACGTCTATCTTCTATATATCAACTCTCAGGGTTTGAGTGTACTATTTCATTCAGTTAGGCTTTTATAGGTGTTCTAATATATCTATATTTGGTGATAGTGGCTTGGCTAACCAAATGAAACCCACTGACAAGATAAGAGTGAATGTTTTAGATTCCCTGCTTAAGAAAAGCACTGTTCAGCCAAACATAAGGCAGATAAAAAAGCATACTGGGTATCATAAGGCCACAATAAAGAGCAGCCTTGACTTTCTGGAAAAGGACGGTTTGCTAAAGGGCTTTGGCCCAAAGCTCAATTTTAGAAAACTTGGATATACTCTTGAAATAATGACCTTTTTCCAGGTTGACCTAAACCAGCAGAAGGCATTTGAGAAGTTTTTAGACACTTTAAATGAAGACCCTCATATTTACTGGGTAAGTTCAATTATCGGGCCAGGTAATTGGAATATTTTATGCAGGCATATTCACAAAGATGTTGAATCATACCATAGAGATATGAGGGACAGGTATATGTCAATTAAGGGATACCACGATCTTGTGAAAAACATTCAGAGCTTTTTTTCTGTTGAGCCGATTTTCAAGAACGAAAGCAGGACAAAGTCAATGCTTGACTTAATAAAAAGGGACACTGGGAAAAGCTAGTTAAGGTTGTGCAAGGAAGTTTTTGATATGGATGTTGAAATTGATTTTGGAAAAAGCCTTGAAGAAAATGCTTCCTCCTACTTTGAAAAAAGCAAGCTTGCAAAGAAAAAGCTTCTTGGCCTGAAAAAGGCAATGATTGACATGGAAAAAAAGATTGCCTCTGTAAAGGAAACACCAAAGGCAAAGGCTCTTGTTCAAAAAAGGAAAAGGCAATGGTTTGAAGCCTTTCATTGGTTTAAGACAAGTCAGGGTCTTCTTGTAATTGGTGGAAGAGATGCTAAAAGCAATGAATCTGTTGTAAAAAAGTATTTGGAGAAAGAAGACTTGTTCCTGCACGCAGACCTCCAGGGAGCAAGTGCCTGCATTGTCAAAGCCGAGGGCGAAGAAATTTCAGAGGAAAGCCTTTTGGAATCAGCCGAGTTTTCTGCGGCAAGAAGCAAGGCCTGGCAGCAAAAGCTTGCAAGCGTTGACGTTTACGCAGTTTCAAAGGAACAGGTTTCGAAAAGTGCCCAAAGCGGTGAGGCTCTTTCAACAGGCTCTTTTATGATTTACGGAAAAAGGCAGTGGTTTAGGAAAACAAAGCTTCATTTTGCAGTTGGCTTGCTGAAAGAAAAGGACGGCTTCCTTGTAATGGGCGGCCCTCCAAGTGCTGTGAAAAAGAATTGCGAGGTTTCCTTTGGCATTGGCTTTGGAAAGACAAAAAGAAGCGATGCAGCCAAATCCATTTTAAAAGAG
>JAFCCH010000074.1 GCA_017610265.1 Nitrososphaerota archaeon
TTGTAAAAGATAATGTATTCCAGGCTGTTGAAAAAAACGAGGGAGACGGCCTTGATACAAGTGGAAGCAATATCATCCTGAAAGAAAATTCATTCAGGGGAATGGGAGACAAGGGAATAAGCATTGGAGAAAAAAGCTGGATTCTTGCTTACGGCAACTTAATTGAAGAAAACAATTTGGGAGCGGCAGTGAAAGACAGTTCAACCGCATTCTTCCTGCAGAACACTTTCAAAGGAAACGATATTGGAATTTCAGCTTATCAGAAAAAGCAGTTGTTCAACGGAGGAAAATTTTACATTTATGAAAATTCAATGGAAGGAAATCGGGATATGTTCAGCCTTGACACAGAATCAGATTACAAAAACTTTTCAATGGAAGCAGGCAAACTTAAAAAATTGTTTAATGCAATTGCAGAAGAAGACCTTGAGGAAATAAAGACCCTTTTAGGTGATGTTGAATGAGCAAAACCTTGACAGTTGAAGCAAACAAAGTTAAGGCAGGCAAAAGTATAGAGGTTAAGAGAAAGGAAACCAAGTTCTTCATAAGCCAGGCTGACTTCCTGCTAATGAGCAGTGCCTTAAACCATGCAATGGAGAGGGACGGCAATGACAAGGGTGAAGGATATTTTATCAGAAGCCTTTACTTTGACACAATTGAAAACAAGGCCTTTGAAGAAAAGATGGCCGGGATTGAAAAAAGGAAAAAGTTCAGGTTAAGGCTTTACGACATTGATTCGGCAAAAGTAAAGCTTGAGATTAAGAACAAGATAAATGACTGCATTCTAAAGCAAAGCATTTGGATTAGCAGAAAGGATGCAAAGGAAATGCAGGAAGGGAATTATGATGTACTTTTGAACTATGATAATGATGTTGCAAGAAAGGTTTTTGCAGAATTCAAAAGATTTTGCTACAAGCCGGTTGTAATAATAGACTATGAAAGGCATGCTTTTGTCCACGATTTCAACAATATCAGAGTTACTTTCGACAGCCGTATTAGAGCCAATTCGATAGATTTAAATATGTTTGACAGGAAAATTTTTATGAAGCCTTTAATGGCACAGCAACTGGTTGTTTTAGAGATTAAATTCGACCGGTTTATGCCTGAATGGCTTAAGTCAGTTTTGAGGATGAAGAATACCAACAGCGCAATAAGCAAGTATTGCATTGGAAGAATTGACAACAAGCTTGCATGGATTTAGTGATATTAAATGGTTGACCAAATAACATTCCAAAACATTTTCTCAAAATTTATTAGTCAGCAGGCATACGGTTTTGGCGCAACTCTTACAATCGGAACAATTTTACTAAACCTTTTTGTGTCCTTTGCCCTTGCAGCATTTATCTACATGATTTACAGAAAGACCTATTCAGGAGTCATGTACAACAAAAACTTTTCAATTACCCTTATTATGACCTCACTTATTGTAACAGGCATAATGATGACAATTACAGGCAATCTTGCCCTCTCACTTGGAATGGTTGGAGCATTGTCAATAATCAGGTTTAGAACCGCTATTAAAGATCCAAAGGATGTAACATTCCTTTTTTGGGCTGTTTCAATCGGGATAATGAATGGAGTGTCATACTTCCAGCTTTCAATAATCCTATCTGTCTTTATGGGCGGCCTAATGCTTTTAATGTCAAAGAAGATGCCAGTAATTCACTTACCATATGTTCTAATGGTAAAGTACAGCACACTTGACAATGCAGCCTTTGAAACAGTTCTTGAAAAGAACTGCAGCAGCTTCAGGCTGAGAAACACAAGCCTTTCAGACAAGGAAGGAGAACAAACAGTTGAGGCAAGGGTCAAGAAAGGAAAGGAAAGCAAGATGCTGCAGGAAATAAAGAAGCTAAAAGGCGTCAAAAAAGTAATCCTTTTCAGCCACGAAGGCGAACTCGCAGAGTAAAGCTTTTAATCCAAAATATTTTCTAAGCCAAGCAAGACCTATGAACAGACACCATAATTGCCGGTTAAATTGGCATAGTCAACAAAATTTACAGAACCACTGCAATCTAAGTCAGACCCGTCACACCACAGGTTGCCTGCAGAACAAGCTTGCAGCCACCATGCCATAAAATATGAAAGATCTGTGTTGTCAACTTGACCATCAAGTGTGAGGTCAGCAAAACAGTCTTGGTTGAGAGGGCAAGGGATATCTATGCAGGATTGAGTCCAGCAAATCTTTGTTTGACCTGGGTCACAAAAAGTTTTTACAGGGCAATCATCATCAAAGCAATCAATATCAGTGTCACCGTCATCGTCAATACCGTTGTCACAAATTTCACTGCAACCCGGAAAACTGGCACAGTCATCATCATCACAATCTATTCCACCCCCTGATTGACCTTGGTCACCATCGTTGTCGTAACTGTCTGCACAACTTGCTTCAGGCTGTTCGCACAAAAGCCCGTCAGGATATTGCCCTGTTCCAGTAAATCCAACGCAATCAGAATCAAGGCAGTCTACAAGATTGTCTCCGTCATTGTCGTAACCGTCACTACAAAGGTAATTGGTGTTCTCCCCTGTAGGAGGAGCAGCCATTGGCCCAGAACTACTTCCAGAAAGAAGTGTATTTTGAAGAATGCCTGATATGTCAGTGTATTCAACACCTACTTCCCCCTGACTTGCACCAGGCACAACGTTGCATTGTATTTCCAGTTCTCCGCCCGCAACAACTGTGTTGTCTGCAGAAACATTTACAACTTCACAATCATAAAAACCGCTTGGGTTTGACACTGTTTCAACCCTAATTTGTCCGCCTGTAATATTTTGAAGTTTGATTGTCGCAACTCCGTTTTCAACGCCTGTTGCCTTTATCATTAATTTGGTTGGGTCAGAGCTTGAAAAAGCAGGTTCTGCCAAAGGCTCCCCTACTACAAGAACAAGTACTCCGATAACTGCTACAACTAAAACAATAGCCCAGCCATAGGTCATTAGATATTCCAATCCAGCTTGGGCTCTTCTATCCATTCTAATAAAAGAGAGTGCTAAACTTGTATAAAAAGCTTTTTAGGGACAGGCGTCAAAAGAAAACCCTTCACAGCCAGCTGCATCACCGGCAAAAGTCGTGGCAAAATTGTTGGAGCCGCTATTGCCTTTTCCCGCCAAGTCACGACAGTAAAAATCGCCGCCGCCAAAAAGTGGGCCACAGGCCACATTGTCGCTTATTGTATTGCCTGAAGTTAAATCAATCTTAATTCCATCAATATAATTTGAAACAGTGTTGCCTATTAACTGGTTTCCTGAACCGCCCTTTAGCCCTATGGCAGTAGGACACTGGGTTATATCATTGCCAATTACATCACTGTTTGTGGAATTCAGAAGAAAAATGCCTTCAGCCTTACTGTTACAAGTTATATCATTGGATGTTATGACCTGGTTGTCTGCAGACAAAATTAGGATACCCTGCATAAAGTTTCTTATTGTACAATTTTGAACTGTTAAATTGTTGTAACCTGAATTGTAAACAGCCGAAGTTATAATGCGGGAATCATTTAGAGTATTATCCTGACAATCAAGAAAAATATCATCTGCTTCTATTGAAATGCAGGGCACTTCTTCATTAGTGCCGATTGCCCCTGTCAAAATATAATCGCCTGCTTTTGTTAAACTCACACTGCAGTCAGTTATACTTGCACTGGCACAATCTACACAATCCATACGGGAAGGATCAGTTAAGCCCAAATCACCATCACACCATTCCCCTACATCAAGGTTTTCATTGCCACAAAAATCCGCACCACAATCACTGTCAGTATCGTCTGCAAAACCATCTCCATCATTGTCAAATCCGTCTGAGCAGCTTGTTTCCGGTTGTTCGCATAAAAACCCACTTGAGTATTGTCCTGTTCCTGTTTTGCCAACGCAATCTGGGTCAAAGCAATCAATTAAGGCGTCTCCATCATTGTCAAAGCTGTCTGAGCAGAGGTAGTCTGTGTTTTCTCCTGTTGGTGGTGCAGCCATTGGCACTGTTCCGCCTCCACCCGAAATAAG
>JAFCCH010000020.1 GCA_017610265.1 Nitrososphaerota archaeon
CCATCAAATTAAAATCAACACTAGAGACATCGAGAGTAAGTTTTAGCCCAAGCTTTGCACTAACAACAGTTTCAACATTAATGTCAGAAGTGTCAAAAGTCAAAAAGCTATTGTAAATAACATATACATTAGGACCTAAAATAAAATATTGCCCAACCTGAAGAGATAAACTAGAAGTATTTACTGTAGGAGAAGATCCTGCATGCACACTTGCATAACTTTCAAATGGATTGCCTGCTTTAGTAAGAGTGCCATCTGCGCTTCCACTAAAGAAGTTCCTGTCCTCGTCAACTCCGGCAGTTGTCAGGTTCCTTGCACCATAGGACCAAATGTCAGAGGCTGAAACCCATGTGTTTCCGTTAATGTCCAAAGTTGTAACATTAATGTCCCACAAGTAGTCAAACATCGTTGTCTGGTTGTAGTCTGTCAACTGCCTTGAAACATAGTTCCAAATCGCATAGGCGTTAAGGTCTGAGGTTGTAAGCTCTCTTGTGCTTGCGCCATTCCAAAGCCAGTCAGGCAAAGTTGTCACATTGTAATCTGTTAGAGTTCTGTCAGACGCAATCCAAACATAATCAGGCAAAGTACGGTTGCCAAAATACCAGACATCATAAATGTTCAAATCGGCATTAAAGGTTGTCACTTCCAAATATGGTTCGTTGCCGGCAGATTCAGAGGAATAAATACCAATCAGCTCGGGAAACGGGGCAAGCGGAGGCTGCAACCAGGCATACCGATCACTAGTCAACTCAAACTGCGTGTTTCCATCTCTGTTAATTGAGCTTGCGGGAATACCCATCTCAAAATAATTTCCCACAGCAGGAAGATTGGCAGTACTAATCATATTACCGTCATAAGTACCATTCACAACACAAGCATTCCAGTCACCTGCTTGCAAGCCGTCATTACCCTGACAGCCAGTGCCATCAAAAACCATCAAATTAAAATCAGAAATGAGTGTTGAATCGGACTGAAGCTTTAACCCAAGCTTTGCACTAACAACAGTTTCAACATTAATGTCAGAAGTGTCAAAAGTCAAAAAGCCGTTGTAAATATAATAGAAACCCATCCAGCCCTGTCCAACAAAAAGGGAAGTGCCAGTTGTGCTTACTGCTGGAGTTGCCACTTGTGCAGCTGCATAACTAATCCCTGTTTTAGTTAAGTGTCCATCTGCTCCCCCGCTAAAAAAATTCCTGTCCTCGTCAACGCCTGCTGTCGTCAGGTTTCTTGTCGGGTTTGACCATAGGTATTCTGGCAATGTTCCGGTATTGTAGTCTGTTAAGCTTCTGCTGTTGAAAACCCAGAGGTAATCGGGGAGGGTTGACATATTGTAGTCTGTCAGGGTTCGCGTGGCATTGGCCCAAATGTAAGCAGGCAAAGTGCCTGTATTGTAATCTGTTAAATCCCTTGTTGAATTGCTCCAGACATAGGCAGGCAAGGTATCCATATTGTAATCTGTCAAGACACGGTTGCCAAAATACCAAACATCATAAATGTTTAAATCGGCATTGAAGGTTGTTACCTCTAGATAAGGTTCATTGCCGGCGGATTCAGAGGAAAGAACTTCAATATATTCAGGAAATGCACCTGCAGGTGGTTGCAATCGGGCATACCTGTCACTTGTCAACTCAAACTGGGTATTTCCATCCCTATTAATTGAACTTGGAGAAATTCCCATTTCAAAATAATTGCCTAAAGCAGGAAGATTAGCAGTACTAATCATATTGCCGTCATAAGTACCATTCACAACACAGGAATTCCAATCATTTACCTGCAAACCATCATTGCCCCAACAGCTTGTCCCATCACCGTCAAAAACCATTATATTGAAATCATCAAAAATGGACCAGTCAAGGTTAAGTTTTAGCCCAAGCTTTGCACTAACAATAGTCTCTGTGTTAATGTCAGAAGTGTCAAAAGTCAAAAAGCCATTGTAAATGTGAAAGGGGGCAAACCAAGCTTGTCCGACCCTAATAATGCTAGAAGCTGTGTCTACTGTCGGAGCCGCCACTTGCGTTAATGCATAAGTAGCTCCTGTTTTAGTTAAGTATCCATCAGCTCCCCCGCTGAAAAAGTTCCTGTCCTCGTCAACGCCTGCCGTTGTCAGATTCCTTGTTGGATTTGACCAAATGTATTCAGGCAATCCGTCCATATTGTAGTCTGTTAGGCTTCTTGCGTTGTAAGTCCAGATGTCAGAGGCAGAAACCCAGCTGTTTCCGTTTATGTCATAGGCAACCATGTTTATGTCATTCAAGTATTCGAAGACAGAGGTAAGGTTGTAGTCTGTTAAGTCCCTTGTGCCATAATCCCAAACAGATTGATTAATGTCACCAATTAAGTTTGCCCAGCCAGCAACATGAAAGCTGTGAACATCAAAGGCCGAAAAGACGCCTGAAGTGCAGATTGTCCTGGCAGTATAAACCCCTTCAGTGCTTGGCGCTGTTACTGTATAGGTGTAAACGCCTGTGTCATAAATTTCTACCGCCCTTCCATTTGTGACAAACAGGCTTGCGTCAGGATAGTAAATATTGACATCACAAATTGCGCCGCTTACAGGAACCTCATCATTGTTTTCAACCGCAATTACGACGCTGACATTGTCGTCTGAGGCATATTCTGTTGCCCCGACAATTCTTGCATTAATTGGCCAAACATACTGCCCTTGAGTGAAAAGCTGGGTGTCTGCTCCAACGCCCTCCCAGACATTTCCTGCGGCGGAAATAATCATCTTAGTTGTTACAACGTCTTCAGGCATTGCTCCAAGGGCAGAGCTTCCTGAAACAGTCCAATTGCAGTCAGAATTTGATTCATAGCCCTTTAGCTCGGCCATAAGATTGCTTGTGGTTGCGCTACTTCCACTGCTTTGAACCTTAATGCATCTTACGTCCTGCGCAGGAAAGTAGATTTCCTGCCCGTAATTTTGCTCAGCGTATTCGTGATCGCCACCGTTGCTTGAATTATAAATTGCAGTAAGGCCAGTACTGCAATCAGCATTGTCTGTAACTGAAACAATTGTGTTACGGAAAGCCCTTTCGTCAGTATAGTATCTCCATAGATGAAGCTTTCCAAGCTTTTTTGTGTCACTTAAAAGAAGCCTCATCCATTGGTTACTTCCTGAATCATAGTTGAAATAATCAGCACTATTCAGAGCAGTCTTTGGATAGTAATGAGTGCTTATTATTCCGTCAGTCAACCGTGAGCTGTTTGAAATTGCACTGCCTTCGTCATCCACCATGTCGGTTTCGTTAAGCAGTAAATTGGATTCTTTTACACAATAACCAACCCCCTCTGAAAAGTAAAGTTCTTTTTGCTCTCCTATTGCGTCTTCGTCAATATATTCAACAAAGTAATTGTAGTCAAGAAACGCTTCATAAACGTTTATGTCTCTCATGTCAAATTCAATGTAATCTCCGTCATTGCAGCTTACAATAAGCTCTTCGTCTCCGTCTCCATCCAGGTCCCCTGAATTAAATATACGACCCAAACCATAAAATCCAGAGCCAGCATTTTGAGGAATGTCACACAAATTTCGTTTCTCATAAATTCTATCAAAGCCACTTCCATTATACTTTGAAATTCTTAAATGATGATTAATTGTAGTTCCATAAATTATTTCATCAAAGCCGTCTCCGTCCAAATCAGCAAGCTCCAATGACTGATAAGAATAACTATTCATGTCCTCTGAATCAATTGCAGTAGTTGTGTAAGTGCCGGTGTCAGGGTTGTATTCAATCATATAGGGGGTTCCCTGATAATTTTGGGCGACAAGATCAGGAATGCCGTTTCTGTTTAAATCAGCTACAAAGAACTCTGAACCATAATGCCATGATCCAACATCAGCTGAGGTTCCGTCTGCATCAAGAGTGCCTGAACCAGCATTCCACTCATAAAATCTTGCAACACCGTCATCGTCTGGCTTTGCAATTTCGTTGTTGCCATCCATGTCAAAGTCTGCTATTGCAGCCCTTGCATAAACATAACCTGTGTCTGTTCCATAATGAGGCCTTTCAACACTGCCTCCAGCATCTGTTCTATGCAAGCCAACCCAACCATAGTGTTCCATTGTAACAAAATCGTCCCTGCCGTCATTGTCCCAGTCACCACAGACCGCTCCTTCAGAATAATAAAAATTTGTTCCAGAGTCAAAGCAATTGTCACAATTTAAATCAAAAGTACTTGTTGTAGGATTCCATTTATAGACATCAATTCCGCCTGTAAATTGAGTAATGATTACTCCAACATTTCCGTCAGGATAAATCTGGCATGGGGTTGCAGGACCGTAGACAGTGGTTGCACTTGAGTCATCACTGTATTCAAGTGAGAAAGTTGTGCCATCCCATTCAAAAACATAAAAGGTTCCAGTGCTTTGTTCCATCTGAGTAATTTCCTTGTAGCCGTCTCCGTCAAAATCATAGGCCATTGGATAATTGTTGTAGCTGTAAGTGCCTCTGTCAGAGCTGTCTCCTCCTTCCCACTTCCAACCATTGTCAATGTCATTTTGTTCAAAAATTTTCATTTCTGCGTCAGAGCCCCAGGTAATTGCAAGCTCGTTTACATCGTCATTGTCAAAGTCGTCAATTAGGCCTGATTCACCTCCACCCCGATCAACGCTATAGGATCTGAGATAAACCTCCTTTCCGGGATTTGTTACAGTAACATTTCCAGTAAAGGTAAAGGTTGAGTCAAGGCCAGCTCTTGCGTCAGCTGATTCAATGAAGGAAATTGTTCCAACAGGAACTGTTTTTGTCGCCCCTGTATTTGAATCAACTGTCCAGGTTCCTGCTGTGTCAGCAGAATCAAAGCTGTATCTGCAGGCAGCATAGCCATAGGAAGTAAAAGTTGTTGCACAAACTTTTTTGATTGCACTGCTTCCGTCCCAAATGCGAATATTTACATCCTTTCCTTGGTACATTTCGTCGTAGAGTGAGGCAAAGACATAGTTTGGGCTTGTGTTAATCTGCGGTACCTTTGGAGAAACCCACAAAGAGGGTTCCTTGTAGTAGAAAATGTTGACATCGCTTAGGTAACCGTAACCTATTGGGAAGTTTGCATCTGAATGAGAGAAGTCTGCCTTGAACTGAAGGTAATTGAAGAAGTTTGTGTCAAAGTTAGTAATGTTTCCTCCAAACAGGGTTTCTGTGTTCAAATCATTGCCTATGTCAAACTCATGCCAGTCAGAAGCAAGAGAACAAGTTGAATTGTCACAGCCGCGAACAGCAACATTTAAGTCATTAATGCCGGCGGCGTAGAGGGTATGGATTTCGTTAACAGAAAGGGCTTTGTCAAAAACTCTAACCTCATCAATTAAACCATTAAAATAACCATTTCCCCCAATCCAAATTTGAGCTGATGGAGATACATCGTCAGCATCAGCAGTTGCCCTGTTATCTTCCACTCCGTCAACATAAAGATAAACCAAGGAATTACTAACATCCCTAATACCAACTATATGATGCCATTGACCATCAGTTAAAATAGTAGTTCCAGTAACCGTATCTAAATTAGCAGTTCCATCTCTAAGAGAAAAGGAACCATAAGTTTTGTTACCAACAGAACCAGTCCAGTCACCTGTTCTAATACTAAAAGCAGGATTTCCCTCATACTTGAAAACAATGTCTTGATAATTAGCAGTAGAATGCCCAGGGGTCTTTATCCAAACACTTATACTAAAGTCTCCTCCCTCCATCATCCAATTAGCATTATCCGCTATTGCCACAAAATCATTAGTTGCATCAAAAAACCCAGCATTGGTGTCATCCCATCCAATGCCATTCAAATCTGCACCATTAACCAGCAGACCATCAAAGTCATTTCCTGAATGGTCTTTCACATTCAAGGTGTTTGAGTCACCATCATTAAAGCGATACCATCCAACAAGGTTTTGGTCCTTGTTTAATTCCCTTAACTGCATTGAGCCAAAATCTGCTTCCCACCTAAGACTGTGAATTCTTTGAGCACCATTCAAGTCAATTATATTACTGTAATAGGTTGCCTCTGTCCAGGCATTGTAGTCTGCAGCGATTTCCAAGGCAGTTAAAGCGCGGTCGTAAATTTTGACTTCGTCAAGTTTACCTCCAAAGCGATATGCTGATGCAGTATAGGATCCGACGAGAAGCACATTGTCGTCAGTGTAAAGAGTTCTTCCAAAATTTTCACTTGCTTCATTTACTCCGTTGACATAAAGTCTTAACACCCCGTCATAAGTCATACAGACATGATACCAACTACCATCTTCTACAACAGTCGTACTGGCGACAGAGGCGATATTATATGGCAAGCCACCAACTTTTGTTCCAAAAGTATTGTTTGAATTTAATACCAACTGATAATTGTTAAAATAAGCGTTGCCAGCAGTATCAATTCCTTTTGTAACAATTCTAGCATAATCGTCACTACTGCTTTCAGGAAAAACCCAACTGCAAACAGTTACATTGTTCAAATCAAAGGCGTTTGAATTTCCTACATTTATATAGTCGTTTGCCCCGTCAAAAAAGCCTGCGTTTGTATCCCAAAGACCCCAGGCATTTGTGTCTGTTCCATTTACAAGCAAGCCATTGTTATCCTGTCCTGCAAGGTCAAGGATTCCGTCACCGGAAGAGTTTGTGTCATTAAAATTGTAGTAGGCAACAAGACCATCGCCCAACTTATTGTTGGCATACTCGCTTTCAATTTCTGCTGCTGAAAGGACCCTGTTGAAGACTTTTACGTCAGCCATATTTCCGTCAAAGTTACCGCCAAAAATGCTATCGCCAAGATAATAATCAAAAGAAGAATCAGACATAAGGACTTTTGACCCTGTTGCAACTTGTTCCCCATTAATGTACATTTCAGCATAGCTGTTGTCATAGGTTACTGCAAAGTAATACCATTCATTATCATTCAGGGTTCCACTGGTTAATACTGTTGGCCCAGCCCAATGGTCTATCAAGATAAGCTTGTCCATGTTAAACTCTATTGAAATCCAGAGCTTGCTTATAAGAGCTCCAGAATTGTTTGACTCTGAGTTAAACCAGCCGCTCCAAGTATATTGCTTTGTTGCATCAAAATCAAGGGAACTGTCAACGTCGTCAATTTCAATATAATCAGATAAGCCGTCAAACACAGCTGCGTTTTGGTCAAAAAACCAGGAGCCATTGGTAGTTGTATTGAATTTCAAATGGCCGTTGTTGTTGTTTCCACTGTAATCCGCTACTATGGAACTGCCGTCATTGACATCATTAAATTTCCAATAGGCAACAAGGCCTTCTGTAATGGATTCAAAGCCTGGAAGCACTAATTCCCCTGTTGGCATGATGTTGTTGTCCCAGGTTACCTTTGTGTAATTGAAGTCAAAGCCAGTTCCATTGTTGAAGTCACCTGTTGCAACCCAATTTACTTCGCCCACTGCAAGGGCCGAGGGAATAAAGGCAAGGGAGAAAAGCAATATAGTAAATGCTATTAATGTTCTATGAATATTCATTGAATTATTTGTGATATAAAATACGTGATTCTGAGAGGTCACAAAAGACCACCTGCCTTTGCCACAGCAAGCAATTTTTTCTCAGAAATATCGCTTAATTCAGAGGCCTTTTCAAGGCTAATTTTTCTTTCCTTGACAAGCCTTACAACAGCAAGCTTTTTTGCAATGGAAACAACATCATTGTATTCCTGCTCAAAAGTTTTTGGTTTTGGCTTTTGAACAAGCTCTTTTTTTACCGGTTTTTTGGGGTCTTTTTCTTCCAGTTTTTTCTTCAATCTTTCCTCAATAATTGCGTCAATTTCTTTGACCAAATCAGCCCTGGTTTCAGGCTTTAGTGGACCGGTATTTTTTCTTGCTCCATAAATTTTTGAGACCCCAATTGTCTTGCATTCAACAAGGCCTTTTGCCTCCAAAGTTGAAAGATATTTGGACGCGGTAACGCGGCTCATGCCAAGCATTTTTGCAATGAGGTCAATGTGCATTCCCTCATGACTTTTGCTTACAAAGTCAAGTATCTTTTTTTCGGTTTCAGCCTGGGTCAAAAAAGTTCACTTCATATTAGTTGATGTATTAAAAAAATTCAAAGTGATATAAAAACTTTTTTTGAAATGGTAGTCAATTATGTTCATTTTTTCATTTTTTGTGATTGTTTGTGATTAGGCAGTCACAAAAGAGCACGGAAAAAGGCGTTGGGAAAAGAGGAGAAATTGGTTAATTTGCCAGTTTGTAAACAGTGTTTTTTCCCTGGCCTTCTCTTACAATCTTTTTTTTGCCAACCAATTCGGTTAATTTTCTTGAAACTGTTTCTCTTCTTAATCCAAGAATTGAAATAAAGTGCTTTGTTGAAGCATGCTTTTTTTCCTTCAAGAAATTGAGTATTTTTTCCTCGTCACTTAGTATCTTTCTTGCTGCTTGAGCCACCTTTTCAGACTTGTATTTTCTTAGTCTGCTTAACTCTGTTGCCTGCAATAAAACAACCATGTGATTTTGCAATTCAGTGTTTCTGTCCTGTTCTTTTTGCAGGGTTGAAAGAAGGTCATTGAGGTTTTTTTCCTTCATTTTCATGATGTCATTCTGGTCTTTAAGGGTTTCAATGAGCTTTGAATTGTTGTCCTCAAGGACTGTTAAACTTGTTGATTTTTTTCCAAAAATGCGTGATATTAAGCCTGGCATTGCGTGATTTCCCCCAATCACTAAGTCACATAAATATCACATTAAGGTTGTATTTAAGGCTATTGATTGCCTTTTTTTACCAGGGCTTTGAAGAAATAAGTTTAAATCAAGTAAAAGCATTAATTCCATATGGCTGCGAGAAATCCGGAAGCAGTAATTGTTATTCCTGCCTATAATGAGGCAAAGAATATTGAGCCTGTTTTAAAGGCCTGCCTTTTGGCAAAACACAAGGGTCTTGTAAAAGAGGTTGTTGTTGTAAATGACGGCAGTAGGGACCGGACAGGGGAAATTGCCGAAAGAAGGGGAGCCAAGGTTATTTCCTTTAAGAGAAATATGGGAAAGGGCCAGGCCTTTCTTTCAGGCTTGAGCCAGTGCAGGCTAATGGGAGCAAAGACTGTTGTAATGCTTGACGCGGATTTGCTTAACCTGAAAACAGGGCATATTGAAAAGCTTCTAAGGCATGTTTCTGGAAAAGAAGTAAAGATGGCTATAATGGGGGTTTCTGAGAAAAAGAACAAGGCTGTTACAAAGGAATTCAGCGGCCAAAGGGCAATAAAGATGGATGCCCTAAATTTTCTTTTTTTGAAGGGAACAAAGGGAAGCAGACATTCAAAGTCTGCAAAAAGGTTTATGAGAATGGCTGACGGTTATGGCCTTGAACTTGCTTTGAATTATGCAGTGAAAAAGAAGTTTACGAAATTCTTTGTGCCAAAAAAACAGCTTTTGGCAAGAGGAGCTGCAGTAAGAAGCGGCGGCAGGCAGGCAGAGGCCTTGAAGAGAACAACTTTGGCAATAAAGGAAAGGAAAACAAAGACAGTAACTGCAAGGGTAAAAAGGGCTCAAAGGCGGGTTGGAAAGTAAATGAAGGGAAATGTTTACATAAAATCTTTTGAGAAAGACTTTATTTTGAAAACAGTTGTTGGCAATGAAAAACAGCCAGCCCAGTCAGTTCAGAATGTTTTGGAAACAAAGGTAATCAAACCAAATACTTTGAGCTTTGGCAAGGAGAAAAGGCTTGCTTCAGCCATTTTACACGAAAACTACCAGAAAACATACAGGTCACAGGGTATTATTTTTCAGACAAATGCAAGGCCAAGCGTAATCTATCCCTTTGACATGGTTTTGTTGACAGATGCAAAAAAGATCGTTGTGCAATATTACAGAATAAAAGACAAATTGCACGAATATTACAGACACAAACTGATAAAGGGCAGCAACCAGTTTGCATTCAAAAGCTTTCAGGAAATGATTAAGGCTTTTCCAAATCCAGAAGCTGTTTGGAAGGCAGTAAATGCCTTTAGGGCAAAGGCAGGATATGGAAGACTTCCAAAGCCAAAGCACAAATTAATTGAGTATTGTGAAGCAATCTTCAACAAGCCTGTTCACATAAAGCCTGTTGCAGTTTACGGCTATTCAAAGGCCTCAACAGCAATTGCAAAGAAATATGGCCTGCCACACTATGCTTCCGCAAAAAAGTTTTACGAAAAATCGGCTGCAGCAAGGGCAAAACAGCCAAGACAGGCAAGAAAGAGAATTGTTAAGAAAAAAGCGATTTTGAAACGGCGCAGAAAGTAATATTCAATAATTAGAGGAAACCCACTCCTTCAAAATGGCTTTAAAGAACAGAAGTGTTTTTCTTTTAGCGGAAGGATGAAAATTGAAATTTCGAAGGAAGAGTTGGAAGAGCTTTATTTAAAGCAAAAGTTTTCTTGTAGAAAGATTGCAAAAGTGTATAACTCTAACCACGTTGGAATAAGCAAGCTAATCAAAGCTAACGGACTAGAACTTAGGGCAAAATCTGATGAGGGTAAATTAATTGTGCATCCAATAAAGTACGACATTTCAAAGGAAAAACTCAAAGAGCTTTATTGGGAGAAAAAACTTTCACCTTATCAAATAGCCAGACAATATTGTTGTTCAGCAGGATGTGTTTTCAATAAGATGGATAAATTTGGAATTCCTCTCCGCAGCCTTGAAGAAGGAATTGCATTGTCTATTCCGAGAAGGTCAAAAACCCTTGCAAAAAATAACGTAAAATATGCAAGAAAAGATTTTGACGGTTCAGAAATTGATAAAGCATATCTAATAGGCTTCAGGATTGGTGATCTGTGGGTTGGGAAAAATAAGTACGGAGAAACAATTTTTGTTTCATCAGGAACAAGCAAACAGGCACAACTCGACCTGATGGAGGGGTTGTTTTCAAAATATGGAAAAACTTCAAAATACAAACTTAAGTCAGGATGCACTCAATTCAGTTGCAATCTAAACCTGTCATTTAATTTTTTGTTGCCAAAAGAAGACAACATCCCGTAATGGATTCTAAATGATGACAACCTATTCATTGCATTCTTTGCAGGATATATTGATGCTGAAGGACACTTTGGAATTGACAGAAATTTTGCAGGATTTACTGTTGGAAGTTATGATGTAAATATCCTCACTATTATTTGCGAACGATTGAATGCAACAGGAATTAGCTGCCACAAACCAAGATTGCAAGTAAAAGCAGGCTTCATTGATAAAAGAGGCGTAAAATGGCATGGAAAGTTCTATAGGTTAAAAATTTCAAAAATGAAAGAATTAACTGAACTAATTGTGCGATTAAAATCCCATCTAAAACACGCAAAGAGACTTAGTGATATGCTTAAAGCAAAAACAAACATTATAGAAAAGAATAAAAGAGTTTGATTAGTGATATTAGTCTGGTTTTAATGGCAAAATTTTATGTAACTACTCCGATTTACTATGTAAATGATGTAGCCAGCATTGGGCATGCTTACACTACAACTATTGCAGACATTTTAGCAAGATGGCATAAGTTGCAAGGCAACAAGACATTCTTTTTAACAGGCCTTGATGAAAATAGCCAGAAGACAATAAAGGCAGCTGAAGAAAAAGGATTTAAAGATTTTAAGAAGTACACTGATGAAATGTCAGAAAAATGGAAAAATGTATGGAAAGAATTAAACATCAGCAATGACGGATTTATTAGAACCACGGAAACAAGACACAGAAAAGTTGTGAAAGAATTTTTTGAAAAGATGTACAAAAAAGGTGACATCTACAAAGGAAAATATGAAGGACTTTATTGTGATGGATGCGAAGGCTACTTAACAGAAAAAGACTTGGAGAACGGTCTTTGCCCTTACCACAAAAAACCACCAAAACAAATTTCTGAAGAAAACTATTTCTTCAAGCTTTCCTCATACAAGAAAAAAATATTGGAACATATTGAAAAAAATCCTGATTTTATTCAACCTAAAACCAGAAAAAACGAAGTAACAAGCTTTCTAAAAGATGAAGTAAAAGATGTTAGCGTTTCCAGACCAGGTAAAGAATGGGGCATAACTTTGCCAATAGATAAAGAGCAAAAAGTTTGGGTCTGGTACGATGCTTTGATTAATTATATTTCAGGTTCTGAAGGAAACTGGCCAGCAGAATTGCATCTTTTAGCAAAGGATATATTACGTTTTCATTGTGTTATTTGGCCTGCGATGTTGATGAGTGCAGGCTATAAATTACCAAAGCAGCTTTTTGTCCATGGATTTTTAACAATCAATGGCCAGAAGATGTCAAAAAGCCTTGGCAATGCCATAGATCCGTTATATCTTAAGAAAAAATATGGCTTGGATGCAATTAGATATTTTATTGCAAGAGAAATTCCATTCGGTCAGGACGGCGACTTCTCAGAAGAAGGTCTAAAAACAAGATTAAACAACGAACTTGCAAACGAATTGGGAAATTTGGTTAACAGGACAATTGTAATGGTTGAAAAATACAACAATGGCAAGGTTCCAAAAGGAAGGGTTGATAGCATATTGCAAAAAAAACTTAATCTTGACAAAATTGAAAAACAAATGAAGGAATTTGAATTGCACCATGCAATTGCAGAAATCTTTTCCTTTGTAGGAGCCTGCAATCAATTTATTAACGAAAAACAGCCGTGGAAACAGGAAGAAAAGGAAAGGGGTAATACTCTTTACTCTCTTGCAGATTCACTTCGCATAATTTCAATTCTTATTTCAGCATTTATACCTGCAACAAGCGAGAAGATTAACGAAAAACTTGGAGTAAAGGCAGGATTGTTAAAAGACTGCAAATTCAATAAGCTAAAGGCAGGAACTAAGACAAGCAAGGGCGAAATCTTGTTCAAGAAAATAGATTAAGCAGATTTAGCTTTTGGCTCTGATGTTCGAACATGCTGCCTGACAAGCCTTGCTTTTTTGAAGGCAATGTCTTGGAAAATTCTTCTCATGTGAGATTCAAACAGTTTTACCCTTTCCCTGTTTCTGGGAGTTTTGTTGGCTTCCTTTGCATTAAGCTTTCTTAGGTGATCCCTGACAAAAATTAGTTCCTCTATATCAGGTTTAATTGAAGGGTGTTTTAACAGCCTGCTTCTTCCCTTGAAATCCCTGATAAGAGTTTCTGCTTTATTGTTGGTTCTGGAGTCCAGGAAAGGGTCTCTTTTGACTTTTTTCTTTACAATTTTTTTCTTCACAGTCCTTTTTACAATTGCAGGCATAAGATCACTTCATCTTTTCCTTTACTAGCTCTGCATATTTTTTCAGTTCAGCCATTTCAGACTTTCCCTGCTCCCAAGCAAAGTTTAGCTTGTCCTTTTCATGCCTTGGAATTATGTGAAAATGGACATGTGGAATTACCTGGCCTGCAACCTTGTTGTTTGACTGTAAGACATTGAAGCCCTCCACCCCTGGCAAGGAAACCATTGTTGCAGCAGCAACTTTTTGCACAATATCCATCACCTCTTTGATTTCCTCATGAGGCATGTCAATTAAGGTTCTGTAATGGTTTTTGGGAATTACAAGGGCATGCCCTTTTGAGGCAGGCATTATGTCCAAAAAGCTAAGGATTTTGTCATCCTCATAAAGTTTTGTGCAGGGAATATCTCCCTTTACAATTTTGCAAAAAATGCATTCTTCTTCCATTCAAAAACCAAAGAATATTATGTCCAAACAAAAATAAAAGACAAACAGGCAAAAAACATTATTCCTTTAGGAATAATTTTGTCAAGTTGTTATTTATTTAAGAATAACAGAATTATTTAGTTGCTTTATGTATGTAGACACTATTGGAGACGCTGAAAATGTTGGAGACGGCATTGACGCCTGTACAGAAATTCCAAATTTGGAATTTGCAGAATTTTCAAAGAATTTGAGATTTGAGCTTTCTTCTCCTTATCTTTCCGACTTTGACTGCAACACCCCAGGTTGCCTCAGAAAAAATTGATGGAAAGGTTTTCCCAGGATGGTGGCAGGACATTGTGGGAGAAGGCAAAGCCATTGACACAAAGAAGTTTTTTGTTGTTTGCCCAGACCATTTTGGAGGATGCTATGGAAGCACTGGCCCCCCCTCAAGAAATCCTGACACTGGAAGAGAATATGGAATGGCCTTTCCCCAGTTTTTCATAAGAGACATGATTAATTGCAACTGGGAACTGTTAAAACAATTAAAGATACAGAAACTACACGCTGTTGTTGGGGGCTCTCTTGGAGGACTTCTTGCACTTGAATTTTCAAGCCTGCACAAGGACTTTGCAAAAAATGCTTTAATCCTGGGAGCATCGCACAAGGTTTCAAGCCAGGCAATTGCATTAAACCATATTTCAAGGCAGGCGATAATGCTTGACCCAGGATGGAACCAGGGCCATTGTTACAAGGAAAAGTTTCCGGTAAAGGGACTTTCTATTGCAAGGCAAATTGGCCACATTTCTTACTTGAACAGGAAAATTATGGATGAAAAGTTTGGAAGGGAAGAAGTAGGGCAATTCAAGCAATATGTAAGCCTTCCAATGCAGTACCAGGTTGAAAGTTATTTGGATTACCAGGGAGAAAAGTTTTGCAAAAGGTTTGACCCAAACACTTACATTTATTTGTCAAAGGCAATTGATTCATTTGACCTTGCAAGAGAATTTGGCTCTTTGCAAAATGCATTTGTTGGAAATTCAACTGCTTTTACCCACGTTGCAATTTCTTCCGACGACCTTTTCCCTGCAGAGGATACGGAAAAACTTCACGAGCAGATAAAAAAAGCAGGGGCAAAGTCGGTGTTTAAACTGGTTAAGTCAGAGAAAGGGCATGACGCAATCTTTTTGGAAAAAGACAAGATTGCAAAGGTTGTTGAAAAAGCTCTCGCTAATTGAAGAAACTAAACTTAAAAAAAACCTTTTCGCTTGCTAAAATTAAAGCAGGCCTTCCTTAATTTCCTTTGAAAAACGAATAATGTTTGTTTTGCCAACAGAATCTTTTTCAATTACTCCGCGATCCAAAAGCCTTTGGACAACCCTGTGGCTTTTTACCTTTGTCATGCCAGGAAGCCTTGTTATTTCAGCCTGCAAAACCCTACCCTCATTTTCAATTAAGGCATTTACAAGCTTTTGCTCATCCTGGCTTAAAAATTTGAGAAGAATTTCAGTATTTTTTTTCAGGCTGTGCTCCTTGCTTTCCATTTGCTCACCCATTAAATAATAAATGCCTGCACCAACTACGACTGCAATGCTTATTATAAGAGGCAAAACAGAAACAAGAAAATCAAGTTCTTGTTTGTGGACACAATTATTAGTCATGGCCGCAGGGCACATGTTTACATCAGCCACATTGGCCAAAAGAGTGCTTATATTGAAGACAATGTAAAGAAATGCAACCAAAATAATTATTCCAACAATAAGCTTCTTGTTTTTGTCCATTTACACAACAATCTAAATCAAAAGCAATTTTAAACCCTTTTGGAACCCCATTATTTTCTAATGTGTGGAATAACAGGTTTCTTCAATCAAGCAAACGCAGGCCCTAATGCAAAGCAGGCAATTGCAGCTATGCACAACAGAGGCATTAATGGATGTGGCCTTGCTTCAGGGGAAAAGGTGGTCTATGCCAAAAGCCCAGACAAGCTAAAGGAAATTGAAGGAGAAAAGGTTTTGGGACACTTGCTTCACAACGTTGTTGGAGAAGTGAGGCAGCCTATTAGGGGAAAGGGTTGGCTTTCTGCAAACTGCGAGATATACAACTGGAAGGCCTTGGCTAAAAAGCACAAGGTGAAGGCAAAGAATGACACAGAACTTGTCTTGAAGCTTTTGGAGAAAGACAATGCAAAATTGCCAGATGTCTTGGATGAACTTGACGGTGTGTGGGCTTTTGCGCACTGGTCAAAAGACAGAGTTGTGCTAAGCCGGGACCTGTTTGGAGTAAAGCCCTTGTGGTACTCGCTTGAAAAGGGATTAAGCTTTGCTTCTGAAAAAAAGGCATTGAAGGCAGCAGGCTGCATTAAAATTGAGGAACTTGATCCAAGACATGTTTTGTTGTTTGACCTTGAAAAAAACAATGCAAAGTTTATTGAAAGAAAATTTATTTCAATTAACAAGAGCAGTGGCTCATTTGAAGAAAACAAAGAGGAATTTGCAGCCCTGTTGGAGAAAGCTGTTGAGAAAAGAATTCCAAAACAGGAGTTTGGATTGCTGTTCAGTGCAGGTATTGACTCACTTCTGCTAGCCCTTCTTTTCAAAAAAATGGACCTGAAATTCAAATGCTTTTTTGGATATGTTGAAGGAATAGGCAAACCGAAGGACTTGAAGTTTGTGAAAAAGGCGGCAAAGGACTTTGGGCTAAGGCTTGAAACTGTTTCAATCAAAATGGACAGGATTCCAAAGCTTCTTGAAAAAGCCGTTCCGTTGATTGAGTCAAGCAATCCTGTAAAGGTTGCGGTTGCCCTGCCTTTTTTGCTGGCATTAGGCAAAGCGAAAGAAAAAGGAATTAAGGTAATTTTTTCAGGGCTTGGGGCAGACGAATTGTTCTGTGGTTATTCAAAGTTTAGGGAATCAAACAACCTTGCCCTGGACTCTCTTGACCTGCTGCTTCAAATGCACGAAAACGATCTTTACAGGGACGACGTGGTAGCAATGAACAACAACCTTGAATTGAGGCTTCCTTTCCTCGACCCAAAAATTGCAGAATTTGCTCTTTCATTGGAAGACAAGTTTAAGCTTACAGAAAAACAAAACAAGATTATTTTGAGAGAAGCTGCAAAAGACCTTGGCAGTGGAAAAGAATATGCTGAGAGGAAAAAGACAGCTGCACAGTATGGCAGCAACTTTGACAAAGCAATTGGAAAACTTGCAAAGAAAGAAAAGGCAAAAGGAAAAGCAGATTTTCTGAAAAGGTTTGCAACGGCCAAAAACCTCAAACTTGCCTGCCTTTTTTCGGGCGGAAAAGACAGCTGCCTTGCCCTTTGGATAATGCAAAGGCAGAACTATGATGTAAATTGCCTTGTTTCAATTATTCCAAAAAATCCCGATTCTTTTATGTACCATCAGCCAAAGCAAGAGCTTTTGGAACTGCATTCAAAGACACTGGGAATTCCTCTTTTAGTAAGGAAAACAATGGGAGAAAAGGAAAAAGAGCTTCTTGATTTGAAAGAAGCTTTGAAGGATGCAAAAAAAGAGTTTGGCATTCAGGGAGTTGTAACAGGTGCACTTTACAGCGATTACCAAAGGCAGCGGGTTCAAAAGATTTGTTTAAGCCTTGGCCTGAAAATGTTTTCCCCTTTGTGGCACAAAAAGCAATTGGCAGAGTTGCACGAGCTTGTTGACAACAACTTTGTTTTCATCATGTCAAAGATTGCAGGCCTTGGCTTGGACAAGGAATGGCTTGGGAAGGCTATTGGAAAAAAGGAAATTGTTGAATTGCAAAACTTGAATGAAAAAATCGGGTTGAATGTTGCAGGTGAAGGCGGGGAATATGAATCGTTTGTCTTGGACGGGCCAAACTTTGGCAAGAAAATTGTTTTGAAGAAAGTTGAGAAGAGAATGGAAAATGAGTTTACAGGAAGCCTTAAGATAAAAAGTGCAGAATTGCAGCCAAAGAACTAGAACCTTAGGCTGAATAAGTGGAAGTTTGAACCATTGATAACTTAGGGCTATTTTTAGCTTTCTTTTGCCCCCACTAGTAGTGTGGCTTTCATATCGTCGTGGTCACTTCCGCAAAAAACAGAACAACTTATTGTGAAAGCACCCTCTTTGTCGGCAACAAATTCAATAACAACTGTTTGATTTACAGGAAGCCTTTCACTTATTTCAAATCCCGGAAGTGAAAATCCGTATTCTGCATCAATACTCGTTATATTTAGCTTTACAGTGTCACCTTTAGTAACGATTATTTTTTCTGGAACAAACTCAAACTGCTTTGCAATAATATCAAATTCTTTTACAGTTGACTGGGGCAAATCTTGCGGTTGTATATCAGGGTCTGGAGGTGTTTCATCAGGAATTTCTGCAGAAGGCAGTGGTGTTTCACCTGGAGGCGTTTCTGCACTTGCAGGAGATAATGGCCCGCCTATTTGCGGTGATTCTGGCAGTGATTCTTGGGGCAATTCCAGTGGCGATCCTTGCGGCAATCCTTGCGGCAATCCTTGCGGCAATCCTTGTGGGATTACCTCTCTGTTTAACTTGGGATCTGTTCCTACCGAACTTGTTCTATTTGAAGATGAATTTGTTTGGTCTACGCATCCTGCAATCAAAAGCATTGCCAGAACAGCAGTTATCAAAAAAATCTTTTCAAATTTCAAAAAAACACCTTCTTTTTGATTGAATTACATAACTCTTTGAAAATATTTAAGCTTTTCTCACTTTTTCACGGTTTCATTAAACCCTATATATGGTTTCAGCACACAATTATTCAATAGTGGTAAGGTAACAGGTGCAAATTTATTATTTTTTATTTGTTCTAGTGGTTAAAAAAAATAGGATCTTAAAAAATTTAGAGGTATAAAAAATGATTTGTTTAATCGCACTTATAACATTTGCAATTCTTGGAATTTTCAGTGCCAAGTACAAAGAATATGCCAAAGAGGCCTTTGACTGTGTTTTCAGGCGCTTAACTTTAAGAAAATGCAATACGGCATTTGACAAAAAGGTCAGGGCAAGAGCCAGTACAAAGCTTATGAAAAGAAACAAGGCGCTTGGAGGATTTGTATTCAAGCACTTTGAGACAATCGGCTGGATTTTTACAATTCTTTTAATGGTAAGCCTTGTATACAGGGATTTTTACAATTCTTTTAATGGTAAGCCTTGTATACAGCGCCTACACTGTTTACAACCTTGCAGTTTACGGGAGCTGTGACCCACAGGCTCCTGAAACATGCGTTTTTACTCCAAACACTGTTCCAGATCCAAACTGTACTTTTGAAACAGGGCATGTTGAAGACTGCGACGGAACTGAATGTGATTTAACAGGCAGTGGCACCTAAAACAAGGTATTGTAAGAGGTAAGATTAATGAACATTGAAAAAATAAGAGA
>JAFCCH010000021.1 GCA_017610265.1 Nitrososphaerota archaeon
AAAAAATAAACTAAATTACTTACATAGGACCCTGTAAAGACAGGGTCTTTTTCTATTTCTTTTTTTTCAAATCGTTCAGATAAAAGCAAGCAATATACTGAATTCTGCGACTGGTTTAGTAAAGAACCTATTTCAAAACAATTAAATATACCCTAAAAGACTAATAGTTTAGTTTAAAGTTATTTAACAAAATAAGGCGTTTTTTTATGGGCGAAAGGATTCCAAGAAGGTTAAGAAGGTTTGAAAGAAAAGGCGAAATTGTGCCAAACCAGGAAGTCCAAGAAATGGACTATGGTGAAACAAGCCTTGCCCGCCCAATGAGGGAAGAAGTACCTCTACCCGTAGGCCCAGAGGAAAGAAAAGAGGTAAGCAAAGAAATTACGATGCAGCTTGCCCTTGAAGAAGTTGAAAAATTCAAGGTAACACACAAACGTCTTCCGAAAAAAGCAGAATACGACAAAATTGCCGAAAGCATTTATGGCCAGCTCAGGGACAAAGAACAAAGGAAAAAAGCGGCTGAAAGATTTGACAGGAAAAGCCCTTCCGCAAAAAAAGCAATGAGAGACAGAAGAGGACATGGCAGAAAAAAACCAGGTGACGCCCAAGCATTGAAGGAAAGCGCTTTTGCCGAATTAAAAAACGCAGCAATGGGAGAGGCTGAAACACAAAGTTCAAAACAAGGGATAGCAAATTTAAGCGTTGCAGATATTTTTGGAACAGAAAAAGAAACAGGCAAAAAGCCCAAAAAAAATATGGAAGATGAGTTCAGCCTCAGCGGCCTAGAGGGAACCACAGGCAAAGAAGACGAATTCAGTTTGGGTGGATTGTCAGATTTAGAACAAGGCAAGGGAGAGGGTAAATGCCCGAACTGCAAGGCGCCAACCAAAGACATTGTCTTCTGCCCCGAGTGCGGCACAGCATTTTGTGACAAATGCGCAAAAAACATTGAGGTTCTTGGAAAAACAAAGATTTACACATGCCCAAGCTGTGACAAGAAAATAAAGAAATTAAATTAGCTTTCTTCAAAAGAAGACTTTTTTTAAGAAGCAGGAATAACACACTGACCGTCGGCAGGGCAAACTTTGTAAACCTCGCAGTTAAGCGAATCCATTAGAGGGTCACCCAAAGGAGTTGGCACCCACATGGTTAAGTTCGCCTGGGCAACAGGATAACTTGCATTGCCTGCTTCGTCAAGGGAAACAAGCTGAATTCTTGCACTGCTTTGGGCGCTTGACCCAACACTTTCAGTAAGCAATTCCAAAGCATCAAGGTTTTCGGGCTCACAAAAATAAAGGAATGCAGAGCCAGGTGTAACAACAACTTCTGAAGGACGACCACCAGGAGTCGGTGAAATAACCGGGTCCTTTGTGTAAAGAAGTACGTAAGCAAAGTCTTTTGCGTCTGAAAGATAAAGGTAGAATAAATAGTCAAAATTACCTGCTAAAGGCTGCATTATGCCAAAAATGTTTTGCGCAAGAATGGGTTTTGTTTCAAAGAGCTGGCCGTCGTCGGCAAAATCTTCCTTAACCGCGGCAAGAAGATAATCAACTTCCTCCGAATTCTCAAGAGTTTGCCCCGCAATTCTTGGCGTGCTGCTGTACAAAATTGTTTCAAGTGCACCAGTTGCGTATTCGCTCCAATACTGATTTACAACTTTTTGCTGGACAACAAGGCCGTAGTTTGCAGCGAAAAAGAAAAGGAAAGTGCTTAAAGTTGAAACAATTAGCAGGAAGTAAAGGGCATCAGTCAAAGCAGCCTGCCCTCTTTCATTCCGGAAAAAAGTCATCTCCAGGTCACCGCCGTTAAAAGCATTGGCCTAACGTAAAACATTCCAGTTGTCTTATTGTGAAATTCGAGGGCAACAGGAAAAGACCTTATTGAAAGGTTTACACTTTCTGGCCCAGGATAGTCCCCTGAATCCTCCGGAACATTTGTGCAGAAAAACTTTTCATCACCCGATTCAAAAAAATCGTCTTCAATGGTTTCAAGATCAATTCCTGAAAAATCCTGGCCAGGCCCTGTCGAAAGCGGGAGCAGGCCTACTATAAATTTTATTCTTTTAATGCTTTGGGCTTCGGCACATCTTTCATTGAAGGAGCCAATGCCCCTTAAATAATTGTTTCCCTTTAAGGTGTTTGCAACTCTTAATGCTTCCAGTGAATCATTGAAAGCAGCTCCCTTTTGGTCAAATGTGTTCCATGTAAATGTAAAAACATAGAAGAACATCATCAGGGCAAACAACAGAGGGATTAGGGAAGGAAGGTCGTCTCCAATCGGCCCAAGAAATCCCTTGTTCATTTTTTTCAAGCCATCAACCCCTAACAAGTGACGCCCATTGTAGAGCATTCTCCTTCAGTTACTGTTGGAAAACAGGTTGAGTTTCTTGGAGGATCCCCGCACTTGGAAAGCCAGCAGGCTGCCCAGGTAAGGTTTCTTTCACACAAGCCTGCAGCCGAAGAACAGGCAATAACATACAAATTGTTGTTTCCGCCAAAGATCTCTTTTACTAAAACCATACTGTTCCTTGTTGCAATGCCGGGAGATTCAGGGTCAAGAGTTATTGTTGGCTGTTCAATTATTGTGTCCGTACTTTCACTGTCCCATCCAAACAAGTAAATGTTTGAATTTAGGTCAATGCTGCTTGTTGCAATAATCTTGTCCTGCTCTTTCCTACTTGCAATTTGAAATATAAGAGTATTTAATTTTCCTTCCTCTACCCCTTCAGGCGGAAAGCGCTTTATATACATCATATAATAGAATCTTTTGGTTGGAGAAAGGCCTCCAAAGTATTCAATGGCTTCAGGAATTGTAACCGTTGATTTTCTGCAAAGGATGTCGCCTGTGACAAGGCCAAAAACTGTTTCACTGTAAGCCTTTACATTCTGCTGGGCCAAGTCACTTACAATAAGGTCTGTTAACCCAAAAAGAAAAAATGAAACAATTGCAAAAAGGGCAGTAACCAAAATAAGCAGGTTGAGTTTGCTTAAAGTAAATCCAAGCATTTTGAATCAAATCCCTTTCTTGTAAGCACAAACTGTTGGATAAGTGCTTGTAACACTTGTCTTATTTATAAGCAAATAAAAGCCCTGGCTCATTTCATCCCTGTAATCAACAAGGTCGTGGTTTTCTTTGTCAGGACAAGTTCCCACAGTGTAGGGGAAGACGGTGTCAGGGCTTATGTTAAGGCATTTTCTTATGGAAAAACTTCCCTCTCCACGGTAGTAATACTGCAATAATGTACACAGGTTTTTTGCCGAGCCACAGTATTCGGCGCAAAGCGCGGGCTCAGAATAATCCTTTATCCTAATGCTTTCATCGTTTGGATTAAAGCAGGTGCTTAAATTAAAATTTATTTGCTGGGGGCTTCTTTCAGTCACAACTGTTTCAAGCTTGGTCTTCATTTCCTCAAGCTTTGCATTAATTTCATTGTAGCATTTTTGCTTGTTAAGCTGGTCCATTGCCTGCAATCCAACAAAGATAACAAAGCCCATTATTATAATTGCAACCAATAGCTCGAATGGAGCTGCTTCCTGTCCTTTTTGTCCAAGCATTTAAAACGCCTTGGAATAAGAAGGCGGAAAGAGGTATTTAAGGATTTGGGGTGACTGACTTTAATAAATTAGATGAAATTAAAAAGGCCTTTTCAGGAACTCAATTTCGGAGCTGTTTTTCTTACAACCTGCTGGCTTTGCCTAAACATTGGCTTTATTACAGTTATCAGCACAAGGGCTGCAATAATCATTACAATAAGCATGTAAACAGAGCTCCATTCACTCTGGGCTCTTTCCTCTGCAAGGAATAATTTAAGATTAGGCATTGTAAATACTTATGGTAAAAAGCCATATTTAAGGGTTTTGATTAGAAAAAAAAGAAGAATTTGCAGGCCTTAAAACAAGGCCCTTTAAAAAAAAAATATTTTAACTTCGTTCCAAAACTATCGCACAGCACTTTCCTTTGTCTTCACAGATGTCACATGCACTAACAATATCATTGCCCTCATCATATTCATCAAGGCCATATGCCTCAATGTCACCTATAAGTTCTGCAAGATTAACGTTGCAGACAATGGCAATTTTTGCTGATTGAGGAGTGTTTCCACTATACCTTATTCTGTGCTGATCAGTATCGTCACAGCCAATGCAATCAAAGCCCCTTTCATCGTCTTCTTCAAACTGACCTGTGCTCATGCAAAGCTGGTCCTTGCTTATTGGAAGCCTTTCAGTCAAAGCGCTTGCCGCAAGAACATCATCTGGCTCAAAAACAACTTCAGGTGTGTGCTTTAATGCGCCTGGAGAGCCAACAAGATCTGAAAGCAAAGACTTTGTCTCATTAAGCGGGCTTGCCGTAATAAGACCCATTACCTGCATGATTATGGGAATCAGGATTGCAAGAATTGCCATGGCAACGATTGCTGCAATAAGCAACTTAAAAGTGCTGTAAGCCTGTCCTTTAGTGTTCAATCAAATCACCTAATTAAGAAACAGTTTACTAGTATTTAAAGATTGTGCTTTGTTTGACCTAATCATCTTCTTCTGAAAGGTCGTTTCCAAAACTTACAATGCAGTATGTGTCACAGTCATCTTCTCCGACATAAGAACCCGGCATACACTGGTAAAACAAATCAGTCTGAATCAAAGTATTTATGTTGATAATGCGGCCGTTATCAGAAACATCAAAGGCGTTTGATTTACTGGCCTGCATTTCAATGCATTCATGGTCTAGGTTGGTAACCGAACCGGAAAACCCCCTGCTGCCATAGCTTGCACCCCCCCTTAAAACAATACCTTTCTCAATTATGACACTGGCGTCAGGGCTGTTTAATGCCTTATTAAATCCCTCGTAAAGCCTTTGCTCACTCACTTTCCAACGCCAGGAATCAACCTGATTTACAACGCCAATGATAATTACAAGAATAAAGACAACAAGCACTGCTTCAATCAAAAGCCTGAATCCGGCTGCTTCCTGTCCCTGCTGATTCATTCAATCTCACCCAAAAAAGCCACCGACAACGGCCCCGCTTACTATTACTGAAATAAGGAAAGCCGCTATTGCAATAGGCAGGCTTTTTGCCAGATTAATGTAAAAAAGAAGCTTGTTGTCTTCCTGAATTCTTGTTGTGAAATAGGTCATTATTACCACAAGCTGTATTACGTAAAGGCCAACAATCAAAAGAAATTGCAAAGGAGTTACCATTGACTGAAAAGCAGAGCCGCTTATTCCGATTCCGCCGGACATTTCCGGAACATTGAACGGAACAGAGCCTGATGAACTACTCATAGATTCCAGCGTTTTGTCAATGTTGCTGCTGGAAATCGTGCTAAGGGTTAGCATTACAACCTTTTGAAGCGAGGTTGTTACTCCAAGAACAATCGGCGCAATGAAAATAGCCATTGAATTCATCATGCTGGTTGTGTCAGAAATAAGCAATTTCAGGGTTTCGTTAACTTTCTCGCTGTTCCTAAGCTGCAAAGACAACGAAATTAAGGTTCTTGCCGCGACGTTTACACCCAACTTTACCGAATCAACCATTATCTTCATTCCAATCCGGATTGTTTTGCTTGGCAGGTTTTTCAGGCTCCCATAATTTGCATCAAAGACCGCTTCCTGCAACGGCATGCCAAGAAGCTCGATGTTTTCAACAGTCTTTCCAAAGACCCGGTGAGAAATTTTGTAATCAGGAAGGAAATTTCGCGTGTGTTTTAAGGCTTCTTCAACAGGCTTGTTTTCACCAAGCCTTGAGGCAAGAATGTAAAGGCTGTCCTTAAATTCAGATTCCATTTTGAGAATGTCAAGCTGTGCTTTCCTCTTGTAAATGTTTGAATAATAAATAAAGACAGCAACTGCACCAACAAAGGTTATGAGAAGACCAAAAGAAAGACCGTATGGAGTAATATCATTTACTGGTTCTGCAAAGAATTGGATTTTTTCAAGCTGAATCATTTCAAAAGCTGTTTCAGCACCATACCTTGCACTCAACTGCTGGAAGTAAGGGCCATCATCAGCATACCAATCAGCAGGCTTTGCGTCCCTTGACATTACCTCTTCAAGGCTTTGGTCACGGGGCAGCAGCTGAAACCCTTCTTCACCCACTAAAGCAATAGGCGGAAATCCCTGATTTGAAATAACAAAGCTTCCAACAATGCCGACAACAAGAATTGCAATAACAACCATTTTGATGTTGAGCCTTCTCTTCCCCAAAATCATTATGTTTTTTGGCGGTGTTCCAGGAAAGCCGTCGGGAATCTCAGGAATAACCTGGGTAGGGGGCCTTCTGCTGATAACATCCCTTGCAAAGAGGAAAGTTACAATTGGAATGATGATGTTGTACAACACAATTAAGGTTACAGGAGTTGCCATTGCTGTTCCTGAAAAGGCACTCCCAACAGGCAAAACAATTATTAGGATAAGAGGAAGCAAAACTCCAAGGTAGAAAAGAAGCACACTTGGCTGTGACAAGTCACGGGCATACATTTCCATCTTGCCCCTAATAGAATCAAGAATTGAAATCATTGTTGAATCAAGAAGCTGGTATCTCTTTGCCTCAGTGTTTTCAAGGACAGAAGCCCTAATCTTCATTAAAGCCTGCTTAAATTCGTCACTATACTTACCCCACCTATAAGCAAGTTTGTCCAAGCCCTCACTCACATCATTATGAACACCCAACTGCACATCCCAAATAAGCCTTTTGAAGTCCTCCGAAATTTTCCCTGTACCGTGCTCTGCTGAAAATTCAACAGCTTTCTCCAAATTTGGAACAAGTTTCATTGACATAATCATATAGCCCACCATTTCAGGCACATAGGTCAGGGCTTTTGTCTTCTCACTATCAGCAGCGCCAAGAGGGTATTTTTGAACATAATTTGTAAGAATAAAACCAATTACAATAAAGGGCGTTGCAACATAGAATGGAACAAGCTGTGCTCCAACCATTTCCCCAATAATTTCACCCAAAGGAGAAACCATTGCAATAACTACCAGCAATGCACCTACCGCAATCGAGACAAACAACATAAACTTGCTTGTTGCAGCCAATTCCTCTGCAGACAAATTCCATGCAAGGAAATCAATGGATTCTTTTTGCTTTTTTTCAAAGACAGCTCCCTCGCCCAAAAAAGAAAATCTTTTATGAATAGCCTTGCAAAATGCAACAAAGGGATTGAGCTTTCGCACCATTGTTTTTTCTTCATCAATTTTTCCAATTGACGGAAGAACTATTTTCTTATACCAGTCACCAGGGCTTGAATTTATACCACGGTTTGAACCGGCTCCAAGATGTGAAGAGCTTTTTACAGTTCCGCGTCTCCTAGGCATTTAATCTAAGGCCCCCAATCATTTGTCCACAAACCTTTGCAGAAAAGTGTTTTTAACCCAGTATTTCCATTTGCCAAGCATTTCCTCATAATCAATCTTTCCGCTTTCTCTAAGTTGCTGTTCCTTCAAAAGAATAAGCTTGTTCTTGCATACAGTGGTATTCTCTGCCTCAAGCAATTTTGGCAAATTGTGCTTGTTCTTTAAACTAACCAAAAAGGCAGTGGCCTCAGCCCTCATCCTAATGTCTGCCCACATCTGTTTCATTGAAAGGCCGCTGGTCTTGCTAATCTTCTTAAACAATTCAGATTCCTTTAGATTGTCTTCAATCAATTCAAGCTCGTCCTTCTTTGCATCAAAAAGCATTAGGTCAAGAAGGCCTCCTTCTCTTTCAGGATCCTCGCTCCAATGCTTTTTTACCTCAGTGATTTGCACAACACGCTTGTGCCTTCTCAAAGATCCTGCAAACCTAATCGGCCTTGCAACAACCACAATGTCTGTTGCCTTAAAGCTGGTATTTTGAACGCCCAAGTCATTTACAACACGGTCCCAAACACTGTAGGCAGAATCACCGTGAATTGTTCCAATAACAATGTTTCCAGCTGCTCCAACCCTCATTGCCTCATACAAAACCTTTGCCTCAACAGACCTTATTTCTCCAAGGACAAGGGCTGAATCTCCAAGCCTTAAAGCAGTTCTCAAAGCCTCTTCCGGCGCAACCTCTGTCTCTGTCTTACTTACACTAATTGGAGACCTGGTCTTAAGCCTTTGAACATTAAAACCGACCTTTTTCATGTAAGGAACCGGCAACTCCAAGGTGTCTTCCTGCACAATTATTCTTGCATTCTGCGGAATCTCCAAAAGGCAGGCCCCAAGCAAACTGGTCTTTCCAGAACCACGGCTTCCAGTAATAAGCATTGTGGCCTGCATGTCAATGAAGAAAGAAAGCAGTCCCGCTGCAAGAGGAGTAAGGAAATTAACGTCAACAAATTGGGTAAGGGTCCAGGGAGTTACCTTATGAAGCCTAAATGCAAAAGCTGTTCCGTCGGGTGAAAGAGGCGGACCAATTACGGCAATCCTTGTGTCAAGGTCTGGAAGGTCAAAATCAAGGACAGGGTGAGCTTCGTCAAACGGCCTGCCTGACATTGCCCTCAACTTACTGATAAGGCTGTTTGATTCACCTTCAGTATACAAAATGTTTGTCTGGCACTGGCCAAACTCAGAGTGAACAACATACAATGGCTTTTGGCCAATTGGACTGTCAAGATAAATGTCTGTTAGCCTCCTGTCACTTAAAAGAATTTCAAGAATGCCGTATCCAACAGTGTAACGTGCAACGATTGCCGCAAGCTCAATTATTTCGTCTGACTCAAGCTTTATGTTGTTCTGCTTTGCAACATCCTTGATGGTTGACTCATAAAGCCTTTCAAAATATCTCCTGCTTTTTGCAACAGTGCTCAAACTTGTCTTGCCTGGCCTGTAGCCTGCAACAATTTCCCTTGTCTTGCTTAGAACAAAATATTTTTCAGGGCTTAAAGTATATTCAGGAGGATTAATGAAGTAAAGATTTTCAGGTTTTCCAGGATGGCTAAAAATCTGAACAGTTGCCTTCTTCACAGTGTACTCGTCAAGCAATTCAAGCGTTTCCATTTCCTTAAACATCAGCCTGCTTCCAATAAAAGAGGGCTTTACATCTGCCTCAAAAATGCCGTGGTAAAGCTGGCTTGTTTCAGGAATTTCCCTAAGCTTTGACAAGAAATCTTTTGTCTTTAAAATAATGGTTGTTTCGGTAAAACGCTGCTTCAAAAGATTCAAAGTGTCAAAGTATGGCTTGGAGCAGTCAGCATATTCTTTTCCCTGAGACTGTGTTTTTGATTCCTCTATTTTAATTTCCTTCAAGAGGGTTAAGTATGCAAGCACTGGATCAAATGCAAGAAGGTCGTGTGCAATCTTCACAAGAGTGTCGTGCCGCTCAGAAAAGTATTGCTCGCATTCCTTGCCTGCCTTGCCCAAGTGAGCGTAACTCCAAACACTTTCAACATTAAGGCGCTGTCTCATGGTTGCAATTTCCGCAAGCATTGCAGTCTGATCCTTAGAATAAACCCTTTCGTAAACCTCGCTTAAAACAATTAAGTCGGCTTCAACCTCTGACAAGATTGAGATAATGTGGTAACGGCAGTGCAGGTCATCAGCAATGCTTGCACCATAGGGACAGTCTTTGCAGGCAAAAATAAGGTGGCGCCTGCCTCCTTCTTCCTTTACTACATGGTCTCCAACTTTTAAGCCACCGATATCCATTCAAAGCACCCAGGGCACAGTAAGATTAGTGCCATCTATAAAAGAATTAAACTTATATTTATTGTTTGGGGGAGAAGGAAAACAGGCTAATTTTAACCTAAAAAAAAGTTCTGCTTTTTTTAAAAAAAAAATCTTAAAATTGGTTTAGAAAAATATACCATACTCGTTATATAAAATTAAATCCATTATTAACGATAGCAAAAAAATATATAAAATTAAATCTATTATTAATGATAGCCTTAACAATAGCAAAAAAAAGACATTTTAAAGAAATTAATTTTTAAAGGAATTAAAATGAGCAACTGGAAAAGCGCAATCTCAATCTTTATCCTGCTGGCAATTCTAACCAGCTTCCCGCCAACTGCAACCGCAATAGCAGAAACAGTTTCAATACAGGGAAAGCTCACAAACAGCAATGGCCAAGCACTAACAGGAGACTACACATTCCTATTCGAACTATTCGACTCCAACTCAGGCGGAGCAGCCCTATGGACAGAAACACACGGCCTAACAGTAACCAACGGAATCTTCTCAGCAAACATGGGCAGCAACAACACAACACAATACCTAACAACAGCAGACTTCAACGCAGAAAGATGGATACAAATAAGCGTTGACGGAACAACACAAATACCAAGAATAAAACTCAACTCACAACCCTCAGCATTCATCGCAAAAAAAACAATGGGAATAGACCTAAACGCATTCATGCAATTCACAGACTTCAATTCCTGGTACGCAAGCAAATTCAGCCCAACATTTTCAGGCGACAGCAACTTCACAAACATAGGAATTTCAGGAAACACCTTCCTAAACACAGGTGTTTTAACAATAACAGGACCAAATGGTGTAAACCAGGGAACTGGTCTTGCTCCAACAGTTTTATCAGTAACAGGCGGTAGAGGCGGAGATTATACAGATAGTACTGCTGTTGGAGGCGGATTTAGCTTTATTGCAGGCAGAGGCGGACAAGACCCAGATGCAGGTGGCTTTGACAGTGCAGATGGAGGAGCGTTTGTTTTAACTTCAGGAGCAGGTGGAAGAAATTTTGTAGGCCTTACAGGAGCAGGTGGAAATTTTACCATAACAACAGGAGTTGGAGGAGCAACAACAGCGTCTTCTAATACTAATGACGGTGGAAATGGAGGAAGTTTTACTCTAACTACAGGTATAGGTGGAAACGCAATCGGAAATGTAAGTGGCGATGGTGGTGACGGGGGTGACATAACTTTCAATCTTGGAGCAGGCGGAACATCAGCAAGTGGAACAGCAGGAAGTGGCGGAACATTTACTGTTACAGGTGGCAACGCAAACTTCACAGGCGACAGCAACTTTGTAAATCTTGGAATTTCAGGAAATATCTATGGCGACAGCAGCACAGTAATTCAGGCAGACAAATTTAAGTCAATGACAGGAAATCCAAGTGGAGCAGACGCAGTTGCATTTGGAGTCAACACAACAGCAAGTGGACTAGGAAGTTTTGCAACAGGAACAGTAACAACAGCGTCAGGAATGTATAGTACTGCAATAGGTGAATATACAACAGCAAGTGGAGATTATAGTTTTGCTTTGGGACGAAACACCGCTGCTTTTGGAACAATTGAAGCAAGTAAAGATGGTTCAATGGCAGGAGGGTATATTATTCCGATAAACGGAAACATACAATCAACAGGATTTGGTTCACTTGCATTTGGAGTATCAGATACAAATCTATTTGCAGCAGCCAATGGAAGCATTGCATTAGGATATGATTGCATTGCAAAAGCAGAAGCATCAATTTGCCTTGGAAAAGATTTAACAAACTACAATGCCAACTCTGTTCTTGTAAACGATTTAAATGTTTTGGGAACGCCTTATTTTGATGGAAATTTTTCAATCAAAAGAGAAACAGACAACCAAGTCTTTGTATGTGGAATAGATGCCCTTGGGGCATTAACTTGCAACTGACAAAAAAAAAGCAAAAATTAGTCATTAAGAAAGTATTTATATTACTTTAATATTAGATTAAATGGAATTGGGAAAAAATTTCAAAGGAATTTGGTTAAATGGATAAAAAAATTACATTAATTTTTGCAGCATTTTTAATTCTTTCAATGCCTGCTTTTGCCCTTGACGTAAACAATGTAACAATTGGCCCGTCAGGTGGAGTAGTAAGCGGCGGAGACTTTGTTGCATGGGTCACAGTAGGAGACCCCGCAGCAGGAACCAGCACAGGAGGAAATTACACAGTAACCTTGGGCGGAGACTTCGACAACATCGCCCCGGTGACAGGGTCAAACTTTATTTCAGGAACATATGTTACTGACACAAACACCCAATTTTCCTGCACCGATGATTCAAGCGGCTGCAAAGTTTTCACTTACACTTTGGATGGCACAACCAACTACAGGCTTTGGGGTTCACCCGACGCCAACATAGGAGTACTGATCACTGCAGACGCAGATCACTCCCTGGAATTTTACAGCACTGACGTTATGGATAACAACGAGGGAGCCGAATCGCAATCCGCTCCAAGGTATGATCCACCGACAAGCGGAAGCCCTGGTGTGCCAAGTGCAAGCACACCGCCGGCAGAAACAGTTGAAGTAATTACTGTTGAAGAGGAATATGAACAGCTTGCCGATCCAAGCATTCCAATCCTTAACCAAACAACTGAAGACCTTGGCATGGAAGACAAAAGATTTGCCGAAACTGAAGAAGTTGAATTGAAAAGAAAGATGGAATTGCTTGCAGACAAGGTTGCAGGAACAACCAGTATTTACAGAGCAATTTTTACCATGATGATTCAAAATTCAGGCAATAAACCTCTTCGCGGAGTTGAAATAATTGAAGGAATTCCAAAAGAAATTGCCGAAAACGCCTCTTGGATTTCAAGCAATATGCGTTTTGAAATAATTGACGCAGACCCGGTTCTCAAGTTTTTTGTAGGAGACCTTGAAGTAGGAGAATCTGGAACTGTTGAGTACACAGTAACAAGAACTGCAAACGACGGCCCAATAACAGAGGAAATGTTTAATGATTTAAAGTCACCTGCAGCAATTGTTTCACTTAGCGTAGAAGACCGATGCAAAGATGTTCGATGCGATGATTTCAGCCCATGCACCAGAGACTACTGCGTTGCAGGAACATGCATTCATGCCCCAATGAATTACGGAGCAACATGCAATACAGGAATGATTTGTGATGGAGGAGAATGTGTCAACGAAGAGATTCCTCCTGTAATTGTAATTCCGCCAGTTATTCCAGTTGGACCAGACTACACAATACCGGTTCTAGCAATTGGTGCAATTTTGATTGTTGCAGTTGTTGCAATAGCATCAAAAAAGTTTGTGAAGAAAAAAAAGAGATTATAAAAAAATAGAATTTAGAAAAGCATAGGAAACATTTTTATAGTATAAATCAGTTATTTGAATAGGAAAAAAAAAGTTTTTGGAGAAAGTAAAATGAGCAACTGGAAAAGCGCAATCTCAATCTTTATTCTGCTAGCAATTCTAACCAGCTTTCTGCCAATGGCAACCGCAATAGCAGAAACAGTTTCAATACAGGGAAAGCTCACCAACAGCAATGGCCAAGCGCTAACAGGAGACTACACATTCCTATTCGAACTATTTGACAGCAACAGCGGCGGAACAGCCCTATGGACAGAAACACACGGCCTCACAACCTCAAACGGAATCTTCTCAGCAAAC
>JAFCCH010000022.1 GCA_017610265.1 Nitrososphaerota archaeon
TACAGGAATAAAAATGCAGGACGTTGAACTTCCAGAAAATTTGAAGAGGACAATGGCCAAACAGGCAGAAGCTGAAAGGGAGAAAAGAGGAGTAATAATTAAGGCACAGGGAGAACTTGCAGCTGCAACAAATTTAACCAAGGCAGCCAAAATGCTTTCAGAACACCCTGCTGCATTGCACCTTAGAACCCTTAACACCTTAAACGACCTAAGCAGTGACCAAAGCAACACAGTTGTCTTTGCACTTCCATTGGAAATGCTGCAGGCGTTTGACGCTATTGCCAACATGGCTAAGAAAAAGTGATTTTCCTTCTTTTTCTTTTTTTTCAAAAATCCAGCCAGGGTTCTGTTCTTTGAAAAACGCTTTTTTTCTTTTTTTAACCCCTCTTATTTTTGATACCTGAAAAAATAGTTTTTTATATCAGTTAAACAGATATTATGGCGGGGAGGAATTCTTTAAGGAGTTGATAGAATGGAAGGAAAGGAAATGACGCCTGAGGAAATGGAACAAAAGAAAAAAATGGCTATTGAAATGTGCACATGTCGGACTTGCCCAAGCTTTAAGGACTGCGGCGAAGAAATAGCATTCTGCTTTCCAACAATTGGAAAAAGCAAGTGCATTACAGAAGAAAAGGGATGCATCTGTGGCAGCTGTCCAGTAACCGAAAAAATGGGTTTAAAGCACGGCTATTATTGCACAAAGGGATCTGAAAAAGAACAGTCTGAAATCTAGGCTTTTTTTTAAAGCCTGTAGCCGATGAAGACTTCAAATGATTTTGGGAAAGGCGCGGCCACTACTCAATAGGGAACTTAGATTGCCCCAAGTTCGGATAAAAAGGACAAACACTATCTCAAAATACCAGGCTAACTTCTACATAACTCTTTTTTCTTTAGAGGGTTTGCCAAAAAGGTTTAAATATAAGATGTGATATAATTCTAACATGATGTTAAGTAATTCTAACATTATTTGGAGGTAAAATTATGAAAAGTGCATTTTGGTATCTTGGATTCCTTTCCGTCCTGAGCCTTTTGTTTTTTGTTGAAGGCAAGGCTGGTTTTTTGGGATTTCTTGGATTTATTTCATTCTTTTCGGTATATAGAATTAGTGATGAGATGTTGGAAGTAAACATTGGCAAGGCTTCTAGGAATGCTTTCCTTTTTGCAATGTTTTTTGGTTCGGTTTCCTTGGCTTATTTGTATTTGACAAATGGGTTGGAATTGTTTCAAATAGGGTTTGTGCTTTTGCTTGGCGGAACTTTGCTGGCTTGTCTTCTCTCACTATTCTATTACCATAAGGTGGGAAAAAAACATGAAGAACAGAATTAAAGAATTTCGCGCAAAATTTAATTTTACCCAGGAAGACCTTGCCAAAAAAGTTGGAGTAAGGAGGGAAACAATTGTTTTCCTGGAGAAAGGGAAGTATAATCCCTCTCTTAAACTTGCCCATTCTGTGGCAAAGGCTTTGAAGACAACAATTAACGAATTGTTTGAAATGGATTAATTTTTGGGCATTTTTTCTTTGTCCACTTTTTTTTATTTTTGTTTCAGAGAATTTTTCCTATGCCAAATTCAACAGCTGTGAAATAATTCCGTAACTACTTTCCTTTTTTGAGTTGTTTAATTACTCTGATTGCGGTGTTTATTTCGACTGTCCTAAATCCCTCGTCTAAAGCAGAAATATTGTGTTTTGGGCCCTGTCCTGATTGTGCCCTTTTGGCATTTTCAGTCATGTAAAGAGAATCTGTTACAAGCTGTGAAATGCTTCTTCTCACTCCTGCTTGCTTTAATGCAACGTTCAAAACAGCCTTTTCTTCTTTTCCAAGAGTGCCTATTAAAACCTGAAGCTTTCCCCTTGCTTTCTTCAAAGCATTTATCTTGACCGGGGCAACCCTTCTCTCGTGCGGCTGAAACTTGCCTCTTCCAAGTGGCTTTACTCTTTTTGGAAACATGTAAATAATTAGGCGTCTTTCTCAATAAAAGCCTTGCTTTTAGGGCAGTTGCTCAAAGACCTGCTTCATTTTTTCCCAGTCTTCCGTGCCTTTTACTCACGCCTTTGCAGAACTGCTATTGAAAGCAAATCTATTACTGCAAGGAACCCAAACAATACAAGGGTGTTGAGGTCGCCCATTAGGTAACCTACAAACAGTCCAATGATTGAAACCAGTGTTACTATTGCGTGAAAGACTTCGAATGATTTTGCTTTTTTCATAAGTTCACCTCATTTTTTAGAAAAAATAAAATATATTGCTGCAACGCATATTCCTCCAATAATGCTTGTGGCAGAATACATTCCCACATCAATGCCGATTACTGGCATAGAAATAGCTGCTGTTTGTACTGGCACAAGATTTGTGAGGACCCAGACGCAAACTATTGCAATTACTCCAATACCGCCCGAAACCAGAATACGTTTTTCCATCAAGTTTAATTAATGCTTAACTTGTTTTTATTCCTTCCCAAAGGACTATTTTGCAGGTTTTTCCCGATCCTTGATTGTTCCGTTTCTTTTGCGCCTGTCTCTAAAAGTAAGCATTGTTTCTCCGGTTCCCCTCTCCTTCCACCTTGTCCTTACAGGGCCAGGTTTTGGGGCATCCATTTTGCTAAACCGGCTTTGATTTACGACAAGGGTTTTTCCAAAACAGCCTGACTTAACCTGCCCAACCTGCTTTGTTCTTTTAGTTGGTTTTCTTGGCATATGAGGACTTAGACTCACATTCCATTTAATGGTATCCTTTTAGCTATCAACTTTTTTTTGTTACCAAAAGGCGTTTTCCAAGAAGCTGCTCCAACAAGGGTTACATAAACCTTTTTGTAGCAGAAACAATAATTCCTACACTCAGCAATATTATAATAATTGGCCAGAATGGAAACACAATATCCCACAACTTTAAGTCATTTCCAAGCCATACAAGGCCCCAGGAAAGCAGGAAAACTCCAAATAAAAGGCCGCCAATGCTTAACTTTTTTCTTATTCTCATTGGCCCCTTTGAAAACTTTGCTTCAATCTTGTGGCCAAAGTCTTCGCTCCAATCTTCCCAGTGGTTTTCACCTTTTTTTGAACTAGTTTTCTTTGCCATAAAAGTAATCAATGTCCAAACCCCTATTTATTGCTTGGGTTTGCAAAGAAAAAGTAGCTAATAGTCCTTTCTTCCAAACAGATTTGAGTCAACATTTTTTGGTTTGAGCCTGATTACCTCATTTCCCATCACAAGCCTGACGTCATTGCTTTCCCTTAACAAAAGGCTTTTTCCAACATTTGCAATGGCTTCCTCAAACTTTTGGAAACCGCTTATATGAGCAGTTTTTGTTCTGCCCTTTGTTGTCTTGATAAACAGCCTTATTGGCATTATTGCAGAAATGCCTTGCTTTCTTGCAAAATCCATTTCCTCAATGTCTTCCCATTTAACAAATTCAGTCCCTGCCTTTTGCTTTCCTCTCCTTATTGGAATTTGTAGTCCTCTTGTGTAAACTGCAAGAGACTGTGTGTTTGAAGCCAAAAAGCTTCCTCCCATAACAATTACAAAAAAGAAAAAAATTGGCAAGGCAATAAAATAATCTCCGTCTAGTATGATGCTCCCAAAAGTGGGCACAATCATCACTAGCAAAAACACAAAAGGCACAATTTTTCTAACACTAAAAAAAGAGGGTTTCCAGACAAGCTCGCCTTTTTCCTCGTGAAACTTTTGTCCTCCAAGAAACATGTTTAGAACAAGGTTTTCTCTCTTTTTATTTCTTGCTTACTGTCTGTTCTGCAGTTCAATGACGTCGTGGTTAAGGTTTCGTCCTGTTTTCATTTTATAGTTCTGCATCATTGTCCCAACAAGCAGCAAAATGAATACAACCATTCCCACCAGTGTTGCGATTGCAAAAAGTAATTCACTTTCTCCCGGAAAAAAAGTTGCCCAAACATATCTTGGAGCAAGCAAAATTGCGATAAAAATAATTCCTATTATTGGAACAGGCAATGGCACTGTTTCGTAAAAAAGCAGTTTAACGCTTTTTGGCTGGTCTGCCCAATCACTTCCACCCATTCTTTTCAAAACAAGTCTTTCAAACTTTTTATTCCTTTTCAATCCCGCTTTTTTTCACCGTTTTCCTTTTCAATCCAAAACAATTAAATTACTCTTTCCCCCTTCTTTCTTTATGCGAACACTAATAATTTTCAGGTCAATTCACCGCGGCAATACTGAAAGAATCGCGGTTGAAATAGCTGAAGTTCTCAATGCCAGGCTTTTGCGCTTGGAGGACGCCAATGCCTCCGACCTTGAAAATTTTGACCTTATTGGATTTGGTTCGGGAATTTATTTTGGAAAATTTCACAAAACCTTTTTTGAGTTTTTGGAAAAGCTTCATTACCAGTACAACAAAGAAGCATTTGTCTTTAACACAAGGGGTGCCAGGTCTGCTTCAAGCAATACTGCTTTTAAGAAAGCCCTTGCCGAAAAGGGCTTTTCTGTAATTGCCAATTTTTCCTGTAGGGGCTTTAACACTTTTGGCCCGTTTAAATTAATTGGCGGGATTGCAAAAGGCCATCCAAACAAGAAAGACATTGCAAATGCAAGAACATTTGCTATAAGCCTTTCGGATTAATCTGCTATTAAATTAATTATTCAACCGCAATCCACAATTCAAGTTCAACATTTGGGCTTTCCTCGTAAACCTTTTCTCTGTAAAATTCAAACCAAAAGTTTTTTTGTTTTAATCCTGATTCAGGCATGTCTTTTTCATAAAGCTTTCCATAGGTTTCATTTAATTTTGACAAAGGCCCTTTGTGGGTAAAAACAGCGTATTTTGAGGCAGCAATTTCTGCCTTTACCATTCCTTGGGGAATGTTGTCAAAGCTTGTTACTTCGACTGCTGCAAGGTATTTAAAGCTGCATTCTCCTGTTACAAAACATGCTCCAAAATGGGTTCCTTCATTAACTTTGTCTTTGACTTCCAAAAATCTTGCCATAAACCTTTCCCAGAGGGAAGAAAGCTTACTGTCTTCAATGCATTCCTGGACAGTTGTTTCAATTTCCATTCCAACTATTTTGAACGCTTCTTTTTCAACAATCTTCATCAAAACACCTCTTCTTCAAAATAGCTTCATTCCCTTTTAAACAGTTTTCAGGGAGTAGGTTTCCGTTAATGCTCTGCCAAATTTCTGCTTTTTCGGCCTTATTTTACTCCTTTTAAAGCCATTGCATGAATGAATATTGTATAGGCTTTGCTTGAAAAAGCGGCTTATTAATCAAAAAAAAGGTGAAAAAACAAAAATGAGCGAAGACAAGTTTGGCAGAGACATGCACAAAGTTACTTGCTCTGAATGCGGTAAGGAAACAGAAGTTCCCTTTAAGCCTGACGGAGAAAGACCTGTGTACTGTAGAGATTGTTACCAGAAGCACAAAAAGCCAATGGGAAACAACAGGCCTAGAAGAGACAACTACTAATTCTTAAAAAATTAGTTAAAACAATTTTTTAATTCTAATTCTTTTTCTTTTTATCAACCAATAGCCTGCGGCAAAGTTAGCTTTTTCCCTAAGTATTTGAAGTCGTTTAAATACTTCTTTGAACCTATCTCTTTTATGAAAAAGATTCTTTTATTTCTTGGAATTATATTTCTATTCTCTGTATTGAGCGGATGCATTACTGCTGTTGACCATGTTGATTCAAGCAGGGACGAGAGGTGCTTTTTGGAGCCTGATCCAGGTCCTTGTGAGGCGGCAATTTCCCGTTTTTACCTTGGAGAAGACAGGCAATGTAAAGAATTCCTTTGGGGAGGCTGTGACGGAGTTGCTCCATTTCAAACACTTGAAGAATGCAGAACTGCCTGTGGCATAGAAGTTGTGCCGGATGTTCTTGTGCCAATTGAAAGTTCTTTTGAGGACAAAATAGTTTACACCACAGACGCTGCTGTTAATACTGTTCCACTAAAAGCAGATTGTGATCAAAGAGGCGGATCTTTTAACGAATGCGGAAGTCCCTGTCCTTCTGACGCATTAGGTTGCATTGATGTTTGTGCTTTTACCTGTGAGCTTTTAGAAACAGGCCCTGATTCGGAAACAGATTCTGAATTGGAAACAGTGCCTGGTTTGGATGCAAGCGTTTGCAAAGCCCTTCTTGCAGAAGAATGCCCTGATGGTTGCACTGTCTGCCCTCCCTGTGAAGAATGCAGTGCAATTACATGCCAGTCAAACGAGTTTTGTAAAAGCATTGGGTTTGGAAAAGACTGGTTTGAAAGCGTTCAACCCTAATTCAAAACAGTTGTTTTATTCTTCAATGCTGTTAAATGCATAAATTGCTATTCCAATAAACAGAATTGTAAATCCTGTAATTACAGCAAAAGAGGTTGCAAACGGAATTTCTGAATAGCCAAGCAAAATAAAACGCAGACCGCTCACTCCATAAGTTAAAGGGTCAAACATTGAGGCAACTTTTAAAAATTCTGGTGCGGTTGAAAGAGGGTATAATGCTCCACTTAGGAAAAATAAGGGCATTATCAAAAAGTTCATTATTATTTGAAATCCGTGCATGTCCTCCATTTTTGAGGCAATTGCAATTCCCAATGCTACAAACATCATTGAAACCATTGTCATAAACAAGACAAGCAACAAAATGTTTGCAATTTGAAAGTTTACTCCAAGAAAAGCTGAAATAATCATTATTATTAATCCCTGAATAACTGCTGTTGTTGCCCCTCCAAGGGTTTTTCCAACAACAATTGAAAGCCTGCTTACTGGTGCAACAAGTGTTTCTTTCAAAAAACCAAATTGCCTGTCAACAATTACAATTATTCCTGAAAACATTGAGCCAAACATTAAAACCATTCCAATTATGCCTGGTGCAATAAATTCCAAATAGTTTTCGCTTCCTGGAACAACAAAGGCCTGATTCATTCCTGTTCCAAGAATTGCAAGGAAGAAGAAAGGCATTCCAAGGCTTCCAATAACCCGGCTTTTTGACCTAAAGAAACGGATTAGTTCTCGTTTCCAGAGGGCAAAAACAGCTTCGAGTTCTTTGTTCATCTTCTGTGCCCCCCAAGCTTTCTTCGCATTCTCATGGTATCAAGCGCGGTATTTGCTTCCTGTTCCCTGATGGTTTTTCCAGTGAAGTGAATAAAGACATCGTCTAATGAAGGCTTTCTCAAATTCACTGAATTAACCTTTATTCCCTTTTTTGCTGCAATCGCAAGAATTTTTGGAATTTTTTCTTCTCCCTTTTCAACCCTTGCGTCAACAATGCCGTCGTGCTTTAATACTTTTTTAACCCAAGCTTGTTTTTCCAAGTCTTTGCCGCAGGATTCAGGGTTGCTGCATTCAATTGAAATAACGTCTCCACCAAGCTTGTTTTTCAGGCTTTTTGGGCTTCCCAAAGCGATTATTTTTCCACTGTCAATTATTGCAATTTTACTGCATACGCTGTCTGCTTCGTCCATGTAATGGGTTGTCAAAACAATTGTTACTCCCTTTTCCTTGTTCAATTTTTTAATATAAGTCCAGATGCCTGCCCTTGTCTGCGGGTCAAGCCCCAAGGTTGGTTCGTCCAAAAACAATACTTTTGGATGGTGCAGCAGACCACGGGCAATTTCAAGCCTTCTCTTCATTCCGCCGGAAAAATTTTTTACAATGCTTTTCAAATGATTTTCAAGGCCAACAAGTTTTGTCAATTCCTTAATTCTTTCAACTCTTTTGTCTTTTGGAACAGCGTACATTGCAGCGTGCATTTCAAGATTTTCTAAAGCGGTTAATTCGTCGTCAAGGCTTTGGTCCTGAAAAACAATTCCAATGCTTTCCCTAACTTTTCCAGGTTGCTTTTCAATGTCAAAGCCGTTTACTTTTGCCTTGCCCCCAGAGGGTTTTCTCATTGTAACAAGCATTGAAATTAGAGTTGTTTTTCCAGCCCCGTTTGGCCCAAGCAATCCAAAAATTGCCCCTTTTTCAACAGACAAGGTTACATTGTTAACGGCCTTTAATTCTCCGTAGCTTTTTACAATGTTGTTTATTTCAATAGCGTTGACCATAAACTTGTTCTCTTAAAAAAAAGCTATTTTTTTCTTTTCTTTTTTGACTTCTTTACTGCTTTCTTTTTTGACTTTTTTTCAGCTTTCTTTTCAGGCTGGTTCATTTCAACAATTTTGCTTCCAATAAAACCGCCTGCCAAACCGATTGTAAAATTTAAAATTGACAAAAACACTGCGCCAAAGATTACTGAAAACATTATCATTGCCTTGTAATCAGCCAAAGACATTTGTGAAAAGAAATCAACACCCATTTCGGTAGCGTTATCCATTTGTGCAAGCCATGCAGTGTCAGGAATTAAGAGAAGGGCAATTCCTGCCAAAACCATTATTATCATTCCGCCAATTGCAGTTCCAACAGCCGGAACAAACAAATGCGCTTTGAAATTTTTTGTTTTCTTTGCAATCAGGTAGCCACTTGGAATGCTTCCAATCAATCCAGGTGAAACAAGCATTACCATTGAGAAAATCATCAAAACAGGGGAAAGGCTTATTCCGTCTCCCTGGGGGGCAATAAAGTCTCCCAAAACATCTCCTAATGCAAATGCTCCCAAAGTAAGCAATGCGGCAAGCATTAATTCCCTGTAATATCTCTTAAACATTCAACAAAAGTAAGTACAAACCCCTTTTTTATTCTTGCCCTTTGCCCAAAACAATAAAATACCTTGAAGTATACAGTTATTTACATGCCTGCAAGAAAACCATTTAACAAACGGGCCCAAACACAGTTGAGTCACCTGAAAAAGCTTAACAGGCGTTATACAACCACTCAACACAGGTGGGCTGATTTTTTCGCCCAGGTAAAAACAAAAATTTCCGAATTAAAGGTAAAGGAAAACAAGGTTCAGGGTTCTGAACTAACAACTCTTAAGTCAGAGTTAACAAGCCTTGAAACAATCCTTGACCAGGCAAGAAACTCTTATTCAAGAAAGAAATGAATTTTTCTGCCCTGAAATAAATAAATACTAGTTTAGGGCTTATTGCTTGCAATGGATCCGAAATCTTATCCTCATTCTAAAATATCGCTTGTTTCAACAGCAGATAAGGCAAAAATGCCAAAGTCTGATCAGGGTCTCGGCATTGCCGTTCTTGTTATTGTTTTCATTCTGTTTGTGGCAACTTTTTATCTAACCACAACCTTTCTCATAACAAGCTTTTCAGATTTCTCTCAGTCTTTAAGCCAGAACATTTCTTCTGGTTCATCCAACACTCCTTTGACAAATGAGGAAAATGTTATTTTGCAGATGGCCGCTGACAGGCTTTCAGGCAAGACCACCTTAAGCGATTTTGAAATTCCTGAATCCTACTATCCCCTTTTTTCAATAAGACTTATCCCAATAAACAATTTTGATTCTGTTAACTTAGAGGACATGTGTGTCTTGATTAAAAGCAAGTTTAGATTTGGATGCCTGGTTGATTCTGCAATGACTATTCCGGATCAACAAATTTTGGACGGGGAAAGAGGTCAGTATGACGCAGGCAAAATTGTGACTATTTTAGACGACCATTTCCCTGACGTCATACAGGAAGACTTTTTCCCTATTGGAATAACAGACAAAGATATGTATGAGGGAAGCTCAAACTTTATTTTTTCTCTCCAGGATTACTCTAATCGTATTGGAGTAGTTTCAAGCTATCGCTTTGAAGAAAGCCTGCCAAAAATAGAAGACCAGGAAATTCTTCTTGGAAGGCGTGTTGGAATTCAGTTGATTTCAACCATTGGGCAGCTTGCGGATTTAGACAGGCCAACAAATTCTGTCTGCCCCCTTGCCTATCCTGCCAGTATTTATGATTTTTCCAAAAAGGGCTCAAAACTGTGCCCTGAAACTAAGGCAGGTGTTGAAGGGTTTATAAGTCCTGTTGAGGAATGGCTAGTGCCCTTTACTGAGGAAGATAAAGCAGAAATAAAGCGGGTTTACGAAAAATATTATTTTGACTAAAGAAAACCCTAAAATACTTTTTCCTTCTCCTATTTTCTATGCCTGACGTAATTGTAAAGGAATCAAAGATTAATGGCAAGGGCGTCTTTGCCTGCCGAGATTTCAAAAAAGGCGAGCTTATTTTGAAGTGGGACATTTCCCACGAGCTCTCAGAGGAAGAAGCCAACAAAATGCCTGACGAAGAAAAAAGATATGTTGCCTTCTGGGAAGGCAAATATGTTCTGCAGCTTCCTCCAGCGCGCTTTGTAAACCATTCCTGTGATCCAAACACTTTTGTTAAAGATTTTTCTGACTTTGCTCTGCGAAACATAAAAGAGGGCGAAGAACTAACCTCTGATTACTCCAAAGAACCAGAGCCAAACATGAACATGAAATGCAACTGCGGAAGCGAGAAATGCAGAGGCGTTATTCGTGGCTGAAATAAAGGCAGTTATTTTTGATTTTGCAGGCGTTCTGACCACAAACAGGTGCTGGCCAGGCCTTGCAGAAAAGCTTTCCAAAAAGCTTTCAATTGACAAAACCCTGATTCAGGAAAGGCTTTACTCAAAAGAAGACCCTCTTCTGCTTGGAAACCAAACAACCAAGGACTTTTGGGAAAAGAACATGAAAGACATTAAAATTCCCCTGGATGCTTTTCTTGAAGAATTTGCTTCCTGGTATGAATTAAACCAGGAAACCCTCGACCTTGCCAAATTCCTAAAAAAGTCTTTCAAAGTGGTAATTTTTTCAGACAACTTTGACGCAGCAACTCCCTCAATCAGAAAAGACCCTGCACTAAAAGGAATTTTTGAAGAAATGTTTTTCTCAAACGAAATGCATTTGATGAAGCCCCAGGAAGAATCATTCAAGCAGGTTTTAAAAGAGCTTGGCCTAAACCCGGAAGAATGCGTCTTTATTGACGACAAGGAAAAAAACATGCTTCATCCAAAAAACCTTGGCATTCACCCAATTGTTTTCAAGAGCATAGGGCAAGTCAAACAAGAGCTTGAAGCCCTTGGGATAAAAACGAAATAATAAAATACTTCAAAAACGCTATTCTTTTTATGGTAAGAAAAAAGCGCAAGAAAGAGCCGTTTTTCATGCCTGTTGGCTGGAGAACTCCTGGGCATCCAGTTCACGCTGAGAACAGGAGAGCTGTTGTTCTAAGAGAGGTTGCAAATTCTTCAAGAATGCTTAAAAGCATTGACAAAGAACTAAGACCAAAGCTTGCTGCCAAAGCAGGAAAAAAGGTTTCTGCAAAGGCACTTGAGCGGGCAGAAAAGCTTGCAAACAACTTCCTCGAGAAAAGAAAGGAAATGCTGAAAGCACAGGGAGAGTATGTTAAGGCCTATCTGGAAAAAGGATGGAGCCCTGACAAAATGCCTCCAGTCTCAATGCAGAACGATTTAGTAAAGGCAAAGACATTGATTTCTGCAATTGAAAGATACAAAAAAAGAAACTAATTTGTTAATATTTGCTGCTTTTTATTCAGTATATTTTTCCTTTACAGAAACATTGTCAAACGTAAAAGTTGTTTCAGACGGTCCTTCTTGAAGCAAAAAGATATTAAAGTTTCCTGAAGAAGTGGCTGTAAAATCCTCTTGTTGTGTTTCAGGAGTACATCCTGGAGAAGAACACCAAAAAGAATGACTGCCTGCAGTTATCCATGCAATAAATGGACCTGAAACCGTTACAATATCATAACTAATCCTATATGCTTTGCCTGATTGAATGCCAATGCTTGGTGAAGGATATAACTCGACATCAAAAGGCATTGGTGGATCAGGATAATATCTGGCTTGCTCATTTACTACACTCCAACCGTAATCTGAGAAATTCCAGCCTGTTTCTCCGTCTGAAAAGGTTCCATTTGTGACAAGCTCAGGGCCCAAACATTGGCCTTCTCCAATATCCTCTCCACTACAAGTTCCTTCATTTCCAGAAAATGCGCATGATTGGCAAGTTCCGTCGCAAGCACTGTTACAACAAACATTGTCAGTACAAAAGCCTGAACTGCATTCGTCACCGGTGTTACAGGCTTCTCCCAAAGAAGATAAGCACACAGGGTTGGCAAAACAATCAGAATCAAGACAATCAACAAAACTATCCAAATCATCGTCAATGGTGTTGTTACAAATTTCAGCCGGGACACAGTCAGAATCGGCAATATCAATGTTTCCGTCTGCGTCATTGTCAAATCCATCATCACAGGTTTCTTCCTCGTCAAATTCACAGAGAGCGCCACCTGGTTGGCCTGTCAAATCGTCACAATCTGGGTCAAGGCAGTCTACAAGATAATCTCCGTCATTGTCAAAGCCGTCTGAGCAAAGGTAATCTGAATTTTCTCCTGTTGGAGGCGCACCCATTGCTACGCCTCCTCCTGAAAGAAGAGTGTTCTGCAAAAGGCCTGAAGCGTCAACATATTCAATTTCAATGTCGCCTTGTGCAATATTTGGAGAAGCAGAACATTTTATTTCGAGTTCTCCGCCTGAAACAATAGTGTTGCTTGTATTTGTTGCAATGCAATCATAGTACCCTGTTGTCCCGGTAACTCTTTGAACATCAATTTCTCCGCCTGTAATGTTTTGAAGCTTGATTGTTGCAACATTGTTTTCTACGGCTGCTCCCTTAATCATTAATTTGGTTGGATCAGAACTTGAAAAACTGCCTTCTGCCAAAGGAGTTCCAACTACTAGAACAAGGGTTCCAATAACTGCTGCAACCAGAACAATTGCCCAGCCATAAGTAATAAGGTATTCTAATCCTGCTTGGGCTCTTGAATTCACTGTTTAATTAGGTCCAAACCTCTATTTTATTGTTTTGGGGAGCACCCTTTTAAAGGACTTAACACTTCTTTTAATCATGAGAAATATTTTAATTCTTGGACGCATGCCAGAAGACGAGGTAAGGAAGAACCTGTATTCTGCAATTATTTCTGCTTGCACTAAATATGCAGAGCATATTTCTTCTCCTATTGACACAGCTGCCTTTAAGGGCGGTGACAGGGAGAGGTACAAGCGTGCTTTTCATAAAATAAAAGAAGCAGATTTTATCATTGGAGAATTGTCTACTCGTTCAACCGGTCAGGGAATGGAATTAAGGGAAGCCGATGTTTTGGGAAAAACAGTAATAATTATTGCCAAAGCAAAAAGCAAGATTTCCGGCCTTGTCAAAGGATGCCCTGCAGTAAAGGAAATAATTTTTTATAGGCACCTTGACGACTTGG
>JAFCCH010000023.1 GCA_017610265.1 Nitrososphaerota archaeon
TCATTTGGCATTCTTGACCTGGAAAAATTCGGCAACATGCCTGAAATAATCAGAATAATTGCATTGATTGTAATTGTGTTCAGTGCAGGATTCAGCCTGAAATTCAGAGAAGTGGAGGAAGACGGCCGCCTGATATTAAGCCTTGCAACAATAGGTGTTTTCCTTACCCTGTTTATAATAAGCGGAATAACCTTTGCCCTCCTAAGCATTCCATTACTTAGTGCAATTGTTCTAGGAGCCCTGTTAAGCGGAAGTGACAGTGCGGCAATAACCTCGGTTGAAACAGGAGATAAAAGCAGCAGGATAAAAACAATTCTTTTATCAGAATCCATATTCAACCAGCCTCTAACATTAATCCTTCCATTGCTTTTACTTGATTATCTTGTGACACCAGAACTTGCATTGCTTAATGTTCCAAAATTCTTTGCAATGCTAATAGTGGGAGGCATTGTTGGAGTCGGGGGTGCATTTTGGGGAAGAAAGATTCTTGCCGCAAGCAAGCACAGGCACGAGGAAATAATAGGGCTTGCAATTGCAATCGGAGTTTACATTATTTCAGAAAACTTTTTCGGGTCAGGCATTGTGGCAGTTGCAATAACATCACTTTTGTTAAGCAGCACAGCTAAAAAAGAAACACACTTGCTTGGAAAGTTTACCGAACAGCTTGCATTCCTCTTCACAATCTTTGTATTTATAATGCTTGGAATGCAATTTACCCTTGGAACACTTGCAGAGCTTGGAATTAACAGATTTGAAGTCGTAGTAATTGCAGTTGCCCTCCTTATTGCAAGAGCGGTTTCTGTCTCACTTATCTCCTACAAAAGCGACCTTGACTTTATCCAAAGGGTGAAGCTAAGCCTTATCTCACCAAAAGGCATTGCCCCGGCAGCAATGGCGCCATTGTTTATGGCCCATGGCATAACAGGAAGTGATATCATACTGAAAATTGTTTATATTGCAATTGTTGTAAGCGTTGTAATTTCCCTGATGGCCTTCAGCTTTTCAACAGGGCCAAAGACAGTTAAACAGTTGCGAAAAGAGAAAAAAGAGGAAAGAGAAGAAAAGAAAGAAGCGGAAGAACAAGCCAGCGAGAAAAAGCTAACACTGTAAAATATCTAAAGCTTTTTCTGCAGCGCGCCTGAAGGCAAAACTTGTCCCTTCTTTAATTCTGACAAGACAACCAATGTTTTCAAGTCAATTATGCCGTCAAGCAAGCCAAGTTTTGAAATGGCTTTTTCAGCCGTGCTAAGATCGGTTACAACAAGCTTTGCAAGAAGATTGTATTCTCCAAGCACCTGGTATAATTCAACAATATAATCAAGCTCGTTCAACTTTTTGAAAAGATCCTTGTTCTTTCCAATTTCGCTTCTAATCTGAACATAAATAGGGTTTTCAAATCCAAGAACTTTAAGGTTTAAGTTAGCATTAATGCCACTTACAACACCCTTTCTTTTCAGGCTCTCAACCCTTTTCTTTACAGCAACGTCTGTTAAGCCAATCTGCTTTGCAATACTGCTAAAACTAGCCCTGCCATCCCTTAACAGGTTCTTAATTATAACAAGATCAATTTTATCAAGATTTACAACCATAACAATCCCTCCACTATTAATAATTCAAATAAAACTTTATTAAAAAGTTTGCTTTTCAAAGGAAATGCGCAAACAGTTAATTATTTCGTATCCCAAGCATTACTGCATGCAAGAAAAACCAATCGCCACGCTAATTGAAAAGATTGCAAAAGAATGCGAGGAGGCAAACGCCAACAAGTGGACTATTACAAGGCTTGTCAAAAAGCTTTCAAGCGAGGAAGCAACAGGCATTAAAAATTTGAGAAAGAGGACTTTGGAAATATTGCAGCAGCTTGATCCAAAGGCAGCAACAGTTTATGCCTCATTTCAAAGAATGCAGGTCAGAACAAGCAGCCAATTAATTGAAGGATTTGACAGAGGCAATATCATCAAAAGTTTGCTGCGCGAAACAGAGGTTGCAAGAGGAGTTGCGGAAAAGATTGGAAACGAGGTAGAAGAAAAAATAAAAGACCTTGAAATTGAAAAGATAAGTACGCCCCTGATAAGAGAAATGGTAAATGTAAAGTTGCTGGAATACGGCCACGAAAACATCAGGAACCAGTATACAAGACTCGGCCTGCCTGTTTTTGAAGCAGGCAAGAAAGCTGAGCAAAGTCCCTACAACAACAAGGCAATAATGACAGAATACAACTTACTTAGAATAATTCCAAACAATCTTGGAAGAATGCATCTCTCAAAAGAAATATTTATTGCAGAAATACAGGATTTTTCAACAAGACCTATTGCCACAAGCCTTGTTCCGGAAATAAAAGAGAGCCCCAGGGAAACAGTCTTTGAACTGCTTGAAAAAGCAAACAGGCTTGGAAAGTTTTATAGCTGGAGGCCAAACATCTCTGGATTGAATGCAGCCATTGCCGCAAAGGTTGGCAAAAAGACAGCCTCAAATGCAGGCCAACTATTTGCAAACGTGGCAAAAACAGTTTTCCTAAGCGGAAAATCTGTCTCTGCATTTAATACATCCTACTTGTTTGAACCGGAATTTTTAGCAGGAAAAGGAATTGAAAGGGAAAGCATGGCCGGCGCAGCAACAACCATGCTGAAAGCAAATTCGAAGGAATCATTTCCTGTTTTTGAGAACGCAGTTGCAATTGACACAAAATACAAGCTAAAGATTTTGCACAAGCCATTTCCCAAAACATTCCTAAACTGCAAAAACAAAGAATTGTTTTTAGTAAACGGCCTTGCATTGCCAACAGGCAGCCTTTGTTCATTTACAGGATTAAACCTTTCACTAATAGCCCTGGAAAACAAAGGCAATGAAACAGCCTTCTTTGAAGAAGTTGGAAAAAAAGCCAGGGTAATAACCCAGCTTGACAAACTCAAGAGAAAAAATCTGCTTGAAAGGCACTATGTGAAAAAGCAAAACATTGATGTAGACCGGCTTGGCGCCGTTGTTGCACTTGACAGCCTTGTTGAGGCAAGCAAGGCATTCCTTGAAACAGAAAAAGAAGGAGAAGCCCTGTCTTTCTCAGAAAAAATAATTTCAGAACTCAAAAAAGAATTGTCTGAAAAGTTTTGCATTGTGGAATTAAGCAACAAGACTGCATTGTACAGGTTTTCAAGCCACAACAAAAAAATGTTCAAGCAGGCAAGAAAGCCGATTGAAGAAGAAAAGATTTTGAGAAAAAGCAAGGCGATCTGCAAAAATTACTGTTTTGCCGCAAAGGCCGAAAGCCAAAAGGAATTAAACGAGCTAATTGACAGCAACATCAGGCTGATTGAATTCAAAAACAGCGAATGATTCAAAAATAGCGAATAAATCAGAGCTTTGGGGCGGCAGCAATTGATTCTGGTTCAGGCCTTGCTTCCTTTGGTTTGGCCCTGCTTGCAATCTCATGGCTCTTTATTATGTCAAACCTCATCATGTAAAGATAGGTTTTCAGTATTTCAAGGAAAGGCAAAACAAAGACTAAGGAGAGAAAAAGAGAAGCATAGGGAGCAAGAAGAGTGAACTGACTCAAAGCAAATTCTAAAAGCTGCAAAACAGCAAGCATGATTGCACCGACAACAAGAACTTTGAGAAACGCAGTTGGATTCTTGAAAAGAAATTCGAAGTTTGTTGAAACAGCATGCTTCAAACCCTCTTCCTCAATTACAACCGCCTGCGGCACAAACATGAAAATTACTGAAAGGACCAGCAAAATTATGGTCGCAATAAGGATTGAAAAGCCGGCGGTAACAATCGCCACTGCAATAAGGAAAAGCACTATTGAGTAAATTGCATAAAAGGCAAAAATTCTCAGGGTAAATTTTTGAAACATTTCATGGAAATAAAATTGCAGCTTTAGCTTGCTCAGGCTTTTTCTGACAGAAAATATTATGATTGAAACAAAGAAAGAATAGAAGACAAGAAACAAGGCTGCAAGAACTGCTTCAACAAGCAAAAGCAGGGGTTCCATTGGAAGCACGCTGTAATCCAGGAAAATGCTTCCGCTGCTGATAAAAATGTTTGAGAAAAATCCAAAAACAGGCACAAAGACAAGCAAAAGTGCAAAAACCACAGCTGTCTTGAAATTGGCCTTATACTGTTCAAAACTGTTTTGTAAAAGCAATTAACAAACCCCATTACTATTGGACTGAAAGTGCTTAAATAACTTTTCCAAAAAGGCGAAATTTTAAAAGAAGGCATTCAAAAGCTTTGTAGAAAAATAAGAATTTGACTAACTTTCCTAATTAAAGATCAAGCTTTTCAACAACATATCTTGCAATCCAGCCAAAGAGCCCGCCCCAAATAAAGAGCATAAAGGCATTGGCATGAAGCTTGCCCCAAAAGTCAACAAGGTCAGGAGACATTTCAAGACTTTGCAGTGAAGCAAAGTTTGAGACATACCAATAAAGTGCAACATAAAAGGCAACTGTTGAAACTACAAGAAACAAGGCAGGAAACACAGGATACAATCCAAGCTTTGTCTTAAATTCCTTGTTAACCCAGTCAACCAAGAAAAAGATGGCAAAAAATGCAAAAACTGGCATTACCAAAAACATCGGGCTTTGGAATTTTGGAATTGCAAGCATTTCAAGAATCCAGGAATAAGCCCAGGTAAGCGGCCACTCAGAAATTGTGGCAAGCAAATCATTAATTATGCCACTTGACACACTAAGGGCGTAAAGAACCACATAGCTTAGCCCACAAAGAAAAACGGCAATGATAAGCTTGTTTGATGAAATAGTTTTTTCCCCCATTCAAAACCAACCCTTTCAATAACAAATAAAAATAGTAGTAATAGGTTTAAAACTGTTTTCTTGACAAGATATGAATAGAGTTGGGAAAAAAGGGCAAAAGCCCCCAAAAAAGAAGGATTTGAGTGAAAATGGCTATTGAACTACCCTGGGTTGAAAAATACAGGCCTGTTACCCTAAACCAGGTTGTTGGCCAAAAGGAAGCAATTGACAGGCTGAAAAGCTATGTAAAAACTCACAATGTTCCAAACATGATGTTCTCAGGCCCTGCAGGAATTGGAAAGACAAGTGCGGCAGTGGCAATGGCAAAAGAACTGTTCAAAGAAGAATTTGGAAGAAATTTTATGGAATTAAATGCCAGCGACTCAAGAGGAATCGATGTTGTAAGAGGCCAGATAAAAGACTTTGCAAGAACACTTGCATTCTCAGCAGACTTTAAGATAATCTTTTTAGACGAGTCAGATGCTTTGACAAGCGATGCACAGCACGCCCTTAGAAGGACAATGGAAAAATACACAAAGACCTGCAGGTTTGTGCTAAGCTGCAATTACAGCAGCAGAATAATTGAGCCACTGCAAAGCCGATGTGTCATTTTCAGATTCAGACCATTGCAATCAAAAGAAGTGGAAGAAAAGCTTTCCGAAATAGCCAAAATTGAAGGAATTAAACTTGACAAAAAAGCCCTTGAAGCAATAGTCTATGTAAGCATGGGAGACATGAGAAAAGCAGTAAACATTTTACAGGCATCATCAGCCCTTAACAAAAAGGTAGATGAAGAAACAGTCTTCAATGTAAGCAGCAGGGCAAGGCCAGCAGAAGTCAAAGAAATGATTGGCCTGGCATTAGACGGAAAGTTTTTAGACGCAAGAAACCTTTTAGACAAGCTAATGTATGAACACGGAATGTCAGGCGAAGACGTAATCGGCCAAGTTTACAGGGAAGCCATGAGAGCAGATGAAAAAGAAATTTCAAGCAAAACAAAGGTTGCGATAATAGACATTGTTGGAGAATACGATTTCAGAATGGTTGAAGGCGCAAACGAAAGAATTCAATTAGAGGCTATGCTGGCCCAATTTATGAAGTTCAAAAAATAAAGCTATTTACAGCTATTAAGAAATGAAACTATTTCTCAAACCTTTGCAGAATGAAAAAAGTTAATGCAAAGCAAGCCGCAAGAATAATGCCTGCCTCAAAGAACTCAAGACCAGGCGCAGAAGCCGCTCTTGCAATCCTAAAAGTTACGGTTACAGGGTCTCCAGGGGCAGTCGGCCACAGGAAAACCAGTGTTTCAAGCTTGTCCCTCTGCAAGGCATACATTGAAACTCCTGAAACCTGAACATCGTGAACAAAGTGCTGGGCACCTGCAAGCTGTACAACCTTTTGACTTGTACCTGCAAAAGTACAGGTTATTCTTTTGAATCCACCGCCAAGGCTTTCAAGAGGCAAGCAGTCTCCACTCGTAGACGTTTCATTATCAGTGTCAATAACCGCGTTCGGAGGCGGTGGAGAAAATGTTTTGCTTTTTTGGCCCCAGGTTACGCGAACATAGTCATCTGCATTAATGGCCGTTGGCTCGTAAAGCAATACAGTTACCCTAAAATTATAGGACAAATCATCTGGGTAATCATCTATTGTAACAGAATCAATGAAAGTAGTGTCCTTTGCAAGCCCGGCTGGAAAATCGATTTGCCTGTCGGCAATTAAAACTCCGTTAGTGTAATCGTCAAAAGAAAAAATCATGTAAGAACCAGGCGGCATGTCGCCATACCTTACCCTATACTCAACATTAATCGTTGTGCTTTCGCTTGAGGCAAGATAGTCATGGTCTGCCCAAATATTATAATATTGCATATTGGGATCCTCTGTTTCAAGCCTTGGCCAGGTGGCAATAAGAAGATTTCCATTATATCTGGAGTAAGTTGAAGTATATATGACCCCTCCAGGAGTTGTTGGCTTCAAAGTACATTGCTCCAAAGCAACTGTTTCTGTTAGCCCTGGACCAATAGGATATGTTTGAGTTGTGTAAGTGCCTCCTGCCAACACACCCCCGTTAAAGCCAGCTGGAATAATATTGCAGTTTTGAATAGACGAAGTATTTATTTCAATAGATATTGGAACAATGTCAACAAGGTTCTTGTTTGTGACCTCAGCCTTAACATCAAATTCGTCTAGTAGAGATACCGGAGTTACATAAGCCCAATCTGCCGGGAGAGCCGAGCTCAACTTTGTTCTGCCAACAACTGTTGTACCGGCCCAAAGCTGGCCTATATCATTTATTGAAAGCTTTTCACGAGGAGTGTGAAAATATTGGTTTGACTCTGTTGAAACATACATTACAATGTCCTGCGTTCCGCCATCGTCAGGAAGGGCGGTTGGAGCCAAGTGATCATGAAGAGTTAGAGCAGCCCCTTCAAAGGTGAATTCCTCATTTGGATCAAGATCAACTCCTGAAACAACAGTCGGGGTTGAAACAAGAGACCTCGTCCACTTGTTATATCCAATAAAGAAAATCTTCAAATTTTCAAGAGGCTGAGTTCCCACATTCTTTATCTTGAAATTGACGTAAAATGTGGCACCAGGATCAAAGTCTGTTTGAGGAATTGTGCCAGAGGGATCTGCATAAGTTTGATAGAAAGTTGCATGTGCACACTGCTCTTCCCCAATTATACACTTTTGACTAAGGCTTACATCTGCCGAAAAAGCGTTTGCCGAAAAAAGCAAAAGCAGCAGGAGTACAAGTTTCTTCACTGGAAACCCTCCTCAATAAACGGATCAATCATCGAAATTTTTGTGCAAGAAGAAAAAAGCTTTCCATCCCTTGCCTTTCCAACAATTTCAAGCTCTCCAAAGAAAGGAATTCCACAGTCAACCACCACCGGAATGTTTTGGCCGTCAGCAAAAAGCCCTTTGAAGACCCTTGTAACCTTTACCTCAAAGCAAAATCCTTCGCTGCATTCCTCAACAGGAGAAATAGCCTCTGCTAAAATCTTTGAATCAATGCCTTCAGCAGGCGGGCTGATTATTTGCGCAAGATCCTGCGGGATAAAAAAGTGCGTTAAAACAGAGAAAACTGCAAGCACTGCAAAGACTGCAACAAGTTTTTTCTCAAGTGAATGATCCTGTGAATACCATCTCTTTGACTTAATTCTAAATGCAAGGACAGCGATTGCCAGCATAAAGATTAATGCAATTGCCAGAAAAATCATGAAATCAAGTAAGAAAGGCAAAACCTTGTATAAAAACCTTTTCCAAGGCCTTTAGGAAAGAAAGGAAGTGATTGTGCGCTGGTGCAGCATTTTGTCCAAAAGCGCACTTTCCTTCTTGTAGCGTTTCATTGGAACCGACAACTTTCTTGAAAGGAAAGCAAGGGCCAAAGAAAGGGTTGAGAAAGACAATGGTTTTTGCCTAAGGGCGTTTCTTACATTTTCCCTAATCTGCCAGACACCCAAAGGCATTGTATAGCCTGAACCAATTTCCCTGAAAACAATTGCTGTTGCCTGCCTTTTTCTCTGCACAAGATGCTCTGCAACCGCAAGCTTTGCGCTATAGTAAGCGCCTTCCGTATTTGTTGCATATGTTGTCCTGCCCTTGTAAAACTCGTGGTCCTGAATTATTTGGGCATCCTTTGCATTGCATGCCCAGGTTCCACCTGGAAGCCAGCACTCAAGCTGTTCAAAGGACCAGTTGCCTGGCGCAAGCAAAACCCAAAAATTGTTGTCAAGGTAGTTGCTGTGAAACAATTCAAATTCAGAAATTTGAGACAGGTACTTTACCTTTTCGTCAACAAGCTGTTTGGCAAGATTGCTGTCAACAGCGGTAATAGACCACCTTGTCGGTACAAGCTTTCTGTTTTTTCCAACCCCAAGGGTTCCGGCAGACAAAAGTTTGTAGAGCCTGCTTACATGAAAGCCTGCGTCATAAAGCCTCATCAGGGCCTCGCTTGATTTTAGGTCAGTGTCTGAAACAGTGTAGTCAATCTTCTTGTGAATGCTTGGGTTTTCATCAAGCCTCATTTTTATCAAGGAAGCAGTTGGACCTATTGGAGCAACGCTTTCATGAAAAGAAATATTTGAAACAGGGGCTTTTTTCAGAGTAACATCAATTGCAGTTGGCTTTGTTGCCATTACAAGCTCCTGCATTTCAACAAGCTCGTAAGCAGGCTTTGCCGCGTCAGTTACATTAATTGGCTTACTGCTTCTAATCAATTGCTCCCTGAAAGAAACAATTCGCTCCTGCGGCATTCCAAACCATTCCTCAGGAGTATCAAAAAGAGCTGAATCCAGAATTTCTGTCGGGCTCAAAGGCGCAATAGTAACATTTGGATAGTTTTTCCAGCTTACAAAAAGGCTTGGTGGGCTGCTTCCAGTAAACTCGTTCCTGTTAATTCTCGAAATGGTCTTTGTCTGCACACTGTGCTTTTTGAGAATAGGACAATAGCTCATACCACACAAAAGCTTGCCCTTGCACCTAATACACAGTTTTGGGGAAATCATTCTATATATTATTCTTTAATTAATGAATTAAATAGTAATGAGGCTGCATTTCCGGTAATATGTGAAGACAGGCTATTGAACGAAGTGAAATAGCCTCTTACTCGCACTAACCGGGCGAGACGGCTAATTTTAAATAACATTCGGGGCTTATTTCTTTGAATATGAGCAAGGTAGACTGGAAAAAAGAGGAAGACAGGAAAAGATTCTGGCATAGCTCAAGCCACATTCTGGCAGCAGCAGTAAAAGAGCTTTATCCAAAGGCAAAGTTTGCAATAGGTCCTGCCATTGAAGAAGGATTCTACTACGACTTTGATGTGGAAAAACCATTCAAACCAGAAGACCTTGAAAATATTGAGAAAAAGATTAAGGAAATTATTAAGAAAAACGACAAGTTTGAGAAAGAGGAAGTTGACAAGAAAAAGGCTTTGGAAATGTTTAAGGATCAGCCCTACAAGGTTGAGCTGATTAAAGAATTAACAGACAAAAAAGTAGGCGTTTACACCACTGGAAATTTTACTGACTTGTGCAAAGGCCCTCATGTTGAAAGCGCCGGAAGAATTGGTGCAGTCAAGCTCTTGAAGGTTTCAGGTGCTTACTGGAGAGGATCTGAGAAAAACAAGATGCTGCAAAGAATTTACGGCATAAGCTTTCCTGACAAGAAACAGTTAAGGCAATGGCTTTTTGCAAGAGAAGAAGCAGAGAAAAGAAACCATGTAAAGATTGGAAAAGAATTAGACTTGTTCAGTATGCATCCGGAAGCACCGGGCTCTGTTTTTATTCACCCAAACGGAATGGTTATTTGGAATATTTTGACAGAATTTTGGATGGACGCGCATGGCAAAGCAGGCTATGTTGAGATTAATACTCCGCTTATTTTGAAAAGAACTTTGTGGGAACAATCAGGCCACTGGGATCACTACAAGGAAAATATGTACTTTACAAAAATTGATAACGAAGACTTTGCGGTAAAACCAATGAACTGCCCTGGAGGAATTCTTGTCTACAAAACAAAAAGGCACAGTTATAGGGAACTCCCTTTGAGAATGGCTGAACTCGGAGTTGTTCACAGGCACGAGCTAAGTGGAGTGCTAAACGGACTGTTTAGAGTGAGAAAGTTTACACAAGACGATGCACATATTTATTGTACAGAAGAACAGATTGAAGACGAAATTGTGGGTGTGATAAATCTTGTTGACAGGGTCTACAAAACATTTGGATTTTCCTACACTGTTGAGCTGAGCACAAGGCCTGCTGACGCAATGGGCAGCAAACAATTGTGGGACAAGGCAGAGGCCGCATTGCAGAATGCCATGAAAAAGAAAAAGATGGACTTTAAGATTAATGAGGGAGATGGTGCATTCTACGGCCCGAAGATTGATTTCCACATCAAGGATTCTTTGGGAAGAACCTGGCAGTGTGCAACAATCCAACTTGACTTTTCAATGCCTGAAAAGTTTGACCTAACTTATATTGACAAAGACGACAAGGCAAAAAGGCCTGTTATGATTCACAGAGTAATATATGGTTCAATGGAAAGATTTTTTGGAATTCTGATAGAACACTATGGCGGAGCATTCCCGCTCTGGCTTAATCCAACTCAGGTTTCACTGATTGCAATTGCCGACAGGCATGTCAAGTACGCAGAAAAGATTGGGCAAGAATTAGAGAAAGCAAAAATAAGAGTTGTACTTGACTCAAGGCAGCAAAGTGTTTCGTCAAAGGTGAGGGATGCACAGCTAAAAAAAATTCCTTACATTCTAGTCATTGGAGACAGAGAAGAAAAAGAAAAAACCGCAACAGTAAGATTAAGGTCTGGAAAAGTAATTGGCGCGCTAAAAATTGACAAGTTTATTGAAAGGCTACAGAAAGAAATTGAAGAAAAGAAATAAACTTTTTGCAAAAGTTAAAATACTACTTTGGACACCTTCTCATAGGAAATGAACAGAAAAGCACAGGCTGCAATGGAGTACCTTCTGGCAGTAGGAGGAGTTGTCTTTGTTGCCGCAATAGTTATTCTAATGGTTGTAAGCATTCCTTCAGACATTTCAATGAAGTCAAGGACATCCTGCCTTACCCACGAAGAATACAGCATTTGCGAAGCAGACCCTGCCTGTATTCCAATTAAAAGCAACGGGACTGTTGCAGCAAATGAACTTGAATATGTAAGTTGTATGGGCTGACTAAACTGTTTTGTTTACAGAATTCAAGAGCTCTTTTTTTTCAATCACTAACAAAAGGCAGAAAAGCAAGGTCAAAATTACAAACAAGCCAAGGTCTACTTTGAAGAGAACAAGATGTACAAAGTCAAAGGCTTCAAAGCCAAATAATGCAGCCGTGAAAAGGGCTGCAACAAGACGCAGGATGTTTGCAGCAAACAGCAAAGGGATTCCAAGCGCAAGGCAGTGCAGCCTTTTCCCCTTTTCTATCAAAGGCAAACCAAGTACAAGGGAAGAAAAAAGGGTAATTGGAACATAACTGCTGCAAATCAAGTCAATGGAAACAGCAAAGTCAATATAGCTTCCTGAAACAACAAGGTTTCTCAAAACAATTCCGTCAAGAAAAATTTTAGGATGGAAAAAATGCATTATTTCAAAAACAATTTTTGCGTCAAGCAACTGCAGGGAAAAAAGCAGGCCAAAATTGTTCAAGAAAAGAAAGATAAGGTAAAAGGCAAGAAAAATTGCCGTAGACCTCAGGCCAAAAAAAAGAAGCCATTTGTGAAGTTTTTTCATCTAAATCAAAAGATATTAGGCGAACAATGTTTAACAGTTTTTTGCAAAAAAGGCATTTTGTTTTAGGGAAAACGGGCTTGTTAAAAGCGTTAAAAAAAGTTTATATAATAGAAAGGTGTTTTTTTAGTGGAAATGGCTGACGAAGATTATCTTGCAGACCTGATAAAGAAGGTTAAGCAGGCAAAAAAGACAGAAGCAGAGGCACCTCAACCCAAAAAGGCAGAACTTGGCGCAAAACTACCCCAAGAATTTATGGGAATAAAGCAAGAGGCGGCTGCAGAGCCAGTGGCACAGCCAATTCCAGAAACAGCTCCAATTCCACAACCTGCTTCTCAAGCACTTGAAAAACCAATTGGAAAAAAGCCAAAGGAACCGGAAAATATCTTCAAGGTAGCAAAAAGACCTGTTGAAGCAGAAGAAGTTGTTGTTGACAAATCAAAGATTAAAAGCACTGTTGAAAAAGAACTTGAAAAGGCTCCACAAAAAGAGGAAATTGACAGATATGGAGATGTGCGGGTTTTTAGAGTTCCTGGAAAGCCTCTTCCATTCTACGTTGTTCCAGTTGCAAGGCCAACCCAACAAGAAAAGGCAGTAATTAATACCATTAAAGAAGCAGCTACAAGGCTTATTGCAATCTCAGCCTACAAAATAAGGGACCCAGAGCAAAGAAGAGCTGTTTACAAGCAAAGGATTTTGGAGATTCTTAAAAACAGCCCTGAATTGCATATTCCGGAAAGGCGTTTTGGATTCTATGCAGAAGCTGTCATCAGGGAAATGGTTGGCTACGGAATAATTGACCCGATTGTGTTAGACGACCAATTGGAAGAAATTATGGTTATTGGGGCAAAAAAGCCTGTTTACCTTTTCCACAGAAGGCATGAAATGATGTCAAGCAATATTGAATTTTATTCAGACAAGGAAATAATTGACTTGATTAACAGGATTGCAAGAACTGTTGGAAGAAGGGTTGACATCAGTTCCCCCTTGCTTGAT
>JAFCCH010000075.1 GCA_017610265.1 Nitrososphaerota archaeon
GCAATGGATGACGAACAGGCAAGCTTTGGCATTCTGCGGGAATTTGAATTAGAGGAAAGCACAACCATCAAAAGCGGAAAATCAGGAAAGCAATTCCGGGGAGAGGACATAAAGGGAAAGTACATGAAAGAAATCCTTGAAAAAATTAAGGAAATTGCGCCTGAAAAAATTGTTATTGCCGGGCCAGGCTTTGCAAAGGAAGATTTTCAAAAGTTTTTGGAAACAAAAGGCAAGCCAAAGGAAATGCAGTTCTTTTTTGCAGCAATCAACAGTGTTGGAAAGACAGGTTTGCAGGAGATGTTGAAGGGAGATGTTCTCAACAAGATTGTGCACGAAATGCAGCTTGTGAAGGAAACCAAGCTTGTTGAAGCAATTCTTGCAGAACTTGGAAAAAGTTCGGGTCTGGCCGAATACGGGCTTGAACAGGTTGAAAAGGCAATTGAAACAGGAGCAGTAAAAGAACTTCTTGTTTCGGACAAATTCCTGCTTGAAAAAAGAGACCTTGTTGAAAAGGCAATGGAGAACGCAGAGCAAAAGGGCGCAGAAGTGCATTTAATCAATGCAGAGCACGATGCAGGCAAGCAATTGCAGAATTTGGGGGGCGTTGTTGCCCTTTTAAGATACAGAATCCAATAATTCTCTTTTTAAGGGTATTTGGATTTATTTTCTATTGGTGGGCCTAGTGAAAGAAATTGAAGAAAACTGCGGTGTTTTGGGAATTTACAGTGACAACCCTGTTGTAAAAAAAATTCATTTAGGATTGCATTTTCTTCAGCACAGAGGCCAACAGTATTGTGGAATTGCAACAAGCAACGGAAAAGAAATCCTAATTCAAAGCCACAAAGGACTTGTTGACCCAACTTTTACAAGAGAGGACTTTGAAATTCTTGAAGGCAAACTTGGAATAGGCCATGTGAGCCTTAGGGACCGGCAGCCAATGACCCTGCACAGCAAATTAGGAGACTTTGCAATTTGCTTCAATGGCAATATCACAAATTCGGATGAATTAATTGAAAATCTTAAAAAAAGAGGGTATAGCTTTTGGCTAAATTCACAGGTTGAACTGCTTTCAAAAATTATTGCACAAGAAGACAGCTTTGTTGACGGAATTAAGGAAATAAACAAAAAAATTGATGGAAGCTTTAGCCTCCTTATTTTAACTCCTGAAGGCATCATTGCCGCAAGAGACTGCCTGGGTTTTAAGCCGCTTATTTTGGGAAAAAAAGACAACAGTTATGCTGTTTCCTCTGAAAGCAGGGCATTGCAGAATCTTGACATAGAAATTGAACGGGACGTAAAGCCTGGAGAAATTGTTTTGATTAATGAAAAAGGATTTAAGACACTTGAATTAATGCCAAGCAAAAGAACCGCTTTTTGCGCTTTTGAATGGGCTTACACTGCAAGTGTTGATTCTGTTATTGACGGGCTTTCGGTTGACAAGGCAAGAAACAACATGGGTGCAATGCTTGCAAAAATAGACAAAGGAAAGCTTGAAGTAGATATTGTTGCACCTGTGCCAAACAGTGGAATAGGACATGCAGAAGGATATCATTTGGAAAGCCGCCTGCCGCTTAAAAACGTTTTCTTAATTGACAGATATGGAGACCGAAGTTATACCCAGGCAACGCAAGAGGCAAGGGAAAATATGGCAAAAAGGAAGCTCAGTGTTTTGAATGAAGCCGTTAATGGAAAAAGGATTGTGTTATGCGATGACAGCATAGTGAGAGGAACTCAGATAAAGAAAAAAGTAAAAGAGTTGAAGAAAGCCGGCGCAAAAGAGGTTCATGTAAGGATTGCAGTCCCGCCATTAATGCATCCGTGCAAGTACGGTATTTCTACAAGAAGCTATGACGAATTAATTGGAACAAAAATGTCTGTTGACGAAATATGCGAATATATTGGCGCAGACAGCCTTATTTATAACAGTTTAGAAAATCTTGTAAAAGCCCTTGGCAAAAAAGAAAACGAACTCTGTTTGTATTGCTGGAATGGAAAAAAGCCGTTTGAAGAAAAACAAAGAAAACTTGTGGAAACTGAATAAGTGTTTTTAAAGAGATTCAAGTTATTTCTTAATTGGTGAGCAAATGGAGGAAATAAGAGAAGAATGCGGAGTTGCAGCCGTTTCCCTACCGGAAAACATGAAAGATGTTCCAATTGGAGGAGCAGCATACTACTTGTACAAAATGCTCCTGCAACAACAACACAGAGGCCAGAACAGTGCAGGCATTACTACTTACAACAAGAACAGGCGACAAATAATTGACACTTACAAAGAACTTGGAATGGTAAACAAGGTTTTCAGAAGCCACAACAAAAACAAAAACCTCTCAATCTTAAAACATTACACAGGGACAAAAGGAATAGGGCATGTAAGATATGCCACAAGTGGCTCTGACGAAGAAGGAAATGCCCAGCCCTTTGAAAGGCATCATGGAAGACTGTGGAAATGGTTCAGTTTCGCCTTCAACGGCCATATTGGAAACTTCTCAGAGCTCAAAAAAGAGCTTATGAATTCAAGTTACCACCTTGTAAGAAATACTGATACAGAACTTGTAATGCATTACATCTCAAAGGCACAAGTTGGCGAAAAGAAACGAAATCTTGAAGACGTATTTGGAGAATTGGGAGAAGTTTTTGACGGAGCCTACTGCCTTACCTATCTTGACGCGAAAGGAACAATGGCAATTGTAAGAGACCCAATCGGAATAAGGCCCTTGTGTTACAGCAAAACAGACGGCTTCTTTAGAGCAGCAAGTGAAAGCTGTGCTTTGACAGACTCTGAAGCAGACAAGATTAAGAACATCCGGCCAGGCGAAATGGTTATTGTTGAAAACGGATCTGTTGAAGTAAAAAGATTTGCAAAGAAGAGGAAAACGGCACACTGCATGTTTGAATGGGTTTATTTCTCAAATCCGGCCACAGTAATAGACGGGGCAAGCGTTTATGATGCAAGGTGGAAGCTAGGAGAACAACTTGCAAGGCAGGAATGCCTTGACTTGAAAGGGGATGGCTGTGTTGTTGTGGCAGTTCCAGACACAGCAAAACCTGCGGCTGCAGGGTATGCACATGAAGCCGGTCTTCCATCAATGGAAGGGCTAATAAGAAACAGGTATGTTGGCAGAACATTTATTGAAAGTGGCGACAGGCTTGAAATTGCAAGAGAAAAATACAATATTAACAAAACAGTTATTGAAGGCAAGAAAGTAATCCTTGTTGATGACAGTATTGTGAGAGGCACAACAGGAAAAGCCTTTATTCAAATGCTTAGGAAAAGAGGCAAGCCAAAAGAAGTTCATATGAGAGTAAGCTGCCCGCCAATAAAGTATCCATGTTATTACGGAACAGATATGTCAACAATGAGAGAGTTGGCTGCACCACGCCACATGGATTTGGACGAGGCAAGAACAACAGGCATTGATGTTTCAGACAAGGTAATTAAAAAAATCTGTGAAGAGATGGGTCTTGATAGCCTTGCATACCAAAAAATTGACGGCGTCAAAAAAGCAATAAGCCTACCTGAAGGCAACAGAGGTTTGTGCATGGCCTGCCTTTCAGGAGAATATCCAACAGAATGCGGAAAAAAGCTTTTCTGCAAGGCACTAAAGGATTTTGAGAAAAATCCTGGAAAAAAGCATGTGCGAATTATTTAACTGATTCTAAATTCCAGCCACTTGACCTTTTTATCCTTTACAATCTGTTTAATCCGCTTCTGCTTTGGGCTAAGTGAACTGGAAGCTGCCTTGAACTCGCAGAAAACTATTTTGTCTTCATCAAATAAAACGCCGTCTATTGGATCGCCCAAAAATCTGAATTTTTCAGGATTGATTTGACAGCCTGGCTTCGCTTTGAAAAGCGAAGGTCTTCAAGCTTTTCCCTCAAAGAAAAAACTTTTTTAATTAGAAAAATCAGCGCCAAGAATAAGGCAAGTGAAAGTCCGAGTAAAAAGATTTCAAACATGTTAAAAATACTGTACACCTTCACCTGTCAAAACAACAAGCTTGAAAGGCTTTGGGGATTCTCTTAATGCGGCAAGCAATGCAATATGCTCCTTGCCAGAACCGCTTATTAGGGAAACACAAATTTCATCGGTCTTTGGAAGCTTTTCTTTTATTGCGTCTTTGAGGATTTTGAAGCCGGCCCTATTATTGACAATTATCCAGTCAACTTCCTTGCCTGGCGAAAAGTTTTCCTTACCCCAGTCGTTTCCAATAATTAGAACTGTGTCCCATTCTTCTTCAGTGATAAGCCTTGCGATGTGACCCCAGGTTCCTTTTCCTATTCCTAAAACAGCCAATAATGCCCTGGTCATTTTTTTCACACATCCAATATATACTATATATAACATATATTAGAAAAAGCTTTTAAAAGAGAAATATTAGGTCCTGTAAAACTGGGCTGTTTTTCGGTAAGCAAAAAGAAGCTTTTTGCCATCCTCAGTCATTGAAAAAAAGAACTTTGAGCCAATTTTCATAACAACAACAATTTTGAGCTTTAGGAAAACATCCATTATCACTTTCAAATCGTCTTCCTCAATCTGTGGAAAAAGAGC
>JAFCCH010000076.1 GCA_017610265.1 Nitrososphaerota archaeon
CTTGCATCTGGCTTTACTCCTGGTTTTATTTCAACTCCTTTTGGAAGCCTTATAATAATTGAGGTTCCTTCCGGAATAAGCCAGAGCGACCCTTCAGTAAATTCGTTTAGGAATTTTGGCTTTAAGGAGTATTCTATTACTCTGCTTGTTTCAAGCTTTTTTTCCATAATGGGTGTTTCAAGATTGTAGGTTATTTCTAGAAAATCAAGTGCTGCCGGGTCCTCGATAAATGAAATGCCTTGAACGCTTATATCTGCCGGCTGGCCAATCCTTGGATATATTCTGTTATCATATTCATTCCAGCCGTCTATGCTTATACCAATTTGGTTGACTTCTTCTCTGAAATTGACTTTTTGATTCTCGTTTTGGAATGATAGGAAATATCTTTCCATTATTTCGGTGTTTCCTTCGGCATCAACCCTTATTTCAATCACATGGCTGTCCATTACATAGAAGATTTGCGCAAAGCAGCTTGTTGTAAAAAATAGCAGGGCAAAAACCACTGCAAAGTTTTTCCAAATCATCAAATTCCATCTAATATTACCTGTTTCTCCTTATTATTCTTTACTTGCTTGAACAACTTGCTTTAAATGCCTAATCCGCCAAATATCTATAGGGTGCAACAATGGTTTCGGTTCAATTTTTTGGTCACAGCTTTTTTAAAATTAGTTTTCCTAATCAGAACATCCTTATCGACCCCTTTATTTCTGATAAGTATGAGGACAAGGCCTTTAAGCGGCTTGTTGCTTGCAAGGCCAAAGCCTCTGATTTAAAGAATATTAGCTTAATTCTTGTAAGTCACGATCATTTTGATCACTTTGATAAAGGGTTTATTGAAAATATTGCCAAAAGGGACAATAGCTGTGTTGTTGCCGCAGAACCTCTTTTGCAGCAGCTTGATCTAAGCACGCGTTTTTTGCATCCAATAAAGCAGCATCAGACTGTGAGCCTGAGAGGGATTGACATTACTGCAATTCCTGCACATCATCCTCAGGCATTTTACCCTCTTGGCTTTATGATTTCGTGCGGTGGAAAAAGCATTTTTCACAGTGGAGATACCTCTTTAATTGACGAGTTCAGCAGGATAAAGCCAGATCTTGCGCTTTTGCCGATTGGAGGCACTTATACAATGGATTGTGTTGACGCAATAAGGGCTGTTAAAACAATGAAACCAAAGTATGCTATTCCAATGCATTACAATACTTTCAAGATGATTGAGCAGGACCCATTTGAGTTCAAGCAAAAGATTGACAAAAGCATTTTGAAAACAAAGCCTGTTATCCTAAAGCCAGGCCAGTCTTTTTCATTTAAGTAACCTAATCCTTAAAGTAGGGGGGATAGGCGAGCTTCATTTTTTCAAAGTGGCTGTTTAGTTCCTGCATTTTTTGCATGGTTTCAGGCCTTACAGCAAAAGCCCTTTTTGCCAAAACAGTTCCAACATTGGCCTGTCCTGTTTCAATTTGTGCATTAACGTCAATGCCCTGCATTTTTAGCTGGCCAAGCACCTGCCTAACTTCTTTTTTAAAAGAAACAATTTCTTTTGGCAAAAGCATTGTTTGCCTTGCAGCCTTTGTCAAAATGGTTCCGTCAACAATTCCTGACAGCAATGCCTGCTTTACAAACAATGCAAGTGTATTTTTTTTTTCTCTTGAAACTCTTGGCAAAAGACCCACCTTAAAAATTTTTAAGCTTTTTCTGCTTCCCTTAGTTCTTTGATGTTGCCTATGTCAAGGCATTTTCCTTTGTATACAACAAAGCCTGTTTTTCCTTTTGCAGCCAGAATATTAATTGAATCAGTTAATTCAAATTCTCCGCGCTTGCTTACTTTTGTTTTCTCCAAAGCTGAAAAAATCTTTTGGCCAAACAAATAACAGGCAGCATTAATGAGGTTTCCAAGTTTTTTGTCTTTGGGCTTTTCAACAAGTTCAACAAGCTTTTTTCCTTTTGTAACTGCAACTCCAAACTTTTCAGGGTGCTTGTCTTTTCTTAGGGTAATTACTGCATCAAATCCTTTTTTTTCCATGAGTTTTTTCCAAAGGCTTGGTTTTACAATAACGTCTGCGTGGCCAACCAAAAACTTTCCCTTAAGCTTTTTCTTTATCTGCAAAACTGCATGGGCTGTTCCCATTTGCACCCTTTGGTTTGCATAGCTTAGTTTCATCTTTCCAAACTTTTTTCCAAACTTTTTCTCAATCTTTTCTCCCAAAAAGCCAATTACCACTATGGTTTCCTTAACTCCTGCTTTTTCAAGGCTTGCGAGAACATGTTCAAGCAATGGCTTTCCCTTTAATTTAACAAGAGCCTTTGGCTTGTTGTTTGTCAATGGCTTTAATCTAATGCCTTTTCCTGCTGCGAGAATAATTGCTTTCATTTAAATCATTAAGAACAATGTAATCAATCTTTAAATACCTAAATGCTATTATATAAATGAATAATATAGAGCAGGCAATCTTATGCATGTGGACTTTGATTTTCCGGCGAAAAAGGCAGCATTCTTTTTGTCAGCCCTTGTATTGATTCTTGCAATTGGCCTTGCAACCGCATTTAATTCAGGCGGACCGCCTGTTGTTATGGGCCATTCTGTTGAAGAGCTTGACTTGGGTCCTATAATTATTGATATTGTCAATGGAAGAATTGGTATTGGAGCAGCACCTGTTTCAAACGAACTTGAGGTAACAGGAAATATTTTAGCAACAGGAACTATTTTAGCAACAGGAGATATTTCATCAACAGGAGATATTTCATCAACAGGAGATATTTTGGCAACAGGCGATGTCTGCACAGGAGCAGGCAACTGCTTGAATGCTGCAGGCCCTGCAGGCTCTGTTCCCCTTCAATTTGAGGTTTACAATTCCAATACCACTACCTGGGCCTGTGTTACCAAGGATTTGGAGGATTATTGTGGTGATGCAGACGGCTGCACAATAAGGGCAGTAATGCATCATGAATTAGACGGCAGTGACCAAGTTCGTATTATAGATGAGCATATTTACATGGAGCAGCCTGCTCTGTCCAAAAACAGGCGTGCAGGGCGCTATGGCTGGACAAGGCAAGGCGGTGGCGGTGATTATAGCTGGATTACTGGAATGGGCGGCAGATACACAATGTTTAACCCTTGGAGCTGGATTTATATGTATAATTACAAGCATGACAATTGCGCAGGGCAGGTGGGTACAGGGTCTGCATATGCCGATCCCTATACTTTCACTTTTATGACTCATCCCCATGTCAGAACAAACCTTTTTGTATATGACAACCCTGCCTGATTCTATTGAAATTACATTAAATTTTTCTCGTTGGCAAGTTTTAAATAGTAAAATAGCTCTTTATTTATCTGATTATTTTATGTCTTTAGAGTTTTCAGGGATTCAAAAAAAGGCTGGCATTATCCTGGCGGCTTTTGCTGTCTTGTCTCTTTTTGCTGTTGCTTCAATTTATGCAGGCACTGGTTTTCTTACTTTGAACTTGTCTTCTCCTGATCCTTTAAACATTCCTGCTGTTGGGCATTCTTCTGAGCAGGTTATACTAAACCTTGGTGTCTTGGATCCCCTAGATCCTTGTTCTGGTGATGTTACACTTCAAATAGCCTTGGACAATGACTGTTTGGGTGCATCAGGTCCAACTATTCCTGTTTGTGTTGATGGCCAAGTTTTAGAATCTGATGCCAGTAATGAATGGCAGTGTGTTACTCCTCCTGCGCCAAATCCAACCATTCCAACTTGTGCTGAGGGGGAAGTCTTGAAGGCCGATGCCAGTAATGAATGGCAGTGTGTTCCTGACGAAACTGTTCAGGAACTTGTTTGTGCAATTGAC
>JAFCCH010000024.1 GCA_017610265.1 Nitrososphaerota archaeon
TCCAATTCACAGTGCAAAAGACAAGCGCAGATTCAAGCACACAAGGCAAAAGAAAAAAGTGCTTGAAACCGAGAAAAAAAGGCTTGCAAACAGCATTGCAAAAATAAAGAGAAGGCAATTAAGTGATGGACAGATAAATTCGGCATTTCAAGAACTCAAAAAGAAAAAACCCGATTTTGCAAAAATAAAAAGGGTTGAACAGATGATTCAAACAGAAATAACAGATTTGCAAGCAAACAGGCAAAAGATTAACAGAATTATAAGGCTTGAAAGAGAATTGCACGGAATTGAAGGAGTTGTAGCAGGCCTTCCATACAAAAGCAACAAAAGCTATGCAGAGAATACGATAAAGTTAAACCAAAAGATTTTGAAGAATTTAAGGCAAATGAGGGCAAGAAAAGAAAGATTTTAGAAGGGAATAAAATGGGAAGGAAAAAACAATTGACGACAGCACAGAAGAAACAAGTCGCGTTACAAAAAGTCAGAAAATTAGGCGTGCAAAAACGGCAGCTGAAAAGCCTGTTTCCCAAATTACAGCAGGCGGCAGAGCACAGACACTCAAAAATAGGAACAAGAATGAAAGAAGTATGCGATGAGAAACTGGCAGTAGCCAAAGCAAGGCCAACCAAGAAAAACATTGCAACTGCAAGGGCAGCAATAAGAACCGAGATCAACAACCTAACAAATTTTCTCAGAAGCTATGAAAAAGTGCTTAAACTTATGAGAGCAGTAAATGGGTTTGAAAGCACCCGGAATTTGATGGTCTCACAGGCCACTTTCCTCAAAGAGCTTTCAAAAAGGCAAAAACAGCTTAAAACCCAGCCTTTTTAATGGTTTACTATACATAATTATTTTGGTAGAATTAGGCTGCTTTGAAAAAAAAGGGTCTTTAATAAATTAAAAAATTAAAAATTGAGAATTTATCAAAATTGAACCCAATCATTTGATTAAAAAGCAGTTTTATTATTCAAATGCTTTCAATGGTTGACAAAGGTTTTGAAAAAAGCTTAAAAGAAAGCACGCAAGGCACCAAGGTGCAAGTGCAAGTAGTTCCAAAAGGCAAGCAATTTGCCGTAATTGGCTTTGATGAATGGAACAACAGCCTCAAAATAAGGCTGACGGAAAAGCCCAAAAAAGGAAAGGCAAACAAAGAATTGAAAGAAAAACTGCAAAAAATCTTCAACGCAAAAGTTGAAATCGTTGCAGGGGAAAAAAAGCGGAACAAAGTTCTGCTAGTGCACGCTGACAAAAAAAGCGTTTTGAAAAGCCTTTCCAAGTCCTAAAAAGGCAAAAAAAGCTAATTCTGCCAAAACAAAAAAATAAAAGGTGATTTACGAAATGGCAAAAACTTATCTAAGCACTGTGAAGTACGTCATTAAAACAGAGTTTACAGTGGAAGGAATAGTTGACAAGCACGACATAATTGGAGCAATATTTGGCCAAAGTGAAGGCCTGATAGGGGAAGAAATGGACCTTAAAGAACTTCAAAAAAACGGAAAGCTTGGAAGAATAGAAGTTGAAGCAGAAACCAAGAGCGGAAAAACCCTTGGAACACTGACAATCCCAAGCAGCCTTGACAGAGTTCAAACCAGCATTCTTGCAGCAGCAATTGAATCGGTTGACAAAGTTGGACCATGCAACAGCGAATTCAAGACAGACACAATTGAAGACGCAAGGCGGGAAAAAAGAAAGGTTGTAACAGAAAGAGCAAAAGAGCTCCTCCTAAAAATGGGGCTAGATATGCCTGAAACACAAGAGCTTACAGAAAGCATTAGGGAAAAGGCAAGAACATCTGACCTGAAAGAAATTGGTGTTGAAAAAATTGCAATAGGTCCTGAAGCAGAAACAAGCGAAGAATTGATTCTTGTGGAAGGAAGAGCAGACGTCATAAACCTCTTGAAGCACGGAATAAAGAATGTTGCAGGAGTAGGCGGAGCAAGGGTTCCCTTGACAATAGTCAACCTTGCAAAAGGCAAGCATGTAACAGTCTTTGTTGACGGAGACCGGGGCGGAGACATAATTGCAAGGCAACTTGGAAGAGCTATAAAAATAGAGTTTATTTCAAAGGCCCCTGACGGAAAAGAGGTCGAAGAACTAACTCTGAAAGAGATTCTAAGCTCTCTCAGGAAAAAAGTTGAGTTTAGCGCAGACTTTGAGCCAAGAAGGGATACAAGGACAAGACCTCAAAGGGAAAGAACAGGCAGGCCTCCTGAAAGAAGAGGCAGTCGGTTTGGAACTGACAGGCGGAGCCCAAGCAGGCCAAGAAGTGACAGCCTAGGCCCAAGAACAAGAAGCTTTGGGAACAGGGACGACAGACCTCCAAGATCAAGAAGCTTTGGGGACAGGCGTGAAAGGCCAAGCCCTGGAAGAGGAAGAAGCTTTGGAAGACAGGGAGATGTCTCAGAATTCAAGAAAGAGTATCCCCTTAAGGCAAACGACCTTGGAGATTTCACAAAGCCAATGAAAGAACTTGAAGGCAGCCTGAAAGCAAGGGTTCTTGACGACAAAAAGAAGGTAATTAAGGAATTGAACGTCAGAGACCTGCTGAAAGAAATGGGCAAATTCAAGGGCGTGGACTCAATTGTTTTAGACGGCATCATAACCAAAAGACTTTTGGATGAAGCCGGAAAGAACAAGGTAAAACAATTAATTGGAGTAAAAAAGGGAAGAATAGAAGAATCAAAAGAAGTAAAGGTTTCAACCCTTTACTAATTCCCTTTTTTTATTTCCTTTTTCTTTTCTTTTGAACCGGCCTCTCAAGAGGAGTTGGTTCAGGTCGCACAATCTTTGTGTGGTAGAAGAAAAGGCCCAAAAGGAAAACTATTGCCCAAGCAAGCAATCCGCCAATTGGTCTAAGCAAAGCAATTGCAAACTGCCTTGAAGTAATCTTCTGCTGGTCAGGCCTCAACTGCATTCCAGTAATATTATACAAAGAATCCTTGCAGTCAAGATATTTCATCATGGCAACATTGTCTGTTTCAGAACCGATTCTTGCAAGACAATCAGGATACTTTGACATCGCATCCCAGGAATCAAACATGTCCCCGGCAGTAACAACAAACATTACCATAGCCAAAACTAGCAGAAAAGAACCAATTACCCTTGGCAAAAAAAGCCTGCTTTTTCTAAAGTAAAATAAAGCCATTTAAATCAAAAGAAGTAATGCATTATTAATATTTAAATGTTGGCTTCAAAGAAGTTTAATACAAGGATCCGTGGTCTAGTGGTATGACATCACCTTTACAAGGTGAGGGTCGCCGGTTCGATCCCGGCCGGGTCCATTATCTATTTCTCAATATCTTAAAAACCATTAAATAGCTCTTCTTCCTTATTTAAACATGCTGGAATGGAAAAAGGCAACCTGCCTGTTTTTTGTACTTGTTTTTGTTCAAACATGCCTTGCGGTTGAAATTGAAAACAGCCTAACCGTTGGGCCTGCAAGGTTCAATGTAGTAATAGAGGGTTATGGAGAAATAACAGGTGACCTCAAAGGAAATGAAGCAAAGATTGAGATCTTGAGCTTTGGTGAAATGGAAAACCAAAACATCCTCTCCCTGAATGAAAGCTTTGTAATAAACGGAAAAAGCATTTCTCCAGAAAAGGCAAGCGATGAATGGGGAAACAATTATGCCGTCTTTAATGTGGGAGAAATAGGGTCTTTTACTTACAGAGTTGAAACCCTGATTGAAACAGGCACTAAGCCTGTTGGAGGCCAGGACTTTGATTTGGCAAACAAAATAAATGAGTTTCCAGAATATGTTCTGCCAAGCGAAAACATCCAGTCAAACCATGAATCAATCAGAACAGTTGCATTCAACAGGTTTGAAAGCACAAGCTTTCTCGAAACAGTTGCAAATGTAACCCAATGGACTTATGACAGCCTTGAATATGATTTAAACTTTTTTCCAGAAACAACCTCTGCTTTGGAAACACTTCAAACAAAAAAAGGGGTCTGCGACGAGTTTGCGGTTCTTGCAGCCTCAATGCTTAGGGCAAAAGAGATTCCAACAAGGATTGTGACAGGGCTTGCATACAACCCACAAAACGAAATTGGATGGAACAACCATGCCTGGCTCGAGGCCTTCAATCCAAGGACAGGATGGATTCCGTTAGACCCTACATTTGGAGAAGCAGGATCTATTGACGGCAGCCATATTGCAAGAGGTGTTTTTCCAGACCCGAAAATGTCAACAGGAGCAAAGGTAACCTCACTGCAAACAGCGCCAATTTCAATTGAGGAAAAGCAGGCAGTTGTTGAAATTGAATCAATTCAAATGTTTGACAATGTATTTTCTGTTAAGGCAAACAAGATTGTTATGCCAACCAACAAATGGTATGACCTAAAGGTTGATGTAAAAAATGAGTCAGGCGGTGTGGCAATCGGCTGGTTCTCTTTGATTGTTCCAAAAGATTTTTTGACCGGAACCAAGAGAAAGATTTTGGTTTTTGAAGCAGGAGAAGAAAAAGAGCTTGTTTGGGAAAGCCTTGTTGACACCCAGCTGAAGGAAAACGAATATCTTTCAGGTGATTACAGAATTGTTGGCCTTGGAATAGACACTAGGGAAGAATTTGAAGTTGTTCCTGGAGAGACCTTTGAGCCAGGGGCAAGATTAAAGCTCTTGGATGTTCTGCCAATTGTTGACGGAAGCAACCTGTTAATAGAGCTGACAATTGAGAATATGGGCCCTGACAAGGCAGATGCAATTGTTGAAATAGAGGATTTGGAGCAAAGCCTTGAAATAGGTGGCTTCCAAAAGGTTTCTGCAACAGTAACTGTTTCAAATGTTGAAAACACGGATTACAGCTTGTTTGTAAGCGGACCTGGCTTAAACTATGAGACAACAATAACAATTCAGGAAGGGAAGCCCCTTGAAAAGCCTGTTGTAAACCAGGAAGAAAACAGCCAGCCAAGCCAAAATATAGAACTGCCTGCCCTGCCAGAACAGCTTTTTTCGCTTGAGGCGGGCATTATTGCAGGAATTGTTATTGGAATTATTGTAATCCTGCTTCTTTTAAAAGAATTGTTGTTAAGATAATCTTTTAGCAAACCGTCCAGTAAGCAATGTTAGTATTGCGAGTGAAGCGAACATGTTCAACCGAATAAAATGAGGTTGTACTCGCATTAGCCGGGCGAGATGGCTTGCGACCGTAGTCTAGTGGTTAGGATATGACCTTGCCAAGGTCGTGACCCGGGTTCAATCCCCGGCGGTCGCATTTTTTCTTTTTTCAACTAACTAGAGGCTATGCCAAGGGTTGCAAAAAACTTGAGGATTTTTTCTCCCCCTGCGTCAATTATTGCAATAATTCCCTTGTGTGAAAAATCCTTGTCCTGCATTTCAATATAGAAAAGATTTCCTGATTCAAGAGGCAGGTCTGAAAGAATGTGCTCTGTTACATTCTTCATTCCAACAGGGCTTTCCTCAATCATTTGCTCTACAAGCTCTTGCGAAAGCCTTTCTTTTTTCAAAAGCAAGAGGTTTGGCTGAATATTGTGTTCTGCAACAAAGTCATTGCGCCAGTCAGAAAAATCGGTGTTTTCTGCTAAAATGGGCTGAATCTGACTTTCCTCAAGGCCAACCCGCAATACAGGATTTGATCCGTTTTCAGGCTGTTGAACACAGCCAGAAAAGACAAGAAGGCCAACTAAAAATAATGCAAAAAATATTTTTTTCAAGCAAATCAACTAGCAAAATATAGCTCAAAAAAGCTTAAAAAAGAGAAAGCCCTTGATATAAGCAAATGGCAAAAGCCATTAATCACTCGGAGGTGAAAAAATGAAAAAACTAGCATTAATCCTTCTTGGACTGGTTTTGATGTCAGCTTCAGCTATTGCATATGAAACGGTTGTAACCCTGACAGTCACAAATATCACAGACGGAGGGACTCCAACCAACTCAATTACGATGGCACAGTACGGACACGTGGTTGTAAATTGTCAAAAGAGCGGAAGCTGGGTTGAAAGCACATTAATCGGAACAGTAAATGTCAACGATTCATACAGTTTTCTGTGTGATCTGACTTCAGGAACAAGTTATTTCTTCCTGATAGCAGATGGTGTAAACTACAGTTACCCAAGAATATGGAGTACTGTAGATAATTATGCATCTTATGGAGAGCAGTGGTTTTTCCCCTTTGTAGCAGACTAGATTGGTTGATATGAAATACTGCAAGCTCGCTCTACTGCTTATTTTGCTAAATTTAGCCAGCGTAGCCTATGCAGGAACCACAACAATAAGCGACACAGACAATAGTATAACCATCAATACAATAGTCAACCAATATACCCAAGAAAACGGACCTGTTGGAGATTCCGATAATGGAATAACGATTGCGGCATATATCTACCAGGTGGTAGACCAAGAGGTGGAGATAACAAGGCCTGCTTCATATGACCTTGAAGCAAGTGTTAATGATTCAACTCTTACAACAGGACAGCAGGCAAATTTCAGTGTTGTCTTTACCGAAACACCTGAGCTGACAAATACAAAGACAACAAGTGTTGCAGGAGACGTTGACAACGGGATAAGTATTCAAGTCAGCATCTTTCAAGGAAGAGGTGTAGTTGGAGATACAGACAACGGAATAAATATCAGCGGAGAACTCGGAGGAGGATCAGGAGCAACAGACAATGGAGTAACCATTGTAGCAATTGTCTCGCAGAACAAAGACGGTTCTGGGCCAGTTGGAGATTCCGATAATGGAATAACCATTACTGCAAAAACCATTTTGGGAAGCGCAGGAGCAGGATCAACTTCTGGAAACGTAACCATTAATTCATATATAACCCAGGGAAACATTAGTGGAAATCCATATATTGGAGATTCTGATAATGGCATTACAATAACCGCAATACTTGGAAAAGGAACAGGCGCATCAGACGGAGGAATAACAATAACAGGAAAAGTATATCAAAGTGTTTCAGGCGGAGCCGAAGAAGAGCCATTACCCTCAGACAACTGGCTAAAGTATAGTTGGGACTTTGACGGAGACGGAATATATGACTTTGAATCAGCTGCCACAGGAAGTGCGGTCAAATCATATTCAGAGGCAGGAACATATGTTGCAACAGCAAGAGTTATTGCAAGCGACGGCACTCCAAATTATGCTACAGTTGTAATTACTGTTTCAGGCACAACCATTGTAAAGGATTGCGTCATAACACCTGGACAAACATTTAACATTGCACTTGGAGCAAACGCCGGGCCTGTTAATGGAACCTACAACAACTTTGCAAGCACCCCAACAATTGACAGCGTGGTTTGTGCCTCGGCGCCAAGCAGCGCAATACTGATTGGAGGAGGAAACTGTGCAGGCGGAAACTGCAGCTTTACCTGCGGGCCCTATGATATTGAAAGAACAGAATTTGTCACTGTTTTAATTCTCTCAGACGGAGGAGAGCTTGTGAAATGCACTGACTTTGCAACAGTAAGCTTTGGAGCCTCCTGTATCGACAGCCTTTCAATAAAATATAATTCCAGCGAAGGAGAACAAGTACTAAATATTACAGGCTTTGCAACAGGATGGCAATATATTGCAGGAGTCTTCCACGGCGGAAACAACAGCCCTGCAGAAAACAGGGAAACAAAAGCATTCCTTGGAAACGGTATTGCAGACTCAGCATCAGAAGCTTCTGCAACAGACGAATACATTACTGACAATGCAAACAACCTTTTTGCAGGAGACATTCTCTCAGCATTTTCAGGCATTATAGACGAACTGCGAATTTCAAATACAGCAAGAAGCGACGCCTGGATTAAAACAGGATACAACAACCAAAATAACCCGGCAGGCTTTTACACAGTCGGAGCCGAAGAAACCCCTTGAATGAATTAGTCTTTTTGAATTAGTCTTCTTCTGCAAGCTGTTCATAGATTGCAACGCAGGCAAAGCAATAGCTTAAAATTTGAAAAGGGTGCAAAAATATTTTTGAAATTGCCACCGCAAGCAGAACAGCAATAATGAAATTTGGAATTATTGCAGGATACAAAACAAATGAAAGAACTGCCGAGGTTACAAGTCCAATAATAAAGCTTGCAATGCCAACCACAATAAAGACAGATATATAGGAAAGAATTACTGACCAAATTCTATTCTCAGATATTTCCCAGGCCTCTTCAAGGGAAGAGAAAAGAAAGCCGCCGTGACATAGGAAAACAGGCCAGGCAATTGAAAGGCGAATAAGATTGTACAGAATTACAAACAGGTAAACAACTGCAAGAATTATTGAGAGCCCTGCGCTTCCAAGGCTGATTGTGCCGGTTGTTGCAAGTGCAATAACAGCAAAGATTATTGAAGCAAGAGGCAGTACAAGCATTTTCTTGTTGAACCAGGAAATAAGTGAAGCAATTGGAATAACCAGGATTAAGAAGAACAACACAAAGAAAGTGCGAAGGTCTGGCTTAATGTAGCCAAAGTCTGACTTGTCCAATGCAAAGGAAGTAATGATTGCAAAAGCATAAAGCCATGCAAGCAGGAAAAAGAAATATAATGGAACAACTGTAAAAAAGAAGGCTATAAGCATTGATCCAAGTGTTTCTGGCTGAAGCCAAAGACCTGAAAGCGAGCTAAAGCTGCCTGACATAATGTCTATTAAAATATTTTTGAAGAGAAAGAAGGAAATACCTGCGAGAGCCGCAAAGAAAAGAAGATGCAAAGCCCAAACAAGAGCAGCATACTTTACAAATGAAGGATCTTTTCTCCAAGAAAAAGCAAAATGTAGAACCTTTCCATAATCCATTTGAATCAAGAGGAATAGGCAAAACCGATATTTAAATGTATTCCTGCACTTTTTGCCAGATTGCTTCGTGGATTTCTTCCCTTGGCTTGATTAATCCATCAGCCGTGCACTCAATCTTTGTCCAACCCTGTTTTTTGGTAAGGGAAAGGTAAACCTGCCTTGTTGCCTCAAGATAATCAACATTTGTTTCGTGAATGTCCTGCTTCCTTTTCCTGTTCTGCATTAAGTTTTTTGAAACAGGCACTGGAACGTCCAGAAAAAGGGTTAGGCTTGGCTTTGGAAGCCTTGACTCAACTGTTTCAATCCATTCAATAAATTTTTCCCTTTCACCTCCTTGAAACTTTGCAGCCTGGTGGGCAATGTTGCTTGCAGAAAACCTGTCGCAAACAATTGTCTTTCCCTCAAACAGCAACTTTTCAATTTGGGGCAGGGCATCATACCTGTCAACTGAGTAAAGCAGTGCGGCAAATTCTGGCTTGACCTCGTCCAAAGAACCAAATTCACCGTTAAGGTATTTTTTCACAATCTTTCCGAAAAAAAGACCATATCTTGGAAAGGCAAAAGAAACAGCGTCAATATTTTCCTTTTTTAGCCTTTCAAGCAGCAATTCAGCCTGAGTATGCTTTCCGGAGGCATCAGCCCCCTCAACCACAAAAAGTTTTCCATTCATCAAGAAATCAACTGCAACAAAGTTATTTAAATGATAACCAGGGTAAAAATTCTTATCAAATAAGCGTCCGTAGTGTAGCGGTAGCATTAGAGCCTTCCAAGCTCTCGGCCCGGGTTCGATCCCCGGCGGGCGCATTCTGCTTTTAGACCATAAAAAAGCATTTTATAGTAGTTTGAACCTAATTTAATCAATGAAAAAGAAGTTACAAGCCAGCATGGAATATCTTATGACCTATGGCTGGGCCCTGGTCCTTATTGCTACAACAGTCGGCGTTCTTGTCCTAGTTGTAGGCCCTTCTGTTGAAGACCCTGCTTTTTCAAGCTCTGACCCAACAAAACTTTTCATAAAAGGTGCGGTAATTCAGGACAATGTTGCAACAATCAAACTATTGAATGTTACAGGCGGACAAATAAATGTGCAGCAAGTTCAAGGAATAAACGGATACTATGACTGTAGAGTTGAGAACACAAGTGACACAATTATTTCCGGGGGAGAACTTGAAATAAAATGCTCTTCAGACCCTGATGTTACAAATAAAGAAATAACTGTTTCATATATTGACCAAACAGGCCTTTTGCAAAACGCACTTTTAATGGGTGGAGGAGTAGCAATGGGTGCGCCTCCAACAGGAGAAAATTCAGATTACCTTTGCTCAGACGGCTTTGACAATGACGGAGATTATCTTGTAGACTGCCTTGACTCAGACTGTATTGAACATACAGGCACAGGACAATATCCAGACGGACTCTTATGCGAACAGCCAGAAGCAAGCTGCTCAGATTCCTATGACAATGACGGAGACAATAGAATAGATGAATTTGACAGGGACTGTGGCATGATTTTTTGCATTGAAGACAGTGACTGCCCAGCATGCCCAGGAGATTCAGCGGAATGTGTAAATCCAGATTTGCCAAGTTCCTATTGCAACTGTGTTTTGTTAAATGAAGCAACAAACGGAGTTTTTTCAGGCGAAAGCTGTGATTCTGTGTGCCCAGCCCCCTATGCCTGCGCAAACATCGGTATTGACGCAGGAAGAATGGGGATGTACAAGAGTTATACATTTGGAATAGGCGCTCCAGGCGGATGTAAGGACAGGTCAGGAACTTGTTCAACCGAAATAGGATGGAGTGGGGCAAGCAATCCGTTCTGCGAAGGCCATGTAACCAAATGGACAAACTGTTACTGTGAAGTTTCTTAAATAAAAGGAAAACTTATGAACAAAAAAGCACAAGCCGGATTGGAATACCTTCTTACTTATGGATGGGCACTTGTCCTGGTTGCAGCCGTTGTTGGCGCCCTTGTCTTTGTAGTTGGAATCCCTTTGACAGAAGACTCTTTTTCAAGCTCTGATCCAACCAAATTAATGATTAAGGGTTCAAATATTCAGAACAATGTTGCAACAATAAAGCTTCAAAACATTACTGGTGGAGAAATAGTGGTTCAAAGCGTAACAGGCGGAGACGGCTATTATGACTGCGAATATGTTCCAACTGCAGTGAATTCAGGCGGAGAACTTGAACTAAACTGCGGTGTTGAAATTGGAACAACTGTTGGGACTGTTAATGTGCAGTACTTGGATTCCGTTGGTCTTTTACAGAACATTCTTCTTTCAGGGGGAGGAATAACAATGGCTGCGCCTCCAGATGGAGAAAATACTGATTACCTTTGCTCAGACGGTTACAACAATGACGCTGATTCATTGATTGACTGTGAGGACCCAGACTGTGATACACTTGTTGGGTGTGATCCAAATCACCCACAAAATCCCTGTCCCCTCCCAACCATAAAATACTGCGAATTTGACGAAGAAAAAACATGCGATGATTCCTTTGACAACGACGCAGACGGCAATCCTGATGAAGCAGACAGTGATTGTGTTACGGTGGTAGAATATGCAGTTGACGAAATTTACAGCACGTTCCATGTTATAGGGATTGGAATGGGGCAATATGTTCCAAATCCGGCGGCAGCGCACGATTTTATTAATACCCAAAGCGATTTTGATTTTACAACAGGCTGCAATGGCTCTTGCCAAGACAAATGGATTCGCTTTTCTGACGGAGATTTTCCAGGACAGGATTTTAGAATAATGGATGTTTGGACAGGCGCAGACTGCCCCTGGCTTGCAAGCAAGTATGACCCAAAGCATTCTTGTGCACATCTCGAAAATTTTAATGGAGTAACTTGCGCAATGATGGTTGACTGCATCCAAAATATGGACTTAGCTGTTCCATGGCATTTCCAAATTCTTGAGTAACAAAAATTCTTTTGACCTTTCTTTTAAAACAATTTCCAGGCATTTAATGAATGCAAAAAAAAAGGTGTTTTTATGGCGGGAAAAAGCAGGCGAAAAGAAATTGCACTTGAAAGGATTTACAGGCTCTTTGAATTGGCTGAAAAAGAATTTGAAAAAAATCCTGAAAGAAGCAAGAGATATGTTGCACTCGCCAGAAAGCTCAGCACAAGAAACAAGGCAGTCATTCCGACCGAATTGAAAAAAAAGTTTTGCAAGAAATGCGGAGGATTTTTGAAGAAAGGGATGAACGTCGAGTTCAAGGAAATTGGAGAGCTTGTTGAAATTAAATGCAAAGAATGCGGCTTTTCATTCAAAAAAAGCATTTAATACTAGTTTGAACTTATTTTAATTAATGGAAAAGAAATTGCAGGCAAAGCTTAAAGCTCAAGCAGGATTAGAATACCTTATGACCTATGGCTGGGCAATTGTTCTGGTTGCGGCAGTTATCGGAACCCTTGTTCTAGTAGTTGGAGCTCCTTTGGAGGAACCCGCTTTTTCAAGCTCTGATCCAACAAAGCTTTTGATTAAGGGCGCAGCTGTCAATAACCAGGTTGCAACAATAAAGCTTCAAAACATTA
>JAFCCH010000077.1 GCA_017610265.1 Nitrososphaerota archaeon
GTATTCTCTGCATAGCTTTTGTTGCTTTTGTATGGAAGGCCTGCTATAACTCCTTCAATTCCGTGCAATTCTCTTTCAAGCCTTATAATTCTGTTAACCTTTTGCATGTTTGCTTGCAAATCTGTTATTTCTGTTTGAATCATTTGTTCAACTCTTTTTACTTTTGCAAAATCGGGTTTTTTCTTTTTGAGTTCTTGAAATGCCGAATTTATCTGCCCGTCACTTAATTGTCTTCTCTTTATTTTTGCAATGCTGTTTGCAAGCCTTTTTTTCTCGGTTTCAAGCACTTTTTTCTTTTGCCTTGTGTGCTTGAATCTGCGCTTGTCTTTTGCACTGTGAATTGGAATTGGAATATATTCATATTTTGGCGGTTTTCCCATTGCAATCTTCCTACTTATTTTTATGAACTTCCAGCTTTTTATTCCTCATGGTTTACCATTCCAAGGGCGCAAACGCCGAACGGGAGCTAATGCACTTATTTTTCAAGGAGGGCTTTTCTGTTGTAAGAATTGCTGGTTCTGGAACAAGTCCTTTGCCCGCTCCTGACATTATTGCAATCAAAAAGGGCAGGATTATTGCGGTTGAGTGCAAGGCAAGGAAGGCAAAAAATCTTGCAATTTCGGTCGGGCAAATTGGAGAGCTTTTGGGCTGGGCTGAGAAGGCAGGTGGCGAGCCGCTTATCGGCTGGAAGATTCCGAGAAAGGGCTGGTTTTTCTTTCATCCCTCTGAATTGAGGAATACCGGCAAGTTTTTTACAATCAGCCAGAAAAATGCCTTAGAAAATGGCCGTTCTTTGGAACAGGTTATTGGTTGACTTTTTAAAGCTTTTTCAGGAGAAGGTCTTTATGAGACTTTTAATAGATGACATAATTACCGAGCTCAAGTTGAGGCTTGAGGAAACAAAGGGCATTAGAAACAAGGTTTTGCTAAAGGACGCTTTGAATGCCTTGAAGATGCTTAAGACAGCTTCTGAAAAAAAATTCTGATTTTATAGTTTTAGTCTTGTTAGGAAAACCATTGTTGCAAGAACTGCTCCGGCAAAGCCTGCTACAATCAAAACATCCATTGATGCTCCTATTGCTCCTGTGAAAAACAAGTAGGCTGTTGCCGCAACAAGTGCAACTTCGCCAAAAATTAGAATTGTGCTAATCATGCTTATTGTTTTGCTTCCGTAAATTCTTTCTTTCAAGGCCCAGGTTTCCCTTTCATCGTTTGAAATTCTGCTTCCAAGTTCAGCAATGTTTTTCTTTGTCTGTTCATTCAGCTGCAGAATATTTTTTACGCTTTGGTTAACTCTTGCTTGAAACATTGTTGCTTGGTTCTCAATAAACCTTTGATCTTCTTTGAATGCGGACAATGCTCTTTTTTCAACCTTATCAACCATTTCTTGTTCGGTTGTGCCAACTTCTTCCTTAATGTATCCAACAAGCTTTGGCTTTTCCCGTTCAAAGTATTCTTTTACCATTTTGTTAATTTCGTTTTGAAGCAGGGCAAAGGTGTCTGCTTCTCCAAGCAAAAGAAGCCTTTTTGCATCTCTTTCGCTTACTCCTAATTCCTTCAAAGATTTTATTATGTCTTCCTCGCTTTCGCCTGCCTTAACCATTTCCCTGATAATGGAAATAATGCTTGCTTGGCTTTGAGGTGCTTTTTCCGGCATTTTTAGCTTCTCCAATTTTCCAAGATTATTAGCCCTTTTTAGTTAATAAAAGTATCTCAATGCTTTTGCAGTCCTTTGTTTTCCTTGTTGTTTTGCCGTGAAAAAGTTTAAATATGATTTAAGTCCTAATAGAAACTGAAATGGATCAAAAAATAATTGTGGGTGCAGTTCTTGCAGTAATTGCAATTTCGGCAATAATCTTTGTATTGTATCAGCAGCAGGAACAACAGGACCCTTTCCAGGAATACGAACCTCCTTTTGATGACCTTGGAGTTGCAGAAGGCAATTTTAATCCAACAGGTCCTGAGCAAACTTTGGATGAGTGCGGTACACAGGACAACCAGTATGACAGGGACTTTTGCTGGAAGTTTGAGGCCTTTGCCGAACTAAACGCAAGCAAGTGCTTAAACATTGAGGAAAACAGTGAAAAAATAATTTGCATTAGGGCAATTGCAAGGGATATTGGTATAACAGTTGAGGACAAGGTTGCAATTTGTGACGCTTTCCTTTCAAATGATGAACCACAGCGTTATCTTTGCTATACTGAGGTTGCAAGGGAAATGGTTGATTACGGTGTATGTGAATCAATGCCCTCTGCTCCAAATGATTACAGGCAAACTTGCATTGAAGCAGTTGACCTTGAAAACACTTTTCCTGAAGAAGATGTTTTTCCGGAATAACTTACAATAGCTTAAGGTGCTTTGTCAAAAGATTCAAATCTATTTCTTCCGCAGGGCCTATTGCCAAACAAGTTGCCTCGCCTGACTTAATCTGAGTTAGGCCTGCGTCTTTTATCAATGCTGCAGGAAACTTTCTTTTGGCTTCCATAAACAAATCAAGCAGTTCCTTTTTACCGGAAACTTTTACAACAATCTTTTTCATGCCTGTTGCCGTCCAGGCATTGTAGGTAGTAGTTGTTACTTTTTCAAGAGCAGCAACGCTTGCATGGGCGCTTTGTGCAGCAATCTTTCCGCGGCCCATTTTCAAATCGGTCCTTATTACAATTACTTGCTTTAAAGTCATTTCTTTCACCAAAAGTTATTTATTTGACGGCTTTGCTCTTTTTATTCTTATAGTCTTCAATTGCGTTTTTCAGTCCGTCCATTGAAAGAATTGAACAATGCATTTTTTGAGGAGGCAGCCCATCCAGTGATTCTGCAATCTTTTTCTTGTCAAGCTTTAGGGCTTCATCAAAAGTTTTTCCTTTGACAATTTCTGTTAACTTGCTTGAGGTTGCAATTGCGGCAACGCATCCAAATGTTTTAACCTTAATGTCTTTGATAATTTCTTCGCCCTTCTTGTTTTTTCCAACTTTTATAAAAATCCGCATTAGGTCTCCGCAAACAGGATTCCCGATTTTTCCAATGCCGTCGGCTTCTTTTATCTCGCCTATATTGTGAGGGTGCCTGAATTCTTCCAAAACTTTTTTTGAATACATTTTTTTTTCTCCTACATTAATGCTTGTGGTGTTCGTGCACCTGCTCTATGTCTTCCTCAAATTCGCTTAAGTCAACGCCTTTTCTCAAAGGGCTTATCTGCCTCAGTCTTTTCACTATTGGCGGCAAAATTTCAAGAACATAGTCAATGTCCTTTTTCTCGGTTGACCTTCCAAGAGTAAATCTCAAAGAGCCGTGGCATTTTACATGGGGTAATCCAATTGCGCGAAGCACGTGGCTTGGCTTAAGGCTTTTTGTGCTGCAGGCCGATCCTGTGCTTGCTCCAATTCCCTTGTCGCTAAGCATCAAGACCATGCTTTCTCCCTCAATGTAGTCAAAGCCAAGCCCTGCGTTGCATGCAAGCCTTGGTTCTTTTCCTCCGTTAAGCCAGCTGTCCTTTATTTCAAGGCTGCCTTTGATAAGCAAATTTCTTAACTTTCTCTGCCTTGCATTCTCTTCCTTCATTTCCTTTGCTGCAATTTTCAAAGCGGCTGCCATTCCAACAATGCCTGGCACATTTTCTGTTCCAGATCTCAAACCCTTTTCATGGCTTCCGCCAAACGCAATTGGCTCGACTTTTATGCCATTTTTCTTAAACAAAAAGCCGACTCCTTTTGGCCCGTAAAATTTGTGGCCTGATGCCGACATTAAGTCAATGTTCATTTTTTCAACGTCAATTTTTTCCTTGCCAACTGTCTGCACGGCGTCTGTGTGGAATAAGACATTGTTTGCCCTGCACATT
>JAFCCH010000025.1 GCA_017610265.1 Nitrososphaerota archaeon
GCCATTGTGAAAAAGGTCAGTTCAAGAATAAGGCGCAAGAAAAATTAATTAAGGAAACAAACACTAATTATTATATGACAAAAAGAAAAAGGCTACCAAAAGCAATTAGCAAAATGGAATTGCTTCGAAGAATAAACAAGGGCCAAACTTTGAGAGAAATTTCAACAGGAAGCAAGGTTTCCTATGGAAAGGTTTACGGAACACTTACCTCTGTAAAAAAAAACCTGAAGCCAAAGAGTGCTGAAAAATTAAGAATGGCAATTAATGAAAACCGCCAGGGAAAATTCAAATCAAAGAAAGCCATTGAACTAACTTCTTTTGCAAAAAAGATTTTAACAGGAGAAATAAACCTTGTTTCAAAAAACCCCTGGAAAACAAATTTTCCAATCATGTATGGAAAAAATCCAAAGGCATTGAAAAAGATTATTCACCTGCTTAGGACAACAAACAATTCGTTTACAGAGGTTGGAAAAAAGACGCGCACAAGCTATGATCCAATAAAAAAAGCATATGATCTGCTTAGGAAAATAGGCGAAGAAATTCCCGAAAGAAGCAGGAATGTAAGACCAACTCTAAGAAAAGCATCAAGGCTAACAGGCGTGTTTACAGAAAAACAGGTAAAGCAAATTTTGAAAAGTCATGAAGCCAGAATTGACAAAGCCAGCAAAAAGATGTACAATGCCTACAGGCCACTTTTTGACTTTAGAAATATGGGACCGGGGGAAATTGCAGACTATATAAGAAGCGGGCTTGAATGGAAGATTAAGACATTTAACTTTGAAAAAAGGCAAGGAACCAATTTCAAACACGAGCTATTGAAATACTGTGCACAACAAGTGAAATTTCTTGCATTAGATCAAGTGAAACTTGCAAAAAAAAACTACCAAAGAGTTGAGTCACTGGAAAAGAAAATAGGCCAAGGCGACAAAAAAATAACAAGAAAAGAAATTGTTGCGGCAAAAGAGCAAAAAACTGTTAGCCCAAAAGACCTGATGGCAGCAATTGAAAGAATGGCAAAACAGGCAAAGCTAGATCAAAGGGAAAAGGCAGTTGTTTACGGAAAAGCAGCAGGAATGACTCAGGGAGAAATGTCCACAATTGTAGGCACAAGCAGTAGCTTTATTTCTTACCTAATTAATTCAGGAAGGGCAAAGATGAGGGCAACGGGATTTGAACCAATCAGGAGAAAAATACAGTAATTTTAAAAAAAGATTCGTCCTAATTTGTGTGCAATGATTTTTTCTGTTATGCCAGATACTCCCCTGAGGGAGATTCCAAAAGAAGCACAGCAGCTTCACTTTGTAAGGCCGATTAAGAAAGAAAAGGTTGACGCCATTCTCAAAAAGTGTTCAGGTCTTGAAAAAGTCAGCATGAGTAAAAGCAGCCTTGCAAGAATGCCAAGGAAAAGCATTAAGGCACTTGAAAAAAAAGGCGTTGAAATTGAAAAGGTTTCAAGGCAAGGGAGACCTATTTCTGTTCCATTGGAGAAGATGAGGCATGCTTTGGAAATGAGGCAGGACTTTCAAAGCCTTAGGGAAGTTGAAAGGGTTACAGGAATAAGCAAAAGCACCGTGCATTATCTTGAAAAGTATGCTCAAAGGGCAAAGGTTAAAAATGGCAAAAAAGTAATTTATTTGAAGTGATTAAATGGCAAACCAGTTTATTGAAGAAAAAATAACCGAGCTTACAAGAAAAGGCGACATGGAAAAGGCAAAGTTTTTGAAAAACCTTCACAAGAAGATTTTGCCAAGCCAGTTTGAAAAAATCCAAAAAAACGACAAAAGTGTAATGAAAGAAATGTTCATGCCAAAATGGGTTTCGTGGGAAATGCTTAGGGCATGGGCAGACAATTTTCAAATGCCTGGAAAGGGAAGGGTTTGTATCCTCTGCGGGGAAAAAAGCGAGAACGGAATTGACTTCAATGAAAAGTTTATCTGCGAAAACTGCTTTGTAAGATTAAAGCATTTGGAGTGATTAAAAACGGCTCAAGGAATTAGCAAGGGAATAAAGTCATTGCAGGAAACTGAGAAAGCAATAAATAAAGCAAAAAGAAAACAGGCTGCAAGACTGAAAAGGGCAAAACTTCAGCAAACCATGAGAATTGGCGTAAAGAAAACTATTAGGAAACTAAGGCGAAGGATTGCCTAAGGCTTTTTTGAAACAGGTTCCTGCATTCTGCAATGACAAACAGGGCACTCCCACTCGGCAATGACCTGACTTCCTTCCACATGCTCAATCCCAACTCTTTGCATTTCCAAATTGCATTTTTTGCACTTCATATTTAATCAAAAGAAAGAAATGGGAAAGTGTTTAAAAACATAATTTGTCTAATTAATGCATGGCTTTGAAAGCGGTTTTATTTGATTTGGATAACACCCTAATTGACTTTATGCTATTCAAAAAGCAAAGCAGCCAGGCAGCAATAAGGGCAATGATAGAAGCAGGCCTTCCAATTGACGAAGAAAAGGCAAACAAGATTCTTTTTGAAATGTATGAGCAGTATGGCATTGAAAACCAGAAAATCTTTGAAAGGTTTTTGAAAAAAGTTACCGGAAAGGTTGACTACAGAGTTCTTGCAAACGGCGTTGCCGCTTACAGGAAAATGAAGTCAGGCTATCTTGCACCCTACCCAAAAGTAAGGGCCACTTTGATAAAGCTTAAGACCAAAGGAATGATTTTGGGAATTGTAAGTGACGCCCCAAGAATGCAGGCATGGCTTAGGCTGGCGGAAACAAATCTTACAGAATTCTTTGACATAGTTATTGCATTGGAGGACACTGGAAAGTTAAAACCCAGCAAGATGCCGTTCAAGCAGGCAATTAAAAAGCTTGGATTGAAACCTGACGAAATTCTTTTTGTCGGAGACAATCCTGAAAGGGACATTAAGGGCGCAAAGAATATTGGAATGATGACTGCACTTGCAAGATATGGCCAAATGTTTAAGGGAAAGACAAGGCCTGACTTTGTGCTAAAAGAAGTTTCTGACTTAATAAAAGTCGTTGAAAAGTGTTAGGTATATTCCTTGAAGCGGAATCCCTTTTTCTTCCTAAAAAATTGCTTTGTCAAGGCAAGGCATTTTTGCAGGGCCTCATTGATGTTCTTTCCCTTGCCATTAAAGCCGGCTGCTCCAGGGTGGCCGCCTCCGCTTCCGCCAAAGTAGGTTGGAAGCTTTTGAAAGACATTGTTTGCAAGGCCAAAGTTTTCCTTTTTTACAATTTGCTGTGAAGCCCTTCCGCTTATCCTAAGCTTGTTGTCTTCTGTGTCCCCGACAAATGCAATGTCTGCCCCAATTTTTACAAGTGCAGAGGCTGCATCTGACTCAAACGCGCCAACATCAGAAGTTACAACAATGTAGCCAGAAACCAGAAAGATTCTTGCCCTTTTGGCGGCCTTTAGCTTGGCAATCTTTTCGTCAAAGGTTCTTGGAACAGAGAAAATGGATAATAGACCGGAGAAGCTTTTGCCGCTTTTGGCAAGCATTTCCGACATAATTGCAAAGGTCTTGCTTGTTGCAACAAGAAAGTATGCTGAGTCAGTTACAAGGCCTGCGGCAAGGCATGTTGCCATTTTCTTGTCAATTTTTATTCCGCTTTTCTTAAGCCAGTCAAAAACAAGCTCGCAGCTTGCAACAGCATTAGGATCGGCAAGGGTGTTTTTTTGTGATGTAATCTTTTTTCTTGTAAGCTGGTGGTGGTCTACCAGAAAGATTTCGCCCTTAAAGGAGGAAATAGAACTTTCAAGGCCTCCTGCCATCTGAAGATCATTAAAGTCTACAAGAAAAAGGCAATCAAATTCTTTTAAGGAAGCTTTTTTTACAACCTTGAACGGAATTTCAAGTTTTTTGGCAAGCTTTTTTGCAGGAATTCCAATGTGGTTTGGAACAAAAATTTGTGCTTTGTTTGATTTTCTTAGCGGAAAAAGAAGTGCTGCTGCCGCGCAGATCGCGTCAACGTCTGCGCCGGCATGCGTTACCAATAGAATATTCTTTCTTTTAATTGAAGAAAGGGATTTTACCAACAACATCACTTGTCAAGAGATTCTTGTTTTTCTTTGAGCTCTTTTTTGACCACTGTAGTCTCTTGCTGAATCAGGATATTGCCGACTGCTTTGAATACCTTTTTTTCCTTGGTCTTTGTGAGTTCGTCCAAGGCCTGCTTTAGGGCCATGCTTTGCATCTGCATCTGCTGCTTTTGAGCTGAAACATTCATTAATTGTGCCCTGTTTTTCTCGAATTCTGCAATTTTTGCCTGATCTACTTCTGCCATTTTTCAGACCTCCATAATACTTTCTGCAAGAACAATTGAATTAAGGCAGCCGTTTACGGCGGCCCTCATTGCCACTGCGTCTTTTGCTTTAATATTAATTGACATAATTCTGTTTTTAATACTAATTGAGGTTGTGCTTCGCCTTGAATGAGGTGCATTTAATTCAGGAAGAATTGCCTTCCCTGCAATTTCAGCATTCTTTTCGTTTGGAAAAGAGAGCTCTAGGCAAAGGTTAAACAAGGAATTATCTTGCTTGGACATCTTTTGCCACAGGTTCTCTTACTTTGTAAAGAATTTTGTTTGCACAGGCAGGGCATCTTATCATTCCTGCTTCTATATTGGTTATTTTTTCACCGCATTTTGCGCATTTGTAGACTGCCATTGTTTCACCTTATTTTTCCTTTTTTTTGGGCCTTTTTTGGCTTTTCTTTTTTTTCTTCCTTAGAAGGTTTTTCTTTCTTTGCAGGCTTTTCTTCTTTTCCCTCTTTCTTTTCCTTCTTTGCCGATTTTTCTTCTTTTACAGGCTCTTCTTTCTTCTTTTCAACCATTTGCTCTAGGGCGAAAGCCTTTGCCGCAAAACTCTTTTGGGCAACAGTCTTCTTTATGATGGTGCCAGGCAAAGTGGATGGAAGGTAGGCGCCTCCTGCAAATTTGGCATTGCATTTCCTACAAACATACAGGCCTGCAGCCGTTCTCTTGACCTTTTTGAAGCCACAGAACGGACAGTTGTAGTTTGATTCCTGCTTGTCCTCAATTTTCAACAGTTTTTTTCTGATTCCAACTCCGTATCTAGAACCAAGTCTTCCTGTTGTCCTTACTTTTTTTGTATTGCCCATTTTAATGCACCTACACCAATTTTCTTATTTCCTTTGAGTTTTTAAAAGATCGGTCAATACACTCGTCGATTTCTTCGACTGTGAAAGAACCTGCTTCTCCTTTCTGGAAAGCACACATTATAGTATCATCAACTGTCCCACAGCTGAATCTTGCTTCCATTGCCTTCTCTTCTACAAGAGTTGGGTCAGAAACAAGTTTTCCACCAATCTTTGCAACTGTTGAAAGCAACGGCTGCTTTGAGATTTTGAGCTTTCCTGTGTATTCTCCTTTTACAATCTTGTCGTCTTCAAGCTTTGGGATCTGAACCAAATTTAAGGCAGCCAGTGCCGCAATGCTTGTAGCGTCAAAAGCGTTTCCATCATAGTTTGACACATAGGTGTCAATGAAGACAATCCATACAAGTTCCCCTTCTCTTACACAAAGAGACTTGAAATCAACTGTCTTGCTTTCCCTAATACACCTGTCAACAACCCTTGCGAGTTCAATTGCTTTCTCTCTTGGAGGACCAACCTCAAACTCTGGGCTTGCAAGCGGCATAAGCTCTGCTCCAACGCTGATTGTGCCTTGATCTGGATTGTCAGGGTATGGTGTGCCTGGCATCATTTTTACTCCAGCATAGACTTCAGTATCACCAAGTTTTACTTTGGCGCTTCCGTCAGCATTTTCACTAATGTTTTTTGTAATGCTTATGCTTCTGTATTCGTCAAGCTTTCTTTCGTCAGCTCTTTTTCCTTCCTTAATCAAAGAAAGTACTTTGTCGGTTTTTACATTCCATAATATATTTTCCATCAAATTCACCTTCACTTCTTTTTCTCCGCAGTGTCAAATTTCTTTCTCAAAGCTTCTTCCTGCATTTTTTTAAGCTGATCACAGCCTTCAAATGCGAGCTTTGAAGCCTTCTTCCACTCGGCTTTTGTAAAGAGCCCGTCCATCTGCAGCAGAGTTATTTCCTTTGTCCTTGGCATTATTGCAATAGGAATGTCAACTGCATCTGGTGCGTCTTCTTCAGTCTTGTTTAAATCCAGGATTATTTCTCCGCCTGCTTTTCCAACTCCAACTGCACAGACAAGATCTTTCATAGGGATTCCGGCATCTGCGATTGCAAGGCTTGCTGCAGTTATTCCTGCTGCCCTTGATCCTGCATTACTGTCAAAAATCTCAAGATAGACATCAATTGCACAGTTTGGAAAGTTTTCTAGGAAAATTGCCTTTTCAAGTGCTTCTCCTGAAACCTTGCTGATTTCAACTTCTCTTCTTCCAGGCCTTGGATTTTTCCTGTCTGGAACACTGAATGTCGCCATTCTATAAACAAATCTAACAAGCCCTTTGTAGGGATTCTGCTTGTGCTTTGGCAGAGCTTCTTTTGGGCCGTGCACTCCGACAAGAACTTTGTTCTGTCCCCATTCAAGGTAAGCGCTTCCGTCAGCGTTTGGCAAAACACCAACTTCCATTTTTATTGGTCGCAGCTCGTCAACTTTTCTACCGTCGACCCTTTTTCCATTTTTCACATATTCGATTTTTTCATTTTTCTTAGCCATTTTATTTCACCTTTTTTCCTTTTAAAAATGCTTCAACTTTTACGGTGAGGTTGTCAAAATGAGCCTCTTTTTCAATAAGCCTCAATGCTTTGACAAGTTTTGCTGTGTCACCGTCTTTTGCCCAGACCCAGCCATTTCTGCCTACAAGCAAGTTGCAGCCGGTTCCTTCTTTCAAAACAGAAAGCATGCTTCCATTTTTTCCAACCATTCTTGGCACTTTTGAGGGCGTAACAGAGATTATTTCTCCACCAAAGAACACCCTTGTGTCAAAAAGGTCTGCTTCGTTTGTCTCGTTTACCGAGTCAACCTTTGCACTAACAATAGTGCCGAGTTCAAGCTTGTCCCTTACGCTGTCTGCAGAAAGATAACATGAATAAATGCTGTTTATGTTAACCATGGCACCCTTCATTGTCAGCCTTTCGACAATTCCAATGATCAGATCATCCCTTTGCGGCAAATATCTGCCTGACAATGGAACTACGTAGGCAACACTTGAACTAGGATATGATAATCCTAGTGTGTCTGAGTAAACTTTTCCGTTTTCAATAAAAACATGCTGTCCAAGCTTTTTTCTTTCGTCAGTAATAAGTTCTCCTGGCACAACAACAATCTTCTTCTTGTGCTCGACTACTACTTCGTCTTTCTTTTCTTCCATTTTATAAATCACTTCTCCAAAATTTTGGTTTCTATTTCTCCGTGGCAAATCTTGTTAAAATCGTTCAAGAGATCCTGCTTTATTCCTGCAGGAATGTCGACGATTGCTACTAGGCTTCCGTCCCCTTGCCACTGCTCTTTTACAATCTTGTATTTGTGCAACACGTGCTCCGCCTTGGCAGCGTATGTTGCCGGAATCTTTACCGCAATCTGAATGTGCTCCATTGAAATCGGGATGATTTTTGATAGTTCCTTCATAATAACAGGAACTTGTTCGTCAATCCCTTTCATTTCATCAATTTTTATTTTTGCCTCATTCAATGCATTCTCAATCCTCTGAGGAGGATGAGGCGCGTTTGTCTGCGGGTTCATCGCATTCCTTGAAATAAAATCAATTAATTCTCTGTACTTTGCTTCCCTTATCTTCTTCTTCTGCTCGGTTGTCAAATGCACTTCGCCGTTTACAACAATTTTTTTGGCAATCTCCAAAATATCTGTTGTGGCAAATACTTTATTCAATACCTCAGAACTTTGTTCAAGTCCTTTTGCAGAATCTTTAAAAACCGTTTCAGCCGCAAGTAAATCAGAAAGGTTTATTTCTTGCCCTTTCCTAAGCAGTCGGGCAAGGTCTGGGTCCACTAGGATCTCAAACTTTTCCCCGTTACTTTCAAATCTTGCGGTCACAGCATCTTCCAGCTTGACCATAATAATTTTCTCCCTTTATTTTTTCCCTAAAACAGATTTGAGCTTTTGTGTCGAAACCTTTTCGAAGGGCTTTCCTTTTTCAATAAAAGCAAAATCTAATCTATTAACATCCATTTTTCCCTTGTCGCCAAGTCCCTTTTGCAGAACCTGAAGTGCAAGTGCAAGGGCTTCATCAAATGAAAGATTGTCCTTGAAATTCTTTTCAAGAAAGGCCATTGCCTCTTTCTTTCCCTTTCCAATTGTTATTCCAAGATATTCTGCCATTGCGCCGCTTGGCTCTGTTTCAAAAAGCCTTGGGCCTGACTCGTCAACTCCGCCTATAATAAATGAGACTCCAAACGGCCTCATGCCAGCGTATTGTGTAAAGAGCTGCTTTATGCCGCCCATTTGTTTTACAAGTGTTTCAACCTGAATGTCTTCTTCGTAGTACATTTGGTTTTCCTGTGCTTCTTTTCTTGCAAGCTGAACAAGCCTTCTTGCGTCTCCGACAAGACCTGATGAGATTGCTCCAATATGGTGGTCAATCTTGAAAATCTTTTCAATGCTTGCAGGCTTTATGAGCTTGCTTGTAACATTTTTGTCTGCTCCTAACAAAACTCCGTTATTGTAAACAAGGGCCGCTCCAAGCGTTCCCTGCTCGACTATTTTGCTTGCATATTCTACTTGGTATAACCTTCCATCAGGACTGAACATTGTGCTCACCCTGTCATAGGCACTGCTTTTTCTAGAACCAGGATACATAAAAAATCTCTCCCCGTTTTTCTTTTTCTCTCTACTTTATATCTTGAATAACGGAAGTTATAAAAAGGTTGTTAAAACCCTTAATTCTGCACTAAAAAGCAAAAAGAGGCTGTTTTTGAAGATTTTTTTTAGCTTGCTTTCAGTGCCTTGAGCGTGCCACTGGTCTTAATTGTTTTTGGGCTAAATTCCTTTGAAATTCTCGAAATTGCCTCTTTTAGCTTTGCTTCAAAACCGAGTTTGCATCTTACAATTCCACGCCCTGTTTTTGGGTTAAATTCAATAAACCAGGTTCCAAAGGCTTTTCTTTCGTCAGGGGAAAACTGGCCCATTATCAAATCGAAGACATGCTTTGGGGAAGGGGGGTTTTCAAGGCTAAACAAAACATACCTTCTTTTGGCTCTTTGGCTTTTCCTTGGAAGCTTTTTTTTTGGCTTCTCTTTTTTTTCCTTTTCCATTACAACACCAGGTTTCCGTTCATTAGGAAGTAAATGCTGGAAATTATTAAAAGTACGCCGGCAAGCCTTACAAGGTAAACCTTGTTTGAATGCCTTTCGTCAATCAGTCTGCTTTTTACTTTGGAAATTACAAATGCGATTATAAAAACAAAAATTGCCTGGCTTAGGACAAGGGCACTTGTAATTGTGTAGGAAAGTGCGTAAGAGGTGAAAAGCAAAAATGTTCCTGTGAAAACAAATATTGTGGAGGTTAAAGAAAATGGAAGTGTTTTCTTTAAATCTTTAAAAAATGTTTTCTTTGTTTTTCCTTTGAACATGAAAAATCCAAAAACTAAGAGAACAGGAACAGAGAAAAGATAACGCCAGGTTATGAAAGAAGAGCTGCTTATTTCTCCTGCAACCATTTTGACAGGCAAATCACTTAAAGCCCATGAAACTCCCATAATCAGTGCAAGGAACAAAAGCCTGTTGTCCAAAAGCAAGGCCTTTAGTGAAAAGCTCTTTGAATAGGTTGTGAAAATTGCGCCAACCAAAATTAAACCCATTAGAATAATTGCCTCATAGCCGTAAAATTCTTTTAAGACAAAGAAGGCAAGCGGAATTGTAAACAAAAGCTTTGTTTGTGTTAGTGGACCAATGCTTGAAAGGTCGTAATCCCTAACCAAAGAAAAGTATAACCAAAAGCCAATGTTTGCAGCAATGGTTGAAAGAAAGATTAGGATTGCAGCAGGAAGACTTGGAATTTCAAAGCCAAAAATAAGAGTGGATAAAATTGGGAAAAAAATCATTGCAGTTGTCAGCTGTAGAAAAAAGTATGCGTGGCCGTTTGCCATCTTGTTTTCAAGGGCAAATTTGTCAAACAAGGCAGCCAGTGAGAAAACCAATCCGGCTCCAAGTGAAAGAATTAAAACTTCCTGCATTAAAGCCCCTCCAAACTTTTGTCTGCCTTAATTTTTGAAAAAATTTCTTCTTCCAGTTTTTTAACAAGGGGCTTGCATTTTGAAATTAGGTCAAATGATTCCTTGTCCAGTCCATATCTTTTAAGGAGATAGACAAACCTTTCCTCAAGTGAAACAATGCAGTTGTGATTTACCCTTTTGTCTGCGTAGAACACGATTTTTTCCTCCCAGTTTTGAAAGGGGTTTTTTTCAAGAATTCTGAAAAGATTATGTTTCAAAGCAATTTCTCCAATTTCCGGAAAGCCCTCTTTTTCAAGAATTTCCTGGCTCATCTTTCCATGAAGATGTTCAAAGCCCTCCTTAATGGTTTCTGTTTTGTCAATATCGTGCAATAAGGAAGCTCTTGAAACAAGGTCAAGGTTTACAGCAGTGCCTGCTTCAACAAACTTTTCTGCAAGAAAAACAGCTGCCTTTTCAACAGTTTTAGAGTGGTTGACAATGTTTGCAGGCATTTTGTATTTTTCAAAAAGCCCTTGGCATTGCTCTTTTGTTGGAAGATTCATGTTCATTAAAGAGAGAGCGAAAAAGAATAAAAGATGCAGGATTTTACTTTGCCTGCCTTTTCTTAGCTCTTAGTGAAGGTCTTACTTTTTCTGCACCTTCGCCCTTGTTTCTGAGACCTCTTGATTTCTTGCCTCTGCTGGTCAAACCCCTATGAGCTCTTCCAGCCTGGTTTTTGTCTGCAATCCATCCGATATCCTTATCTTTCACGATTTCCGGAGCGCTTGAGTCAACAAGAATAACCTCGTAATAGTGGCTCTTGCCGTCATCACCAATGTAATAAGAGTTTAAAACCTCGCAGTTCTTGAATTTCCTTGAAACCCTTTGCTCGGCCATTGCCTGGATATTGAGCCTTCTTGTAAGCTTGGTTACACCCATTCTCTTTGGACGTCTTCCCATATTTGGCCTTGTATGCATTCCTGCGCCTTTTCTAATCCTTACTCTTGCAACAATAAAGCCCTTTTTGGCCTTGTATCCAAGGGTTTTTGCCCTTGCGATATTTGTTGGCTTTTCAAGTCTTACAATTGCAAGCGGTTCTTTCCTAAATTCAATTAGCCTATTCCGCTGAATAGCCTTGTAGTCGTATGACCCGTCTTTCTTTCCAGCAAACTCCTTTTGGAAGGTTTCCTGAATATGCTTTAATGCGCCCATTTCAATCACTAAAAATAATGCAAAAAGAAGCCTTTTAAGACTTGATTTATTAAGAATTACTTAATCGCAAGCATTTTAAAGGTTATCAGTATGGCCCAAAAACAATGTGTAAGCTGTGAAAAGAAGGCAGTCATAAAATTGGGTTATGGCCCGCATTCTTTCTGCAAAGAGCATTTTCTGCATTTTTTTGAAAAACGCGTTAGAAAAACTATTAGGGAAAATGGGCTTATTAAGGGAAGGGAAAAGATCGTTGTTGCATATTCCGGCGGAAAGGACTCGGCTGTAACCCTGTTTCTGTTAAACAAAATTTTTGGAAAAAGCAATAAAATAGAGGCATTGCTAATTGATGAAGGCATTCCAAAATACAGGGACAAGGCACTTGCAATTGCAGAAGAAAACTGCAAAAAATGGAAAATTCCTTTTAGAAGGTTTTTCTTTGACAAAGAGTTTGGCAAAACAATGGTTGATGTCATGAGGAAGACAGGGCCAAAGAAAGAAATTGGCTCAACCTGCGCTTTCTGCGGCGTTTTAAGGCGGCAGATTATGAACAAATATGCCAAGGAAATGGGGGCAGGAAAACTTGCAACAGGCCACAACCTGGATGACGAAACCCAAAGCATTTTGATGAATGTAATGGATGCTGATACAACAAGATTTTTCAGGCTTGGGCCAATTCTAAGCGGGGCAAAGGGAATGGTTCCAAGAATAAAGCCATTGTATCACTGCCCTGAAAAGGAAATTGTTGCATTTGCAAAAATGTCTGGCATTAAATATTTTGAGGCAAAGTGCTGCCCGTTCAAATGGCAGGCTAAAAGAAATGAGTTCAGGCAAATGGTTGAAGACTTTGAGGAAAAATATCCAGGAATGATGTTTAGTGCAGTAAGGTTTTTGAAGCAGGTAAAGGAAGGAAACCCAAAAGGCAAGCCCTGTGAAAAACTTGGCTTTTGTGAAAAATGCGGCGAACCAAGCTCTGGAAGCAAGTGCAAGGCCTGCTCAATGGTTGAAAGGCTTGGGGGAAAGGTTAATTAAGGTTTTTTAGGAAACTTTTGTTATTCAGGGGCCTGTGGTCTAGTGGTATGACGCTACCTTGACATGGTAGAGACCGGGAGTTCAATTCTCCCCAGGCCCATTCTATTTTTTTCAAAACAGATTTAATTTAAAAGCCGTGAAAAAAAGATTATTTCTTGTTTGGCTTTTTGGTAAGGGTTTCAATTGCAAGGCCCATTTCTTTTGCAAAGTTTTTCTCAAAGATATCGAGCTCGGCAATCTTTTTGTCAATCTTTTCTGTTCTAAGCGCAAACTGTTTTTCTATCGTCAGGCTTTGCTCGTTTAATTTTCTAATGCCTTCATTAAACTTGGTTGCATTCACCTGAATTGCGTCAACAAACTGACTCTTGAACTCGTTCAGTTCGCTCATCGCAAGCCTAAGCTTTTCCGGCTTGAACTCAACAGTGATTGCTGTTTGAAGCAGGTCAAGCTTTTCAAGCTTTGTTTTCAACTGATTGTTTAAAGCAAGCTGGCTTTGCTTGAATTCTGTCTGGCGTTTTTCGGTTCTTTCCCCTTGGGCTTGTTCAAAGTTTTTCATCATGGTTTGCAAAGCTTCTGCATGAACCTCTGATTCAGCCATAATCTCTTTTGTTTTTGCATTAACCACTTTGGCTAGTTCAGCCCTCATTTTTTTCAAGGACTCTGCCTGACTCTGGGTTTCTTTTGTAAGTTCAGCTGCCTTTTTGTCAAACAACTTGTTCATCAAACCAGGAATGTCGTGCAAATCCTGTGTTTGAGTATTAACTTTTTCAGTTAATTGCGCCGACTTTGATTCAATCATTTTGTCGACCTTTTGTTCGGTCTGCTTCATTAGCCCTTCTACAATTCTGGTTTCGAGCTGCAGTGTCTTGTTTATCCTGCGATCCATTGCAGAAATCTTTTTGTTCATTTCATCAACAAGCAACTTGTTTTGAGTTTTTGTTTTAATCAGCTCTGAATTAAGGGTTGAAATAAGGTCTTCTTTTACCTTGTCAATTTCCTTTATTCTTCTAAGCAGGTTTTCTTCTTCAGCCTTTGATTTTTCTCTGGTCTTTTCAAGAGAACCGATTTGAAGTGTAACCTGTTTGTTTAATTCCTTCATTTCCCTAACCTTCAATTCAATCATTTCGGCGAGGGACTTTGCCTTGTCCTCAAGCCCTGTGTCAACCTTGCTTACAAGCAGTGTTCTTTGGCTGTCAAACAAAACCTTCATCTTCTCTACCTCCCTTTTGTTTGCAGCGGCAACCTTTTTGTCCAAAATGGTGTCAAGATCCTGCCTTATTTCCCTCATTTCAGTAAGCTTTTGGTTTACTGCTTCAATGATTCCCTTTTCCCAAAGAGTGCTAACACTTATGTCTCCAGATGCCACCTGCTTTTTAACCGGCTTTGAACTGCCAATCGAAGGCGTGCTTAAAAAGTCCTGAACCCTTTTAGAGGATACACTGGCTTTCTTTGCCCTTGTTTCTTCTTTCACATCAGAGGTTGTTGCCTTGAGCTGGGCCATCAATTCAGAGAGCTCTGACTTTGGCGCCTCCTTTGACCCCTCTTTTGACCCCTCTTTTGGCTCCTCTTTTGGCTCCTCTTTTGGCTCCTCTTTTTTAGGAGAGGCTATTTCACCGGCAACTTCTTCAAGGATGTCTTGTTCCCTTCTTGTTTCAACGGCTTCAATTGCAAGCTCTTCTGTTGCCTCTTCCCTTTCAGCCTCAAGAACTTTTTCCTTTTTTTCAACAACCTTTTTCCTGTCGTTTTTCCTTATAGATTTTGGAACACTGGGAAGTGAACTTGGAGGTGGCTTTGCGTCAGGAGACTTTGCTTCCAAAATTAAGTTTTTAGCCTGCTCTCCTTCTATCCCAACCTCTTTTAGGTTGAGAATTATTTCGCCGTCTGAAACTTCCAGGGAAATGAGTTCCCTTATACTTTTCAGAAGAAGCTGTTTTTTGCTAGACATTGCAAATAGAATACAATGAGGAGATAAAAAAGGTTTTTGGTTCGGAAAAAAGAAGGCTTTTGCAGTATTTGGTAAGATAAACAAAATTTCTTTGAAAGAGAGGAAAAAAGAGTTTTGTGTTTGTGTCATCGAGGCTCTCCAAGAGCTGAAGATGGCACTTGTACCAGCCGGACGTGTCGGCTAATGGACCCTGCGGGAATTGAACCCGCGGTCTCCCGATTGCCAACCGAGCGTCATACCACTAGACTAAGGGCCCTTTTGAACGATGTTTAAGCGCATCATTCCTCTTAGAAAAATGGGTTGGAAACAGTTTTAAAAACTGCCTTTAGCTGCTTATGAGGACAACGCTGTCGCCTCGAACCATTAGCTTTCCGTATTTGGTTTTTGCTTCGCCGTTTTCAAGCTGTGAAGCATTGTCCAAAACCAGGTTCAGGTGCACGTCGAACGCTTTGAGTGTTCCCCTAATTGAAACATTCCCCTTTAAGAGAATAAGAATTTCTTTCCCAATTGCATCGTTTAACATGTCGAACGGTCTGTTTGCCATTTGTCTTCCCCCTTGTGCATCTTTACTTGGATTTCCTTTTACCTATTTTAAATATCGCCAACAACTTGCTTAAAAACCCTTGCTTCTTTCCTGGCGCAGTGAGCTCGTGGGCTTTAAGACCAGCAACTCTTGCCGCAACTTTTCTCATGGCAATTGATGCCGGGCTTGATGGCTTCCTGAGAATTATTGGTTGGACCTTTTGCTGCATGAAAGAACGCCTGACCTCAGGATCATATGGAATTGTTCCGTAGACTGGAAGTTCGAGCATTTTCATTATGTCCTCGTTGGCAATCTCACCTTTTTCACCCATGCTAAAGTTTACTACAACTGCGATTGGGTTTGAACCAAGCCTTTGCCCAACAATTTTTGTTTTCAGGACATCTGCAATGCTTGGAGATGTCGGCATAGTGATAAGAAGAATTTCGTCAGCTGCTGCAAGGCTTGACATTACGTTTTTCTCGATGCCTGGTGGGGCGTCAAGCAAAACAAAATCGTACTTTGGAGCAACTTCTTTTACAACGGCTTCAAGCCGTTCTGTGTCAACCCTTTTGTATGACTCAAGGCTTAGGCCGCTTGGAATAAAATTTAATCCGGCTGGGCCCTCATAAATTGCGTCTTCAACAGTGCTTTCTCCTACAAGAACGTCGTGCAAGGTTATTGGAGATGCCTGCATTCCAAGCAAAAGGCTTAGGTTTGCCATTGCAATATCTGCGTCAATTAGCAATACTTTGAAGTTTTTTTGTGCAAGCGCTATTCCAACGTTTGCAGTAATTGTTGTCTTTCCAACGCCACCTTTTCCGGAAGCTACAGTTATTACTTTTCCCATATTAAAAAACCTGTGATATAATAGTATTTTACTGTTAAAAAGATTTACCCCGCTGCCTTTTTCATGAAAGATGCCTTTTTTTGAGTACTGACTGAATTTCTTTGGCTATTGCCTTTAATTCAACGGTTGAAACAGTGCTGTTTGCCTTTACAATGTAAAGATGTTCCTGCAAAGGAAGAAGCATTACCCATTCCTTTTCGTTCCTCATTGTGATTACGTCAGTCCCTGAAAAGCTCTTGCCTACAAAGGCCA
>JAFCCH010000026.1 GCA_017610265.1 Nitrososphaerota archaeon
TTGTGGCCTGATGCCGACATTAAGTCAATGTTCATTTTTTCAACGTCAATTTTTTCCTTGCCAACTGTCTGCACGGCGTCTGTGTGGAATAAGACATTGTTTGCCCTGCACATTTCTCCAATCTCTTTAATTGGCTGAATTGTCCCAATTTCATTGTTGGCGTGCATAATGCTTACAAGAACAGGATTTTTTGCAACAGCCTTTGTTACCTCATGCAATTCAACAAATCCTTTTTCTGAAACAGGCAAGACACTTAAATCAAATCCGTTTTTGTTAAGCCATTTAGCTGTCTGCAGGATAGCGAGATGTTCAAACGCGCTTGTAACAATGCCTTTTCCAATTTCCTTGTGTGCTCTCATCGTTCCCTGCAGTGCAATATTGTCTGATTCTGTTCCACCGCTTGTAAAAATAATTTCTTCAGGCTTTGCATTAATTACTTTTGCAATTTCCTCGCGGGCTTTTGTAACTGCTTCAGCTGCCTCCGACCCAAAGAAGTGTAAGCTTCCTGCATTTCCAAATTCTTTTGAGAAAAAAGGCTGCATTTCTTTCAAAACCCTTTTGTCCAAAGGCGTTGTTGCTGCGTGATCTAAATAAATTCTTTTAACCATTAATCACGCCTCCAGCATTTTCCTTTATGCTCCTTGGCATGTATTTCAAGTGCTTCAAATAAGTCTTCTCCCTTATTGTTTTGCAAAAGGGTTTCTCTAAGTGAATAAACGATTTTTTTCCCGTCCCTGTTTGAATCAACAAAGCAGCATTTTTTCAAGGTTGCAAGAGAATGGCTTACCTTGCTTTGCTCTTCTCCAAGAACTTTTGTCAGTTCTCCAACGCTTTTTGGCCCTTTCTTGAGTTCCTTAATTATTTCAATCCTAAGTGGATTTCCAAGAACGTCTAGGCACAAATGATAAGGAGTTGAATCAGCTTTCATATGAAACAGTATTCATATAATGTTTTTAAAGCTTTGCATGGCTTGGTAAATTAACAAAAATAGCGTTATTCTACAATTTCTTTTAGTTTAAGGCTTTTGGTAATACCGTCTTCGCCCCAAAGGTAGGTGAAGTCAACAGCATCTTCCATTCCAATCCAAACTTGCCTGTTTCTGGGATGAAGATGCCCTTTTAACGTAAATTTTTCGCTGAATTCGATTAATACTTTGGTTCCGTCGCATTTAAGCAGCTTAAAAATAGGGCCCTCCTTTGGCATATTGTCAAATTGCTGGCCTTCGTCTGCCTCAAGCTCATGGTTTGTAATGTCCTTTCCAAAAGGTGGCCTCCACTTGTGCACAATGTTTTTCACTGAAAAAATCGCTTTCTTCATCGTTCATCGTTCCCTTCAATTCTCTTTACAAAAATAAGTCTACCCTTGTTTAAATAGCTTTCTGTTTAGTTAAGTCCAAAACTTTAAATATTTCTTTTTGTATATTTTCATCTTTCACCGGAAGCTTACTCTTTGACCAGCTTTTTAAATGCCCTTTGCTTTTCTATTTTATCGCATGGAACTAAACGCCGTTATAACCGAGGCTGTTGAGAATATCTCGGCTTTGGACAAAAAAAGAAAGCTTTTGAGCGAAAAGTTGCTTCCTTTAAACAAGCTTAACCTGCTTGAAGCAGGATCGGAAGAATTGCTTGAGGAAAAGCTTATTCTGCCTGTTAAAAAGGCGGTTCTTGATTCCAAGATTGCCGGCGTTGACTCTGGCTTTGTGGGAAAGGACCTTTTGGCCCTTGATCTTGTTTTGATAAGGGCAATTGGCGCAATGTTTGATTACAAAGAGGGGAAGCTTGGCAAGGCCGACTATTATCCTTTCTTTTATGCTTTTCCGGAACCCAGCATTAGCAGCGGCGGCCTTGAGGTTGACGAATTCCAGTGCGGCAAAAACATTCAAAGGCTGATTAAAGAGGTTGAAACCGCAAAAAACATGGTTGAAAAGTTTTCTCCCGATTACTGTTTTCTTGATGGAAGCATTATCCCGCAGTATACTGACAAGCCAAGAAAGGACAGTAAGATAAAAACAGCCTATCACGAAATGCTTGAACAGTTTCAGTCAATGTACAAGGTTGCCGCAGAAAACAATTGCGAATTGATTGCCTGTGTTGAGGACAGCCGCGGCTCAAGGTTTAGGCAGATTGTGCAGGATCATCTTCTTTCAAACCAGCAAAATCTTTCAATGCAGCTTGAAGGCTGTTACGACGCCGTTCTTTTGGATTATTTATTAAAGTTAGGGGAGAGAAGCTTTGCATTCAGTTACACTGCAAGCATTAAAGAGCATCCGATCCTAATGGACTTTGATGAAAAGTGGTCAAGAAGTGTAAGGGCTTTTTACCTAAAGCCTGCTGCATTTGATCGGCCTTTGCGTGTTGAATTCCTTCACACAAATGGCGAAAACATTTCAGAGCATGCTTCAAAAGTGGCTTCAATTGTTTATGCCCAAAGTTGCATGCACCGCGAATATGCTTATCCCAATATTTTAATGGAGGCTGACCTTCATGCAAGGCTTAAGCCAGAAGAAATTGAAATTGTTTACGACAAGATTTTAAACAAGTTGGGGAAGGGATTTAAATTAAGGCTTAGGAGAGACTACAGGCCTTTCTAGGTGAGGATTATGACGGACGAAATCGGAACTGTTATCAGCACTTTGGACGGTCCTTCTCCCAGCAACGCTGATTTTGTTATAAACAATGGGAAATTGCATCGCGGGCAATTTGTTGAAATGGATTATAGTGAGGGAACCCTAATTGCGCTTGTAAATGACGTTATTAAGACAAACCGGTATTTTGAAAGGGCTGACTCTGTAAAGGAATTTGAAAGCAATGGCAGTGCAATGTCTGAACAATTTCCAACAGCCGAATGGGAGTATCTTATTGCAAAAACAAAGCCTTTGGGCGTTTTCTCAAAAGGCTTTGTTAAAAGGGTCACTTTCCCGCCAAGCCCCGGAACCAGGGTAAGGCTTGCCTCAAAGGAAAATCTCCAGAAATTCCTGAATTTTGATGAAAAAGGGCTTTTGATTGGAGAGGTTGACCACCATAACTTGCCTGTAAAACTTTCCCTTTCATCTCTTTTGAAAAAGCATCTTGCAATTCTTGCCTTGAGCGGTGGTGGAAAATCCTATCTTGTCTCAGTTATTCTTGAAGAGCTTCTTGACAGGCCAAAGGAGAATGGAAGAATTGCCACAATTGTGCTTGACCCCCATGGCGAGTACGGCAACTTTGCCTTGCCTTGCAAGGATCCAAGCAAAAAAGATTATAGTTCTAAAACAAAGCTTGTCAAGGCAGCCAACATTCGCATCGGCGTTCCAAAGCTTAGTGTCGGGGTTATTTCAGGCATTGTTCCTGGTCTAACAGCGCCGCAGAAAAGAGATTTGGGAAGGATACTGTCTCAGCTAAAGACCCAAATGAAGGAAGGTCTTGGGCCCTTTGACCTAAATGATCTGAAGGATGCTGTCTTTAGGGACGAAGCCATTAAAGAGAATTCAAAAGGGCCTTTGCTTGGCTGGCTTATGTCTTTGCACGACCTTCATATCTTTGGAAAGACAGACAACCCAAGCATTCCTGATTTGATTAAGCCAGGGCAGCTTACCATTATTGACATGAGTGACACAATCAACCTCAAAAAAAAGCAGGTTATTGTAAGTTATTTTGCACAAAGGATTTTTTCAGACAGAAGGAAGAAGAAAATCCCTCCCTTCCTAATGGTTTTGGAGGAAGCTCATCAGTTTGTGCCTGAAAGGGCGAAAGCTGAAACCGCAATTAGCAGAAGCATTATTCGAACGATTGCAAGAGAGGGGAGAAAGTTTGGCGCATCGCTTTGCCTTGTTTCCCAAAGGCCAGTTCAGCTTGACACAACGGCATTGTCCCAGTGTAATACTCATATTATTCTCAGAATTACAAATCCTTATGACCTAAAACACATTGGGGAGAGCAGTGAAGGCCTTGACAGCAAAAGTGTTGACATGATTACCTCTTTGAGGGTTGGAGAAGCCCTGACTGTTGGAGAAGCAACCCATTTTCCACTCTTTTTTAAGGTGCGTGAGAGAAAAAGTGCTGAGAGCAAACACGAAATTTCGCTTGAAAAGGCCGCGTTTGATTTTGAACAGGAAAATGAAGAGCGCGATTCTGAAACAGCCGAACTTCTCTAAAAAGCGAAAGACTTTTTAAGTACTTTAGTTATTATTTAACCATGTCTTTAGCCCACTTTATTTCAGAAGCTAAAAAGCACACACCTGTGCTAAAGACAAAAACTGTTCAATCGACTCAAACCACCGTTTCTCAACAACCTGAGCCTGTTTCAGATCCAAGGCTTGAAATGAAGAGAACAATGGCTGAGATTAGTGACAATCAGAAAGAAATTAAAGCAAGAGAAGTTGAAAAACCCAGCTGGAAAACCTGCCAGTACCTTAAATCCGCAGGTGGAAGGCAGCTTTGCAGGCAGTATATGTCTTTTTGTGCTAAGGAAAAGTGTAAAGAAGAATTTATGCAGACAAATTTCTTTGATTTTAAGAAACATTTGAAACAGCGGAATAACATAAAGTAGAATTTTTACCGGAAACCTACAGTCCTTCTTCTCTCTTTAAAAGCCTCCAAAACCTTTTTTTCCTCATAATGAACCAAACTCCCACACAACTTTGGTTAACTAGCGTACGCTATCTGGAGGGCAAAAGGGCCATGGCTCTCTACTTTTCTCACCTCTCGATTAAAAGAATGATTAGACTGCCCTTTTTCCCCTCCTTTTTTGTTAACAAAAAAAAAGTTTCTTTTGAAACTCTAAAGAGAGTTCTTTCCTATGACAAAAGACGCTTTAAGATTTCGGAGGAAGAAGACTGCTGCAAAGTTTCTGCAGCAACCTTTTCCGACCTGAATGAGCTTGCAAACATTCTCTTCAATGAAACAGGTTTCAGGGCACTTGTAGTCAGCCCTGAAAGGCAGCTTCTTTTTGAAAAAGACTGGGGCTATTTTGACAGGTTTACTTTTTTCTCGGAAGACAATTTTACAAAATGCCCTGACTTTTCTGTGCCAAAGGCCAATCTTGGATTTTTTTCAGATTCCTTTCATGAAACAATCCTGCAGCTTTTGAACCTTGACCTAGAGCTTGCTGAGAAAACAATGGGTTCCATTGTCTTAAGCAATGTCCTTTGCCTGCCTGTCCAGGACTTGCCTGCTTCTTCTTTTATGCAGCAGGAGTCCTTTTTTGAAAAGGTTTTTTGGAGAACAGGCCTTGGCATTCAAAGAAATTCTTCCAATCACAGTTTAACCAAACCAACGAAAGTAAGGTCTCCCAAGGGCCTTGCCGAAATTGACTTTAGCCTTCTTTGGCCAACACTTTTAACAAAACCACTTTATAACCTTGGGCCGGACTCTCTTGACTGCGGCTGCTGTACTCCTGCCAATGTTTCGGAAAAAAACGTTTTGCCAAATAGCATTGCTGTTGTTGAAATTTTGCAGGACGGTTTTTTCTTTGAGTCCGGCCTTCCCTCCTTTTCCTCTTTTTTTCATGAAAGAATGTCTGGAAAACAAAGTAGGCTTAACAGGCAAGAAGAATTTTGCCTGAAGACAATTCCTCTCGGGCCTTTTTTCAGGGAAAAACAAGTTGAGCTTCCTCTTGTTGATGCAGTAAAACTGCAGCAGGAGGGAAAAGCAAAAATTCTTTCCCTTAAGAAAATGCACTGGTTTTGCCTTTTGGATGAAAGCGTTGTCTCAAAGGCCATTTCTTTCCTAAACAAATCAATTTCCTTGTTTGAAAATAAGCTTGATCAAATGCGAGCCAATGCCGTGAAACAGCACGGGGTCTTAAGCACTTGCATGCTTTCAAAAAAACCAGAACATATTTTGTATAAGGCAAGGCTTGGCATTTTTTCCAGCTTTTTGAGGGCCATGCCAGCTCATTTGTGTAGTGAAAAAAGTGCCTTTTTCAATTCTTTGCTTGGTTTGGGTATTGAGGGCCTTGAAGCCAATGTTTTGGACAATTTTGCCAAATTTGCCGTTGAAAGCAAGTCCAGGGTTGTTTCTGTTGTGGAGGGCAAGGCTATTGTGAGAAGTGACAGCCCTTATTCTCTAATAAAGCAATTTTCTGAGAAACAAAGAGTTCCAGCCCTCTTAAAGGCAAAAACAAGGTGATTCAGCAACCTTTTTAAATTCTCTCATGCCATTTGTTATTATAACAGAAAACTATTTTTCTGATGTCTTATGACTGGTATGACAAGATTTGAAAGAGCAAGACTTGTGAGTGCAAGATCTCTGCAGTTGGCTTTTGGGGCACCACCTCTTGTAAAGGCAACTAAGGAATCAACAGCCTACACTCTTGCAAAAGCAGAACTTGAGAGCGGAGTTCTTCCACTGGTTGTTTTGAGGAAATATCCTGACGGAACAGTTGAAAGGCTTTCTTTTTAATTTGGTGATTTTTTTGGGTAAAGCAGTTCCTAAGTCTATTAAAAGCAGGGTTGAAATCTTGCTCGAAAGGTTTCCTGACAAGTTTAGCACAGACTTTGAGAAAAATAAGGCTGTTTTGAACGAATTAGATCTTTCTCTTAGCAGATTTGACAGAAACATGATTGCTGGTTTTGTTACAAGGAAAATGCACGACGTAGAAAAAAACTAATTTTCTAGCATTACCTTAACAGGACTTGTTACAGCATCCTCATTCTTTTCTCTTTCAAGAACATAGAGTGAGGCAGACGCAGCCTTTTTCATTTCTAGATCGTGTGTTATCACAAAGATTTGGTCCACAATTAGTGGGAGATGCATTTGCATCATTCTTCCAAGAGTTTCTATTGCTTTGCTGTCAAGGTTGTGTGTTGGCTCGTCTAAAATAAGCCAGCTAAGATTTCTTGTTAAAACAAGTGAGAATGCGATTCTTATACATATTGCCGCAGCGCTTCTTTCTCCTCCTGAGAGAATGCCTTCAACCCTTACCCAGTTTCCGCTTCTTTCCCTGGCTTTCAATTCATAGCTACCTTCACTTACATCCATCTTTGCTGAAACATAATCCTTGTAGGGATAAATCCTTTGCCATATGTCCTGCATGGCCTCGTTAATAGTTGAGATAAGCATTGTCCTAAGTTCTGACTGTGTTGCAAGCAAACTGTTTACAAAGTAATTCATTTTTTCAATGCTGGCTTCAACTGCCTTAATCTTTTCTTCAAGCTCTTTGATTTGCTTTCTTGTTTTTTCAATCCTTTCAAGGCTTGTCCTGATTTCTTTTACTAACTGGTTGTTTGCCTCAATGCTTCTTTTACCTGCTTCAATTCCTGCTTTTGTTTCAATCGCATTCTTTCTTTTTTCAATTAGCTTTTTTTCGTCAAACTTTGTTTTGCCAAGTTTTTCATCCAGTTCTTTTGTTTCTTTTTCAAGCATTTTGAACTGATTTTCTTTTTCCTTGCTTTTTTTCACGGCTTCCAAAAGCTGGCTTATTTTCATTTCCTTTTCTTTCAAAATATCCTTTTTCTGCATTCCTTTTTCCAGGGTCTCTTTTGCTTTTGCAATTCCTGAGTTTGCTTCAGCTTCTTGCTTTAGGGCTTTTTCCATTTCAATTGCAACTTTTTTCACTTTTGCCCCTGCTTCTTCAATAAGGGCAGCCCTTGTTTTTTCTTCAAGGTTTTGCTTACAGGTTGGGCATTCTGCTCCAAGCCCCTGCAATTCCTCCAAGTGCTTGTTTAGGTCTTCTGCCTGTCTTTGGTTTAATGCAGCCTCTTTTCCAAACTCTGTTTTCTTTTTTCGTTCCTTTTCTTCAATGCTTCTTGCTTCCTCAAGACTTTTTTCAATGCCCCTTAATTCCTTTGAAGCGCTTTCCTTTTCTTTTTCAAGTTCTGCTTCCGGTTTTGCTTTTTCCCTGATTTCCTTCAGGTTTCTTTCAAGTTCCTGCATGACTGCCTTGTTTTTTGAAATGCTTTCCTTCAAATTCCTAAACACTTTTTCTGTTTCCTCAAGCTCTTTTACTTCTTTTTCAAGTTCCTTGCCCTCTTTCTCCTTTTTTCCAAGTCCTGCTTCTAATTCCTTGTTTTCTTTTTCCTTTTCCTCAATTCTTTTCCCAAGCTTTGATTCTTCTTCTTTTGAGAGGCCTGCTTTTTGTTCGGCAACCCAACCTGACTTATCTTTTGCAATTGTCTTAAGCCTGTTCATTGCAGTTACTGCATTTGACCTTACATTTTCATACTTTTGCAGGTCTAACAGTTCGTCAAACTTTGACTTTCGGTCCTTTGGAGTTAATCTTAGAAAATAGTCTATTTCATTTTGTTCTGAGTAAACTGCCCGGCTGAACAAATTGTAGTTTATTTCAATTGCCTTTTCAACTGCCTGGTTAACATCGCGCGGCTTTGGCCCTGCAATAAGCTTGTTGTCAAGCCAGATTTTTGCCTCAGTGCTTCCCTTTCTCTTAATTTTTCTTTCAACCTTGTAGCTTTTTCCACCGTGTCCAAATTGCAGTTCAATTGTTGTGGTCTCTGCCTCGATTGGCTTGTTCATTATAACTTCTTCGAGGGAAATGCGCCTTGCCTGAAGGCCTGGAAATGTTCCAAATAAAGCAAAGCAGATTGCATCCATTACGCTGCTTTTCCCAGCGCCCATTTGTCCAACCAGGACATTTGTGCCTTTTTCAAATTCAAAGCTACTGTCAGAATGCGTTTTCCAGTTCTGCAGCCTAATTTTTTCAATCAATCTAATCCCCAAAAAGACTATGTTGCAAAAAGCAATTAAATGGCTTTGAAACTTTTTTAAAGGGGTCAAAATTAGCAAAAAAGAATTGAAAAAAGCTTTTTTTAGCCTTTAAAAAAAAGAATTTTAAGAAAAAAAAAGATTTTAGAGCAGGGTCATTTCAATAACTTCTGCGTCTTCTACTAGTGGCAGTGCATTGATTTCTTGTGTTAGCTCTTCAACAATTGTGTCGTTTTTTTCAGGAACTGTGAAAGCGGCTTTTATCATTTCTGCCCCAAAAGCTATTGGAATCCTTTTTGCATCCCTAAATTCGCCTTTTGTGACGGTCTTAAGGCTTTCGAGGGTTTCGTCAAGCTTTTCCATGTCAACAGTGTTGACCTTGTAAATTAAAACAGTTTTTCCCATTTTCCAAAACACCTCTTTTACGGTCCTTCAAATCCGCATTCAGGACAATTGTATGGTTTTACTGTCTGCCTGCAGTGGAAGCATCTTACAATTGACGCCTTGTTACATTTAGGACATCTAAATTCCACATAGTCTCCTGTGACTTCCTTGTTACATGTATTGCATACCTTCATTTTAATCAACTCAAAAAGAATTTCTGATTAAATAATTCTTCAACGGGATTGTTTAAAAAGGCTACTGTTATCCTTTTGCGGCAATTTTAGCCTTAAGCTGTTTTGCAATAAGTTCTGCGTAAAACCTTGTTCTGTTGAATTTTTGCTTATTTACTTTGGCGTCCATCGCAGCGTCAAATTCCCTTATTGCCATTTTTGGCTGTTTTTGTAGCAGGTTAAAATAGTGCACAAATACCTTTGCAGGAGAGTCTTTGTATCCTGCTTTTTGGCACAAGCTTGTAAAAGTTGCTGAGCCGGCTGCTTTTTGGGCCATTGCAACAACCTGTCTTCTTTCAGCTTCCTGAGTTGCCCCTGCTTTCAAAACTGCTTCAGAGGGCTTTGCTTTCTCTACGGGCTTTGCTTTTGTTGTTGATTTTGCCTTTGGCGGATTCTTTCTTGCCAGACGCCAGTTTTTGAATCTCTGCATTAAACTCCGCTTTTGCTGGGGGCTTGCATTGGCTGCCTTGATTGCATTCATTTCAGCAATATAGGAACCTATCTGAGGCCCTTTTTGTTCCACTGCTTTTTGCAGTTTTAAATCGCCTGTAGCCTTTTGCTGTGCCGGTTTTACCAGCCTTACTGGTTTTTTTCCTGGAGGCATTTTTTTCACCGTTTTTCCTATATACCCACAGTTCCCACTATTTTAAACCTTTGCGCAACAAACACCGGAAATCTTCTCTCCTTCAAAATCACTTTAAAAAGAAGCAAACAAATTCTCTCAGTGGCTTTTTTTTGAGGCAAGAAATGAATCCTGATTTAGCCGAGGTTTGCGGCATTCATGCAGGGGATGGCTATCTACGAAATGATGGTACAGTTTCTTATGAAAGAGCGAATAATAATGACAATCGGAAATACAGAATATCTCTGAGGGGGTGATGCTAACCTAATAATTTGGATTAATAACATCGGTTTTAAGAATCCAATAAAACTCAACAGATTTTTAATTTGGAAAAAGTTTGGATTTATGCCGCCTGGCTTGCCCTATAAAGAACAAAATAAAATTTTAAGTAAAATTACTACCCCAGGCCATTATTACCCTGACAATCTTTCAGAAAAAGAAAATTTTATTCTTTGTTTGGTTGAAAAAAGGCTAAAGCTATACAAAACCCTGAATCTCTCATTCCTAAAGATTAAAAATTGAATGAATCCCAATTTATTTTGGATCCATAGCCTAGTCTGGATTGGGCGCTTCGCTTCGGACGAAGAGGTCGGGGGTTCGAATCCCTCTGGATCCATTATGGAAAAAAAGATTGTCAGTGCCTGCCTTGCAGGCTTGAATGTAAAGTTTGATGGAAAAAACAATGTCAATCCCAAAATTGTAAAGCTTGTAAAGGAGGGGAAGGCAATCCCTGTCTGCCCCGAGGTTCTTTCAGGTTTTTCAGTTCCAAGAATTCAAACAGAGATCAAGGACGGAAAGGTTTTCACAATGGAGGGCAAGGATGTAACAGACGCCTTTAAGCTTGGCGCTGAAAAAACTTTGCAGCTTGCAAAAAGCCACTGTGTAAAAGAAGCGATTTTTAAGGCAAGAAGCCCAAGCTGTGGCTGTGGAAAAATTTACGACGGCTCTTTCTCGAAAAAATTGGTTGACGGAAACGGAATTGCGGCAGAACTGCTTTTGAAGAATGGAATCAAAGTTGTGACCGAGGAAGACCTGTAAATTTTTTCTCAAAGTTGGTTTAAATAAATTCTTCCTGTCCCTTCAAATAGGTTGTTAAAAATTCTGCAAACTTTTTGTTTTTCTTAAACAATTCTGAAATGTTTTCTTCTCCTAATATCCTAAAACTTTTGTTCAATGCTTTTTTGAGTTCGCCTTTTTCAACCAGTTTCTGTTTTTTCAAAAATTCCCTTAAGAACTTTTCAATGTTTGTGTGCTTTCTTGCAATCTCTATTATCCAGCGGCCTTCTTCAATTCTTGGCCCGGCAATTAGCCTTTTGTGGGCTTCCAGAAATGCCCTGCCATTTCCTTCGTCTGTAACAAAGGGGCCCTGCTTTACAACGCTTTTCTGCAAAATTCTTGATTCAACTTCAAAGACAAGAATTATTGAATCAGCCTCGTCTGTCCAGGCCTCGCTTCTCACAACCTTAAAATCGTTTAAGCCAAGCTGTTTTTCTGTCTTTCTTGCAAACCTTTGAATCTGCCCCCAGACAGTGTCAGGCAATGCCTTTTTCGGAAAACCGATTCTTATTGCCACAAGCTCTTTTGACTGCAGCATTGCCTTTAATTTTTTAACAGGCCATGGCTTTTCCTTTTTCCCAAAAAAGAATGCAATGCCTGGCTTTTTTTCAAACGCCCTTGCGGCTGCAACAATTCTCGAAAACTGGTTTAGGGAAAGGGCTGCCGCAACATTCCTGTTTTTGTCAACAGGGTCAATTACAATAAGTGGTGTGCCGGAAAAAAGCCTTCCTGCCTCCCCTTTTTTCCAGTGGCTTTCAAGATCTATTACTTGTCCTTTTTTCCACTTGGAAATTTCCTTAACTGCCTTTGAAAAGGAGCCATATTCGAGAATCAATAGTTCAACAACATATCCTGGAATACTGCTTGCCTTTATGTCTGCGCCATAGGCCTTAATGCCTTTGAAGAATTGCCTCAAAAGCCTTGTTTCATCCTTCTTTTTTCCAACAAGCCTTGTTTTCAAATACCTGTTGTGGAACGGGCTTCGGTCAACACTGCTTTGCTTTAATTCTGCCTTGCTTACTTTGTAGCTTGGCACTATTTCAACGTCAAAACCTTCTATGTTTATGTTCTGAAAAGGCTTTTTCCCATTTGTGGCCGCGAAAAACCTTTTTTCCAATTCTCAAACCTTCTTTTTCAAATTCCTGCCTTGAAAGCTTTTCTGGAAATAGCACAAATATATCCAAATCATTGTCTCCCTTTAAATGAGTGCCTCTTGCATTTGAACCGCATAACATTACGTCAACATGGCTTCCGCCTGACTCCATTATCCCCTTCATTATTTTTTCGGCAAGCTTGTTTTGATTTAGAGTCTCTTTTTTTCCAGGAGTTACTTTTTTGAGAACTGTTTGAAGTAGTTTCTTTCCAACCATCTAAATCGCTGCTCTTTGCATGTTTGGATTACTTTGGTAATACTATTATATATGAATTTGGTTTTATATAGTACAGTTGTTTTTATGAGTAAGATAAGGGAACTTAAGGGAAAACTTCTTGTTGAGAGGTCAAACTCCAAAATTTTTGAGGGCTTTCCATACAACATTTACGAAATTTTGTCACCTGGCTTAACTAAAAAGGAGTTGCAGCAGGCCACTCTTTTGATTAAAATAATTTCTAGATCTGCTTCACTAAGCAGCCTTCTTGCAGAACTTGGCCAGAAAAATATGAGCACAGTTGAACAGTTCAGAAACAGCGTGATTCAGGCCATTGATGTTGACGGCTTAATTAACAAGCTTCCTTCAGCCAAGCAGACTGAAAGGCTTAAGCTTAATTTGCTTCCTGTAACTGAAAAGCTTGGTATTGAACACAAGGAGGCATTTATCAAATACATTATTGATTACAGCATTGGTTATGGGCAACTAAGCCCGTTGATGGTCGACCCCCAACTCGAAGAAATTATGGTAAACGGGGTTGATCGAAATGTCTTTGTTTTTCACAGGAAGTTTGGAAACTGCAAAACAAATATTCTTGTTGACGAGAAAAGCAGCATTTTTGGTCTTATTAAAAAAATTAGTGCAACTGCAAACAGGCAGTTTAACGAGGCGCATCCCCTTTTGGATGCAAGGCTTCCTGACGGAAGCAGGGCAAATGCTTCTTACAACTCTGTCAGCCCATTCGGTCACACTCTTACAATAAGAAAGTTCAGCAAGATTCCTTTGTCGGTAATTGACTTTATTGCAAATGGGACTTTTTCAAGTGAAATTGCGGCATTTCTTTGGACCGTTGTCCATGGTTTTGGAGTGCATCCTGTTAACACAATTATAACAGGGGGAACAGGAACAGGCAAGACAACACTTATGAATATCTTGGCTTCATTTATTCCTTTCCAGGAAAGGATTATCACCATTGAAGACACCATTGAACTTGATTTGGGAACCAGGGAAAACTGGATTCAGATGGAAAGCAAGCCGCAAATGAAGGAAATAATGGCCGTTTCAATGGATGACTTGTTGAGAAACACTTTGAGAATGAGACCTGACAGGATTCTTGTTGGAGAGGTTAGAAGTGAGGAGGCAAGAACTTTGTTTGTTGCAATGGACACAGGGCATCGTGGAATTCTTGGAACTTTGCACAGCAATAGTGCGAGGGAAATGATGCTTCGCCTTGAAAATGCTCCGATGGATGTGCCCGAACAAATGCTTCCATTGCTTGACATGGTTATTGTAATGCAGAGAACTTATGACAAGAAGAAAGGAATGGTTAGGCGAATTAAACAGATTGCAGAAATTGGCAGGATGGAAGAAAGGGTTCTTTTAAACAATATTTATGAAATGGATGACAAAAAGCGCGAAACCGTGAAAACAAATGTGCCAAGCAGCCTTATTGAGGCTGTTGCAACAAGTGCGGGAATGAGCAAGAATGA
>JAFCCH010000027.1 GCA_017610265.1 Nitrososphaerota archaeon
TATTTTTTTGTCGTCATACCTGAATCTGTGGCCCAAACCAGGGATAATGTCTAGTTTTGAATTCTCCAAGATTTTAATTGCTTTTTTTGAATCCTCTAGCGGGACAACATCGTCGTTTTCCCCGTGAAGGATTAAAACAGGGCATTTAATCTTTGAAAGCATTTCTTCCTGATTTACTGCCATTCTTTCGCTAAAGTACTTTTTTGGAATTACAAAGTCTTTGCCGTTCTTTGTCTTTGTAATGTAACCAATTTTTTCAAATTCTTCTTTGCTAAATCCCTCTTGTGCCAGAACCTTGTCAAGATTGTCTTTTTTCTCAGTCACAGGCGCCCACAAGACCATTGTCTTAATTTCAGGCGTGAAAGCAAGACAGGCAACAAGGCCTCCAAGGCTTTCTCCTTGAATCCCTATTTTTGTAAAGCCCTTGTTTTTTACAAAGCCTATTGCGGCTTGGAGGTCGTCAACCTGCTTTTCAATGGAGATTTCTGTGTCATAGCTTTTTCCGCTTCCACCAAAGTCAAATCTTAGGGCAGCTATTTTATTTTTGGCATATAGTTCTGCGGTCTCAATTGTTCTTTCTCTGTCTTTGCTTGAGCAAAACCCATGGCAGATAATAATTACTGAATCAGTTTTCTCTTTTGGCAAATGCAGATTGCCTGAAAGCTCTTTTCCATCAGAATTTTTGAAAATTGTTTCTTCCATTATTTCACCTTTTTTGCAAAGAGTTTCCATACGGCAGAAGTCTTCCCTGAATTTAGCTCGCTTGGCTCCTCTGAGTGTTCTAATTTAATTATCTCAAATTCTTTAAAGAGTTTTGTTATTTCTTCCTCTGGAAAAAAGTGGTGTGGAAGAAAGCCGTCTTGTGAATCAATGTCAATTCTTGTGTTTGTCCCAATTTCCTTTCCTGTAAAATTGTTCGGGTGCTTTGTTGAAACAACTACAAGAAAGATTATTCCGCCTTTTCTTACAATTCTCTGCATTTCTGAAACAGCTTTCTTTATTTCCGCATTTTTTCCATGCTGTATTACGTGGTTGCAAATTATTCCGTCAAAGAACCCGTTTTCATAGGGCAAGGAGGTCATGTCGCATTTTTCAAAACTTGCCTTTGGAGCCTTTTCTTTTGCAATGGAAATTGCTTCTTCCGAGAAATCGCATCCAAAGGTTTCAAAGCCGTTTTCCAAAAGGAAGGAAGTGTGCCTGCCTGTTCCGCATCCAAGGTCAAGAATTTTCTTAAAATTTTCTTTTTTGAAGAGTTCAGCTGCTTTAACAATGCCTTTGCTGACCCCTTTCTGCATTTCGCCTTTTTCCTTGTAGAGTGAGTTGTAATCCATTTTCTTATCCTCTTTCTCTTATCCTCTTTCGCTACTCCTTTTGTTTATCCTCTTCCGCTGATACACAAGGGCTTTCCGCTTTTTTCAAGGGAGGCAAGTTTTTCCTTAAAGTGTTCTTCAATATTTACCTCTGGGTAACGGCCGTTGTCTGCTGAAACCCCTATATTTGGGCAACCCATCCAATAGCCTGCAAATTGCACAACTCCATTGTATATATAGGCACATTTTCCGTCGTCCCTTCTGCTGCTTCCGCCCAATCCCCTTGAATACTTTTCCTGGGCTTCTCCAAGAACAGGGTTTAGTTCACAGCCCTCTTTTCCAATAAGCATTTTCCAGTTCTTTAATGCATTTGCATTTGGCGTAATGTGTGAAACAAAGTGTGTTGCCCTTCCATTAATCAGTTCGTGGATTTCCTTTACTTCGTCAATACCTTTGTCCGGCCTGTAAGTAAGTATTGTCGGGTTTGTGTTAACTGCAACCCTTACAACCTTGTAATTATCCGCAATTTCGGCTTTTTCTTCTCCCATTTCAAGCAAGTCCTTCAAGTGCTTTAGGGCTGTCTTAAGATTTCCTTTTGTGCCTGTGAGCTTGTCGTAATTTTCTTCTTTCAGGCTGTCAAGGCTGAACACAATTGAAACATTTTTTGAAAGGTATTTTTCTGCTTTTTCCTTGTCTAGCAACAACCCGTTTGTAAAGACAACTACATGCATGTCCATCTTTGAGCACATTTCAATTACCTTGTCTAAATCCTTTGACAAAAGTGGCTCTCCTGCTCCTGCTATTACCAAAGCTTTTACCCCAAGGTCGCTAGCTTCCTTAATCATGTTTCTTCTGTTTTCCTCTGACAAATTAGTTGCCTTTTTGCCCATTTTCTCCAGTTGCCTTGTATATTCCTTTGAGCCGCCTGAAAAGCATTTTGCGCAGTTGTACTGGCATCCAACTAATAGGCTGTCGTGAACGAAAACAAGCTTGTTTTCGTACATTCTCTTCTTTACTTCTGGAACAAGTCTTTCATAGTAGGCTGTTGTTCCCTTCAATACAAGTTCTTGTGTCATAATCTTTCTCCCTTAAATTTCTTTGATTTTTTCAAGAATTTCTGGAAATTTCAAATAGCCTGCCTTTTCATTGAAATGGTCTGCTTCCCTTACAATAATTGGCTCAACTCCTAAATAGCCTGCTAATCCCTCTGCTTTTTCCATTGGAACATATGGGTCGTTGTCTGACTGGAAAACAGAAAACAAAGGGCAATTTTCCTTTATCTTATTCCAGTTAAATTCCTTGTCTGCAAAGCTCTTATTTATTTCGTCAAACTCTGGATTTCCTAAATTTCCCACAAATCCTGCTGCAAAGAAAGCTGCTTTCACTTGTTTGTCAAGCTTTTCTAAAACATTGAGAATAAAAGCCGGTCCAAGGCTGTGGCCAACCAAGACAGTGTCTTTGTCAAGGTATTGCCTGAATTCCTTAAATGTCTTCATCCAGTTCTCAAGGCTTTGCCCTTTGGGCGTTGGAAAGTTTGGAACAAAGACAGAATGCCCAAATTTTTCAAGCTCTGTTTTCAGCCAGGGAAACCAGTTTTCATTTGGGCTTCCATAGCTTCCGTGAATGATTATAACATTCATTTTAATTGCCTCATATCTCTTTGTAATTTACTTCTGTGTCAATAGGTTCTCCGTTTGTAGTAGAGTAAATTCTTCCTTTTTCTACGTTGAGCAGCATTTTGCTTGAAAGCCTTGTTTTTGCCTCTGTTGAAACCTTGTCCTCGTCGCAGTGGGTTTCAACTATGTTTCCGATTAAAATTGCTTCAGTTCCAACAGTTCCAATTTCTTTGTGCAGTTTGCATTCAAAGTTTGCCAGGCATTCCTTTACAAGCGGTACTTTGATTTGTTTTGCCTTAATTGAAGTAAGGCCTGCTTTTTCAAATTCCGAAATTCCTTTTGCAAAAGGCTTTCCTGTTATTGCCGTTTCCTTTGCTATTTCTATTGAGGGAAATGCAACTACAAATTCGCCTGTTTCCTTAATGTTTTCATATGTGTTGTGGCTTTTTTCTATGCATAGAAGAAACTGGCCTGTGTAAAGCTTTACAAATTCAGAGTGGGGTGCAAGGTTTTCATTGCCTTTGCTGTCAACGGTTGACACCAGGACAACAGTCCTTGGTGGAAGTAACCAGCATGCTTTTTCAAAATCCATTCAATTACCTCTATATTCTGTTTTTCCGTTTTTTCGCTTTTTTTGTTTTTTTCCGTATTTTCGTTTTTTTGTAAACCTTTTTCTAAAAGGTTTGCAGGGAGGAGGATTCGAACCCCCGAACGCACTAAGCGACAGGCGTCTGAGGCCTGCAGGTTTGACCGCTTCCCTATCCCTGCGTTTGAATGATTTTTGCCTGCAAAACGCTTTAATAAGTTGGCTTGATGATTTTTTTTAAAAAGTTAGGCCAGGGTGATTGGTTATTTTTAGTACAATAAGGGTCAGAATAAAAACAATGCCAAGGCCCCTGAATATTTCAAGATAATCAAACTGAAACATTCCTCCAAAAACATACAATGCAACCATTGCAATTAGCATTACTGCTGTTCCTTTGGCACCATACCAGGGGTTCTCTTCCTTTTTGTTTTTTTCAATGGCTTTGTCAATGGCTTTTTTTTCTTGAGCCTTTTTCCTTAAATCTTCTTCAGACGGTTTCATATAAAATGTGCTAAACAATTTTCTTAAAATTCTCATTAAAATTAATATAACAAACGGCGCTGCCAAAAAGTACAGGAGAAGGCAGTATTCATATCCAGAAGCACAGCCAAATGAACCATCGCCTGCCAGTAATCTGTAAGCTATACTGGTCGCAAATCCTGCCAGCAAAAACAAAATTCCCCAAGAGTGTCTATAAGCCATTTTCAATCACGCTATCAATGCAAACAATGCTGCAATAACTGCTCCAAAGCCGAGGAGTATCAGAATTTGTTTGCCCATTCTCTTTCTTTTGCCCATTAACTTCCACAAAATGTTTTTTCCAAATGATTCAAAGATTATTATAAACAAGAGGAAAAGGCCTATTCCGCCAATGTTTTTCAGGAAGTCGTTTGAAAGCAATTCAAAGGGAGTCAGCTTTACCAGAAAAAAGGAAACAAGAGCCCAGTCTGCGCTAAGCAAAGCATCTCTTATTTCTTCCTTGGTAATCATCTGCTTGAATAAAGTTTAAACCAGTATTTTATTGTTTCGGTAAATGGGATTTCAAACTAATTTGAAAAAGAAGTTTACTTCATTATTGTAACCTTTTGGTTCTTTTGTCCGACCACAATGTCGTTTACAGTAACTCTTGCTGTAGCGGCACTGGCTGAATAAGAAACAAGTGTTGCTATTGCTTTGTTTTTTATTTGATTTGGACTTGCTTGTGCAACAGTAATATTTGCAGGATTTATAGTTGTCGTTGTTGTATCAGTGCAAGTAAACAACGCAGAGCAACTTGCGGTTGCACTTACTGAAGCTCTTACATTGTTGTTTGTAAGCCAATATGCCTTTCCTCTTGCTGTGGCTTGTGGTTCTGAAAAACCTGCATAAACATATACAGTAAGTTTGATTTTTGCAGGATTTATAAAATTCCAACCATCATTTGTAGCTATTGTACCTGTTGTTGTATTTTTTGTTCCTGAAAAAGCAGTTACTTGCGTATTTACAGTTGGCGGGCTTGCCATGTTTTCAAACTGCACGTCTCCAGATAAGTTTCGCTTGACCTGGTATTTGAATTGCTTTGCTTCAAGCGTTGCCTGCACGTCCACATTCTTTTTGATTGTTACAGTCATTGCCTTTTCCCATTAAATAAATGATTTTCATCTATTTTATTGTTTCCCTTGCGAAGCCAGCCTATTGCAAAGCAATAGGCTTCTTGCTCGCGTCCGCCTCGCGTGAAGGCGTTTGCCCCCGCCGGGAATTGAACCCGGGCCTCTGGCTCTTTGCAGACCTTTTTCCCAAGGGTTTTTTCCAATGGGAAAAAAGGCTTCCGCAAGCCAGTATCCTATCCACTAGACTACGGGAGCAGGTTGTTTTGTCTATGTTGTGTTCTAATAGTATTTGGCGGAAATAGTTATTTAATTGTTTTAGGCTTTGTCCTGTCTTAGGCTTCTTTTTGCCTGATTTCGTCGGCAAAGTTTTGATATTTCTGTTTAGTGATGTCTTTTGGAGAAGTTGTGCCTGCCTGCCCTTCATATCCTATCTTTTTCTTCTTTTTCCCGCTTCCGGGATTCATTTGTTCCTCGGTAAATGAGAAAATGGCTTCTCCCACTGCGCCGACTCCTGCCGCCGTTGGCTTTGAAATCATGCTTGCAATAAATGAAAAGATTCCAAGCAAGCCGATTGCATGGGTTAGCCAAAGGAATTCCTCCATAGTTTCAAACAATGGGAATTCTTCCTTCATTATCTTAATTATATCAATTTCTTCAACAACTGTTGTGCTTGCCTCCCTAATTTGTTTTTCAATAGAGGCCCTGTACTCCGGGCTTTGAAGATAGTCTCTGGCAGTGTCTGCAACCACAACAAATGCAAGCACCTCAGGATCCTCTTTGCGTCTAAGATTTTCAAAAACCTGGTTTCCCATTATGCTGTCAATTGTTGCAAGCTGGGTTACAACCATAACATCTGTTGCCGAATCAGGAACAGCTGACATGTTTCCCTCAGAGGTTGCACTTAATGCAAAGTCCTCAATAAAGCTTTCAAATTTGTCAATGTAAGCGTCTTGATTTGGAAAAATTGTTATTGCGCTCAGCACAAACAATCCCAGTGAAAGAATTATAATCATTCTTGACGCAGAAGACATAGATGTTCTCAAAGAAATCCAGTGTTCCAATTCTGAGTATTTTACAAAAGCGGTTTCAATTGCAAAAGGCAAAGAGATTATGTAGAAGACTCCTAGTATCCACATGTCTTGCAGGTTTTTGAACAAAATCATTGCTGCTCCGACTGCGAGAAGGGTCGAAATTAATGAGACAATCATCAGGTTTGCCTTGTCCATTCTTTTTGCAAAGATTGCCATTACTGTAATGGGGATTGGCAGGGTTATAAAGAAAAGCAGGGTGTTTATTGTAAGCAGTTTTCCTGCAACTATGTCCATTTGGAATGTGAAAAAGTCGTTTATCACAATTCCTGTTGATGCAAGAAAGAAGGTCCACAGAAATGTTGTCAGCAGAATAAGCACTGCTGCAATGATTTGCTTTGGCCCAATTTCCAAGGATTCTGTGTTTATTTCCATTTAACAAATAGAGGTTTTTTCTATTATAAAAAGCTTGCTTTCAGCATAGCACTGTTGTTTTTCCGTCAAACAAAATGAAGCTTTTTTCTGCCTGGGCAACTGTTTTTCCTGGTTCCTCGTGCAGGACTGGGTATGCTCTAATGCAATTTGCCCTCATTAATTCTCTTAGTGCAATCTTTTGTTGGAATTCAGGCATTTTCAGTTTTGCTTCAACCCACCGGAGGGCAAATGGCAGTTCGCCATATTCGCTTGCAATTACTTCAAGAAGCTTTCTTGCATGCATGTTTCTTACTGGCTTTGGTTTGTCAAGGGAAAAGATTTCGCTTTGGCTTCCTTCTCTTACATATCCTTCGCCGTCTGTTGCAAATGGCTCAATTGCATAAGCATGTCCTTCTTCCAACTGGCTTGGGTTGCTTGTTGCAATATTTGGAATTGAGGGAGATGAATGCTGTTCATATTGGCCAAGGCCGTGTCCTGAAAGGTTTTGAATTGACTTAAATCCCTTTGAGGTAATTGTGTTTTCTATTGCTTCCCCTATCTTTCCAAGTTCTGCCTTGTCTGCGGCAATTTTTAGCCCTTCTTCCAGGGCAAGTTCTGCTGCCTCAATCATTTTTGAGTGCTTGTTGTCAAAATTTAGTGTAAATGCTGTGTCACAAATAAAGCCGTCAATATGGCCTCCTAAATCAACTTTTAGAACGTCTGATTCCTTCAAAATGTCTTTGCAGTCGCTTGCCGGAGTAAAATGGGCTGCATTCTCATTTATGCTGAGATTTACCGGAAAAGCTAGCTTGGCCTTTCCCTCGCCTAGTGTTTCGATGTTTTTTTCAATGCTTAAAGCTATTTCAAGCAGTTTCTGGCCTGGCTTAATTGCTTTTTTGGCCTTTTCAACTGTTTTTTTCGTTATTTTTCCTGCCAGAATATAATTTTCTGCATCCTTTTTTTCCATGTAAAAACCATCCGAAATAAGTTAAAGGGGTTTTTCCCTAAAAGAATTTGCCTTAAACAAATTTAAAAAACCGTTTATTTTGCTTTATTTTTTAAGCCAGGGTGGAAGGTCTTCCTCGCTTTCCTCGGCAGGCTCTTTTTTCTTTTTCTTAGCTTTTGGGCCTGCTGTTGGCTCGGATTTTGGAGCGGCTGGTGCAGCTGCTTTTGGTGTTGGAGCCGGGCTTGGAGCTACTGCTTTTGGTGCAGGCATTGCAGGTTCTGGTTTTGAAGCAACAGGCTCTGCTTCTGGAATAGGTGCAATTGCTTCAGGTATTGGCACAGGCTTTTCTTTTTTTAATCTTTCTCCCTTTGCTCTTGGCACTGCTTCTGGTTCAGGCCAGGGGCTTTGTGCAATTGATGCCTTTTCTGGTTTTGGTGCAGCTGGTTCTGGTGCCTGAATTGGTTCAGGGATTGGCATTGGTGCAGGTTCTGCTTTTGGCATTGTAGGTTCTGGCTTTGGAGCTGGTTCTGGCATTGGCGGCTTTTCCGGTTTTACCTCTGCCGTTGCTCCTACTTTTTTTCCTGCTTCTATGGCTGCTGCGTTTTCTGCCAGGGTTTCCCTTAATCCTTCCGGGCTGTCTTTCTGTGCCGGAAGCGGTTTTTCAAGTCTGTCAAGAATTTTTTTCTCTCTGTTCAATGGTTTTTCAATGCCTGGGATTGAAACAGGCTTTTTCTTTGCCTCTTTTTCGTGTGCTTCTCTTTCAGCAATCCAGGCAGGCTTTTCTTTTACTGTCATTCTTTCCTCAATGATTGGCTTGCTTTTTTCTTCAAGCAATGGCTCTGCTCCAATTCCTGGAACTGGTTCACCTGTTTTTTTCTTTGAGGCCTTAAGCATTTCAACAAGTTTTTGGAACCTCTTAGCCGGTTCTTTTTTTGCCGACTCAACAGGCTTTTCTTTTGCGATTTTGCTTTCCTCTGCTGCCTGCCTTTGGGCTTCGTCTTTTTTTATCCCTTCAACAAAATTGTAAAGGTCCTCTGGCTTTCCTGCAGGCATTGGTTTTGCATTCATTCCAGGGGCTGGTGGTGCTGCAGGCTTTGCAGCTGGCTGTGCTGCTTTTTCTGCTGTTGGCAATGGTACCCCTTGCGGAATAGATGGTTTTGTTGCAGCGGCTTTTGTTGCGCCTGCCTTTTCTTCTTTTGTAAGCCAAGAGCTTGCTTCTGGCAGTGGCATGGCTTTTGATGCAATTGGCTTTGCTGCCCCGGCTTTTTTCTCCGGAACAATTCTTGCTTTTTCAAGAGGCTTTCCGTCAAGAGGCTTCATTTGGGATATTTTTTCAGTCTGTTTTGGAATTGGAGCCGGTGCTTTTGCAGGCCCTTTTTTAACCATCCATGGGGGCGTGTCTTCTGTAGGCTGTGGAGCAGGTGCGGCTTTTTTCTCCGATTGTGCCCATGCTGGTTCTTTCTTTCCTGTTACAGGTTTTGCTGCCGGCTTTTTGAATTTTATTATTCCTTTTTTCTTTAAGATAATAAACAAAAGCACAATAATCACTATTACTATTACAAGAAGGCCAATGCCTCCTCCAACCATTATTATTGTGTCCATGTCAAATCCTGCTATTGAAAAGCCTGTGTTTTCAATTGTAACAGGAATTGTTTTTGTAAACACGTTTCCTTCCAGTGTTGTTCCACTGGCAGTAAAGCTGTATGTTCCGGCAAGAGTTGCTGCCGGAATTTCAATTAGCATTATCGCCGGACATATTTTTGGCACGTCTGTTACAGGCGGGCCGCCGTAATCGTTTTCAAATATTATTGTTTCAAATCCTGTGTTGCAGTTTACTGTTAGAGTGAGTTCTGTTCCTGCCTGAATTATTTCTTCTGAGATGCTTATTTGAACATCTTCGGTTCCTGGTGCAATTGCCCCTTCTTCAATAATTGTAATTGTTTTTTCGCTTGTTCCTGTAACTCCTTCTTCTGATTCGGCTGTCAGAACTGCTGTAAATGTGCCTGTGTTTTCATAAATGTGTGAAATGTTTCCTTCAAATATTTTCTGAACAGAAGCGTCTCCAAAGTTTATGGTGCATGTGACCGACGAGCCCTTTCCATCGCATTCTCCGACAAACTGCACTTCCAATGGAGGGTTTCCAACGGCTGCACTGTTTAAGTCAAGGCTTGATGTTGGGGCAAGGCCACAGCTTTGTGGTATAAACTCGTATTTGCAATCTTCTTCTCCAAAGCAGTCTATCCATGAATTATTGTCAAGTATTAGGCTTTTTGCCTTGATTGTTTTCAGGCCGTTTGGGTCAAGTGTTATTGCAGTTGTGTTTCCATCCAAGACAAGTGAGGCGCAGCTGCTAATTTCTCCCCTGACTTCTTTTATCATGCTTCCACTTTCAAGTGTAAAAATTGTCTTATTTGTTACATTTATGTTTCCTGAAATGTTTTCAAGGTAGGACTTGTTTGAGAGGGCAATGCCGCCTGCTGACAAGTGGCTTATTTGGTTTTCTGCTTTGCCTCTTAGTGTGCTATCATCAAGTGTAAGGTCTCCTGCCAGAATTATTTCCCCTGGTTCGCCTCCAACTCCCCTGAGCTTGCTTTTGTTCAAGGTGAGGTTGTCTGCGTGAATCCATTGGATCACTTCGCTTGGGGCGTATTGAAGGTTATCAATAAAGCTTCCGCTTTCAACAAGAATGTCTGTTTCGACTTCAAGGCCACCTGTCAGTTCGTCAATATAGCTGTTGCTTTCCAGGGCCAGTCCTGTTTGCCCTCCAATCAGACTTATTGCAGTTTCTCCAAACATTCCAACTTTCCTTATGCTGCTTCCTCCTTTGAGTGAAATGTTTTCGGCTTCAATTGATTCAACTTTTAGAATATATCCTGCGTTGTTTAGGTGCCAAATTTTCTATGTAGCCACCGTCGATTTCTAAATCGCCTTCAAGCTCCATCACCATTTTTTTGATGTGGCTTCCTGAGATATATGCCGCAAATGCGCCAACCGGATTTTCAATCGTTATGTTTCTTACTCCTCTTCGGCCTTCCATTGGCGCGAATGAAATAAAATATTCCTGCATTGCCCCCAGTTTCTTTTTGATGGCTGACTGGTTGCCGCTTCTAACAATCACTCCTGCGAGCGAACTGTTTATATCGTGCGTTGTGTTGGCATCTCCTTCAATAACAAAGTCCCATGCAACGTTTACACCTGCAGGTTGGGCAAATCTTAAATCGTCAGCAATCTGTATAACAGCACTTTTTATTTCCCATTCAACTGTTGCAATTCGGCCGTTGGCATAATCGCCGTCTGCCTGCAATTCGTTCCAGAACAAATCTATGTCTGTCTGCTTAAATTCCATTTGTGAACTGTTTATGTTGCACCTGAAAAAACCTGTGCCGCTGTCTCTGTCAACAGAGTCACATAATGTGTATGAAGCTGTATTTCCTGCAATTAGCAAAATTGCTAAAATAACCAATAATTTGTGTTTCATTGCTATTTCATTAGTTCTTTTTTAAATAAAATGCTTTCCCTTAAAAGAATTGGGACAACTTGTGCTGTTTCCCGCCGTGAATCAGGTCTTCCTTGCTATATCCAAGTTCTCGCATGATTTTTATTACTGCTGGGATAAGCTGATGCCCTATATAGTAGTCTGAATCATAGTTTCCTTCCTTGACATATTCCTGCAATTGCGCCTTGTCACTAATGCTTTTTCCGGACTTTGTGATAATGTAACCTATTACGCTTCCAACCCCGATTTCTTTTCCTTTTGCAACTGCTTTTTTTGCGGCTGCAACATGGGGTCCAATCGCATCATATTTGTCAAGCCTTCTTTTTATTTGGGTAAATACAATGAGGTCGGCATTCTTTGTCTTGCCTTCCTTCAATTCTTTTATTTTTGCCTTTACAATTTTAATTGCCTTGTCTGGATTTCCTTCCGAGAGCACAGCATCTATAACTGCTTTTTGTGTGTCCTTTGCAATCAGTGACCAGTCGCGCCGCACATATTCAAAGCCCACAATTTTCAGGTTGCCCTTGTAGTCAATCAATGCATATTTTTTCTTTGCCCCTTCGCCTGATTCCTTTGTCACAAAGATTCCTCGCTTGAAAAATCCTTCGAGCTCAAGATTCATTACGCCTGGCAGTTGCTTGTTTATTTTTTCAACAAAGGCTTCAACATCTTTTCCTTTCTTTCCTTTTGGTATGATTAGGAAGGCGCTGTCTGTGTCACTGTAAAGCAAATTAAAGCCGGCATTTTCAGCTTCCTTGCCAACCCATTGCACATACTGCCTTGCCCACGCCGTTATTGCTGATGCACATTCTCTGCTGTAGAATCTGCTTCGGCTGTATCCTAGGTATCCATAAAAGCTGTTGAGCAAAATTTTTAGTGCGTGCTGTCTTGCGTTCAGCAATGCAAACTTTGGATCGCTTTTGTCAAGCTTTTTTGCCTCTTTCTTTATCTTCATTCTTTTCTCAAACAAGGATTCAAGAATGCTTGGCATTAGTCCTTTTTTCTTTTTGCAGAAATAATGCTTGTTTGGAGAAACATTTTCCATGCATTCCTTGTGCTTGCATCCAAGGCTGTCAGGGCTTACATTGTGGCTGATCATTATGGTTGGATAGAGTGAACTAAAGTCTAGAACCGCAAGGTTTTCGTGAAGGCCTGGCTCTGGCTCTTTGACATATCCTCCCTTAATCGGGTTCATCATCCTTTGCTGTATTGCGTAGTCATCTGGCTTGTTTGCAACAAGCCTTTTTGTTTCGCCGCATTTTGCCATGATTAGGTATTCGACGAGCATGGAAGCACTTGCCCTTCCAACCTCGAAGACAGGCTGCTTGACTATTTTGCATAGTTCTGAAACAAGTGGCAAATATTGGTAAGCCATTTTCAAAGTGTAAATTGAGTCTTCTGCGCAGTAGTTTGCAAGCCTGTCAAGTCCCTCGCCTTTTTCCCAGATTGCGTTAATTTCCTCTGCTTTTATTTTTTCTTTTTTGACATCGTAGAGGCGTTCAACAACGCTTTCCAAATCAAATTTTATCAGGCTTACCACTCCAAACCTTGAGAGAAAGCGAAGCATTTGGTAGACGTCAAGATGCTGTATGCCAACAAGTTTTATTGCTGTGTCCCTGCCCTTGCTTCTTTCCTTGGGTTCGGAGCCGTCGCTTGAAATTGCAAATTTTGAATCAAATCGGGTGGCTCTTTCTTTGATATATGGGAAGTCGAATGAGTCGCCGTTGTAGGTTGTAATAATGTCCAAATTTTCGTGTTTTACTTTTTCTGTAAAGGCGTCAATCATCTTGATTTCGTTGTCAAAGACCTCTGTATTTTTGTCTTTGAATTCCTTGCCATGGCTTAGAACAATTGTTTTTTCCGGCAGGGCAAATGAAATCATTAGGATTGGGTCTTTTTTTGGGTCTGAGAAACGGCCTGGGCTGTGGGTTTCTAGGTCAAAGGCCCCTGCCCTAAATTCGGGATTTTTTACTTCATAGGTTTTTGCTTCAAGAATTTTGTTTCCTTCAACTATTAGTTCAATGCCGTTCATTGGCTCAAGTCTTTTGTCTAAGAGGTAGCGGCTTGCAAAGGGAATATCATGTTCGTTTTTGTCAATTGTGTTTGGAAAGCCTGTAACTTCCTTTCTTGAAATTACAAGGTCCTGCACTGTTTTGAATGAAAGTTTTAGGACATGTTCTGCGTTTGACTTTTCCACTTTTTTAATTGAGTCAATTTTGGCTCCTTCTCCAAAAACGGCTGCCTTTAGGTCTTTCTCTGCCTTGGCTTCGTCATTTACTGTTACAAAGAAAAATGGCCTGAATTCTGGGTCTTCATAGCTTTCAATACCTTGTTTCTCCTTTACAAATAGCCTAATTGTGCTTTTTCCGCTTTTGTTAACATAGTCAACGTCCAGCAAAATTCCCTTAATCGTTTTTTTGGGCATACTACTACATTTTAATAGCATGAACAATTATTTAATACTAGTTTGTAGTTCTATTAAACAGGTGAATTCTTGGCAAGACAAAGTAGAAAACCGATGAAGGCCTCAGTTCTTTTGGGGAGGCTTCAGCAGGATGTGCGTTCATTAAACAGCAGCATTTTGATAATTACCCAGAAAATGAAGTATGTTGTCAGAAATGAAAAGATTCTTGGAAGAAACCTGATTGTGTTAAACAAAAAATTAAAAGGCTTGGAGGAAAAAATTGTTTCCGGCCAGATTGGCGGGCCTGCAAAGGGAAGCCAGGATGTTTCCGAGCTTGAAAAAAAGCTGGAGGCAAGCAACCAACTGCTTGCGGAATTGCAGGTTCAGCTTACTCAGCTTTCAGAAAGTGCGGCTTCAAAGGAAGAGTTGCAGGAAATGCATTATGTTGTTGACTCAATTAATCCATTGAAGTTTGTTACACTTGAACAGGCAAAGGACTTGGTTGCAGAAAAGTCCAAAAAGAAAAAGCCTGAAAAGAAATAAGTTCTCTATTTTTTAGAACTCTTTTTAGTATTTTTTGCAGGAACTTATTGAGTGTCTTTTTCTGAAGTGCTAAGCGTTGGCCTGATAAAAAGCCTGTAGTTCTTGCTGTTGGGCAGGTCAATTGCAACATCGTTTGCCTTTATTATGCCTGCCTTGGTTTCGGAAATTTGCAATAGCTCCTTTGGAAGGTCTGTTCTTCTTTCTGCTCCCACAATGAAGCCAACTCCAAATCTTTGCATTTCTGTAAGCATTTTAATGAAGTCTTTTTGAATAATGTTTTCTCTCAGTGCAAGGATTGGATTAATTTCAGGAATTGCTATTAACAGCCTTGGCATTCCTGTTCCCCCCTGTTGTTTGAAAAGGTTTACTATTTCGTTTGAAAGGCTGTCTAAAATAAAGGTTAGGGCTCTTGGGTCTGTCTTGCCAACGTGAACAATGCTTGCCCTTCCAATTTTCTTAAACCATGTTTTGGCAATTTCTTCCAGCTTGTTTTCTCCTGAAAAAAAGTCGGGATAAATTTCTCCAATAAGTGTTGCAATTCTTTCAACCCTCATTTTTAGGAAAAGGTTGTCTGCGCTTTCTGCGCCAAGGCTGTTTACATTGTTTACAAGGCCTGCAATGGATTTAATTCCTCCTTTTTCAAGGGCTTTTGCAAAAACTTTTTCGGTTTCCTCGTCTGTGCTTCCAAACAATTCAAGAATGCCTGCCGCATTCAAAACATTTATGTTTGCCCTGAGGTTTTTTGCAGGAGTGAATTCCTTTGTTGGAAAGCCGATTGGCTCTATTTCAATGCCGTGGCTTTGCAGTTCAGACCTTTTCCTGCTTGGATGGCTTAGCCCCTCAAAGTGGTTTCCTCCGTCAAAAATTATTACTGGTGTGTTTGCAAGAAGATAGCTTTCAATAATTATTTGGCTGAACCTAATTCTTTGTTCAAGAGCTCCGTCTGTTACAATAATTCTTTGGAACATTTGCAGTGGCTCTTTAACCTGTTTGCCGTCTTTGGTCATTCCGAGAACAACTGCTGCCCCCTCTGCCCCTGTTTCTTCCAAGTTGGCTTCTTCTTTTTCAAGCTCAAGTGTTTTTTTCTCCCTTGCAAGCATTGGGATAAGCAATGGCTGGCTGAAGAAAGCCTGTTTTACCGAGTTGCTGCACTTGTCTAGTGAATTTATTTTTAGATCAAATGATTCTGCAACATCCTTTATTTTTTTTCCGGCTTTGTCTAATTGTGAAATAAGATTATCAACTGCTTTTGCGGCTTCTTCCTCGCTTGCTTTTGAGTAGGCAGGCGAGCTTGCAATTGCAAGGAATTGAACAGTTTTTTGGGCATCGTGCCTTGAAAGAATAATTGCTTCCCTGTCAAGCCCTTCTACAAAGCTTTCTATATCTCCAACTGCGCTGTAAACGCTGAAGGTCTGGACAACCATTCCTGTTACTTCTTCCCCATCTTTTTCGTAAATAGTTACCAGAAGGGTTTGCCCTGGATTTATTGAAATTTCCATTTCATGGCCTTGAAAATTGCCGTCAAAAACAGTTTTCCAGGGTCCGTTTCTTAGCTTAAATTTCATCAAAATCCTCTTTATAATTGAAACTAACTTATTTAAATCAGTATAACTATAGTATAAGTGAAATAAAAGATTTGCCCATGGGTTTTTTTTGATGGTTGACAAGGAAATTGTGCTGGAAACCATAAAGAAGATGTATGAGAGCGGAATAGACGATTCTGTTGTTGTTCAAACTCTTAAAGACATTGGCTTAAAACCTGATGAAATCCAGCAGTATATTGATGAGGTAAAAGGTGTTTCGCCTGCTGCAGAGCCTGTTCCTGAACCAAAGCCTTTAGAGGCAAGAATGGCTGCTGCCGAGGAAAAGGTTGACCATGGCGCACTTCACACCACTACCCATGTTGCGCTTGAAGAGCAGTCTGCAAAGACAACAGAACTTTTGGAAAAAATTGAGTCGCTTGAATCCAAGTTGGCTGTAAAGGGAAAGGGTCCTAGCTCTGATCAAATTGCAACCAACCAAAGGCTTGGTACAATTGAAAAAAAGGTTTCTGACATAAAGGCCGAGGTTGAGGCTACCAGAAGTATTATGGAAAAAATTCTTGAAACAGACAGAAAGGTTTTGAACAAGCTTTAATTATTTTTTAAATATTCAATTCTTTTTTTGAACAAGCCCAACTCTTTTTTCTTGAACAAGCGCTATTTATTTATTGAAGGCTTTTTTGAACAGCTTAATCATCTTCTTGCTTGCATCTCCCAGTGACCCAATGCCCTTGAATTTTAATTGGTGCTTGTTTTTGGAAAAGGTTTGGTGGCCTGCTATATCTGCCATCGAATCAAGGCCTTCTTCTGCAATTTCTTTATTAAAGCCGCTTGGTTCTGCTGCCTCAACCTGTTCTCCAACGCCGTATGTTAGGGCTTCGCCTGTTGTCTTTGCAATCTTTTTTGTCTTGGAGAAAAATCTGCTTATAAAGACTGCGATGGCTGCAATGATAAAAACTGCGGCAAGGAATGCCTGGTCAATGCCAATCAGAATTACGCCAATTGTGAGAAGTGCAAGACTTGCAAGGGTATTCAATTAAAAGCCCCCGCCTAAGCCAATGCCTCCCATGTCTCCACCGCCAAACATATCTGGATAAGCCGGCTGTTCTTCTTTCTTCTTTCCTCCTAAGACAACGCTTAGGATAATTAGTCCAAAGAGGACAAATGGCCAGTAGTCAACAAGCAAATCTTTTCCAACAAGCAAAACAAATGTTGCAATTATCAGCATGATTGTTGTTGTCAAGTCGCGCATTGTCAAAATGGTTAGGGCAACGATTGCAAAAATTAGCCAGTTTTGGTCGAATTGAACTGCCATCATCATGAGCAGAACTGAGATCATGAAAGTAAATGTGTCCATTCAGTCAAGCCTCATTTTTTGTAAATGTCTATTTTTTCCAAAATGCCTTTTCCAAACACTGCAAAGAAAAAGATTATTACCGGAACCCAGATAAGTTGCGGGAACTGGAAGAAAGTCAAATAAACAACAATTACTGCAAACAAGACAGCAAGCTTTGCGCTTCCCAAATTCTTCTTTGCCCATCCAAAAATCCACACAAGGTAGACAAGGGACAAAACAATTTGCAAATTGTTTTCGAGTGGGCCAGCCAGCAAAGCAAGTATCATATCTGTTTCACCTGTAAATAATTTATGTTTTCCAGAACTTATTAAACCTACTCCTATGCTCCAAAAGCCGATTTTAGCCCTTTCTCATTCCCATTCCAATGCCGAAAATGATTATGCTAAAGACCTGGAGTGAAAGCAGGAAATAAACGGCAATATATGCTGCAGCTGTAAAATAGACCCATTTAACTACAAGGAAATAAATCAAAACTCCTGAAATTATAATTGTTGGAACGCCTGTGCCCAAATAGCCTCTTACTGTGGTAAAAATCAGGAAAATAAGAATTATCCTGATGATCAAGTCCGCCATGGGGAAAACCTTCATTACAATGACAGGCAATGCAATAACAACAATTAAGGCTACTAAAATCAATAGGAAAATGTGTAGCATTCCCTTTTCATTCATGCCAAGTTGCCCAAAAATCCCTTTTTGTATCATTGTTCCAGTCATATTATCCCTCTAAATTCTTTCTATTTTCGCCTTAAAATCTCCATTAATTTCCTCAAAATGCCTGATGATTCCCTCTAAAAATGTCTACATTGGAGGCGGCAATTTTCTTCCCCCTGGTGCCTTGTGGAAGAGCTTCATTCTCTGCATTACTCCTCCCTGGCTGCTCATTTTGGCTTCTGGAGCTCCGCTGCTGCCTGCAGCAAAGCCTGGGAAGACAAAGAACATGTCGATAAAAATGCCTGCAATTCCAAGCATTAGAAGCATCATTAAGACATAGACTCCTCCAAAAAACCAGAATTGGTCAAACAAAACAAACCAGCTAATTCCCACAATTAAGACAATTGCAAGAGGTCCCTTTCCAAGATGCATTACCACCCAGGAAACAATTGTTAAAAGCACAAAAATTTTCAGGACAAGAATCATGTCTGAAAAAAATTCCATTATCCCCAGAAAAGCAAGGCTTGGAATTATAAGATTTTCAATCATTCAAAAACCACTAAGTAGAAGGTTTTCCTGATTTAAATTAATTTGCTTGGAGCTGAAAGCCTTATTTCAGACTTTAATTGCCATAGCCAATGCAACTGCTTCCTGAAGTCAGGCCTGATTCAATTGCACTAATGCTTGTAACGCTTCCGCTTGTTTCATCCAATGCCTTCGGATTCCACCAGAACGAGGTTTTCTCGCCTGTGTCTGTAACACATACAACCCCGTCTTCTACAAGGTCAAAGATTTCCCTGAACTCACTTACAATGTTGTTTGCAGAGCCGTCGTTTCCGTTCATTCCAATAATTCCCTGAAGCTCAACTGTCTGAACATAAGAACTGTTTGGAGAAATAAATGCAAGACTTGATGGCTGCAGTGCCTTTACCTTGTAGCTTCCGCTTATTGGAGAATAGAACACTGTCTTCAAGTAAACGTCTCCTGCGTAGTCTGCTCCATCCCAATCTGTTGCATAAGCAAACTGCCAGTTGCTCAAAGGATCAAGTTCATTTCCTGATCTGTCCGGCCTGAATCTAAATGCTTCGTAAACAGGGCTTCCTGAAAAGTCAAGGCATGAGCCTGCGCCTGTCCAGAAAGACAATGATGTTCCTGCTTCAATTGGTGTTAATGCATCTTTTGCCTCATAGAATGCACTGAATGCATTGTCTGTTTTCTCTGAAGACATCTTCATTATAACTGGAGTTGCATAATTTGGATAGAACATTATGTTCTTCCTTGTTGCAAGGTCGCTTGCTCCAAGTTCTAGGAGGAAGCCTCTCTTTGATGCAACGGAATTAATTGTCTTAAAGTCTGAAACAATTTCAACCTTTGCCTCTGCAATTGGGTTGGATCCATAAATTTCCTTTGTGTCAACAAGCTCTGGCTGTGTGGTAATTGCAACCGGCTCCTTTGTGTTAAAGTATCCGAGGCCGTAACCGTTTCTTCCGTTTGTTGAGTCTGTTCCAACATTTCCGTTGAATGGCAAGTAATAGAACACGCTGTTTGGATATGCCTGGTCAAGGTAGACAAATTCAATAACTGCCTTTGCGTCAGGTGTTCCTGAGGCGTCAAAGAATTCCCATGCTCCTGATTCAAAGCCAATGTTTGCAACAACATCATAGATTCCTGCGTCTGGCAGGCTGGTATTTTCAACAAACCTTTGCTTGAATCTCAAATTGTCAGTGTCCTCAAAGTAATCTGCCCACTTTCCTTCTCCTCTTGTGGTAAACCATTCTGGTGCGTCATAGAATGCCTTTGTAGTGTAGAAGTCTGCAAAGTCGTTTTGGAAGTCTGAGCTGTAGCCGTCCATTGCAAGCCTTGCCCTAAACTGGGTCAGTTGCCTTAGTTCGTCAATGTTTGAAACCTCTGGTGTCCAGTTGACTCCGCCTGATTCATCTGCTTCTTCCACATAGTAAAGGAGAGCAGGCGTGCCATCCAAAATAATTGTACTCACAGGCATCCAGCAACCAGGATAATATAATTGTAATGGGTCAAGACCAAGGGCTGCAAGCTCTGCGTCAAACTCTGCGGTAATTTCCTCTAAATCAGCCATAAATGGATTGGTTGGGCATGGCAGGAACTCATTCTCTTCCAAGAAGTTTTCAAGTGTCCTCAGCTTCTTGCTCATTGCAATGCTAAATTGTGTTGCGTCACAATAAATGCCATCCTCGTTGTCGTAATCGCATGAGTCAATTGCAATGCCTGTTGAATCAGACCAGTCCCAGCTGAGCTTTGTTCTTGGCAGGGCCTGTTCTCCTGTTTCTCCGAAAAGGCTTCCCTGCAGGCAGCCGTAAGTGTCCTGTGGCAGCAGCTCAACTTCTGTTGTTGAGGGTGCGGTAATAAACTTTAAGTGAATCTTTTGGGCATATGTGTCTGCTGCCTGGTCAGGAACATTAAACGGACCAAAGCCGGAATTTCCTTTTGAAATCATGGTTGGGTTGTTGTGGAAGTGCCTTGTTGCCCTAAAGCTTGCCACTCCGTAAACAGCGTCTGTCTGGTCAAGGCCGAGATTTTCAAAGTAGACTCCTACTTCCTGGCTGTCGTAAGTGCCAAAGACCTTTGCCTCATCCGTGCTCCAGAATCCTGCAATGCTTGGGTGGTCAACGTCAATTGGCTGGCTGTCGTCCTTTAGGTTAATTACATAATCTGTCAAAGTTGCAGTAAATTGTTGGTCACATGGATCTTCTCCCATTAAACCTCCCAACAAACCGCCTGCAAGTGCTCCAAGACCTGCATAAGTGGCTAATGTTCCCATTGACATGCCTCCCAAAAAGCCAGCGCCTTTTCCTGCATTGGTCATTGTAGTTCCGAGGCTGCCCATTGAGCTTTTTGCTTTTGTCAAAGCCTGATTTGCCGTGTTCAGGCTGCCTGCCGCAGTTTCTGCAGTTGTTTGTGCGGTTGTCATCTCGGCAGAAGCTGTTTCCGTTGCCGTAATAGCTGCGTTTACACTTGTAATTGCTTCGGTTATTGCAGTTTGTGTAGTTGTTGCCTGTGCAGTACATGGGCAGCAGCCTTCAGTTGGTCCGCAAGGACATGTGCAACAAGTCTGCACCCCTGCCATTTCACCTTCTGCTGCATCTAGTTCACCTGAAATAATTTCAAGTTCTGCTGTCATTGCCTGTGATTCAGCTAGGGTTTCTCCCCATTGAGTTCCATTTTCTGTCATGTCTGTCGCAGCATCACCTGTATCAGATATTGCGTTGTCTAGGTCTGCCTGTGACCTAAGGGGTTCTGAACCTACTTGTGTAGATGTGTTTGGTGCAGCAGTTTCCTTTGCCTTTCCAACATTTGCAACACCGCTTGCAGCGTTTGCTATTCCATTGCCTACACTCAATATTGCCTTGCCTACTTTGGCTATCCATGTTCCATTGGCGCTTGTTTCAACTTTTGCCATTTTGCCGTTTGTTGCCGCAAGTGTCGGTTGTACCATTGCCTGGCAGGCTGGCCAGCTTATTGTGCCAGCGGTTGTCATTGCAGCTTTGGTGCTTGCTGCTGCAGCGGTTATTGCCTCTGTTTTTGCTGATTCTGCTGCCAGCCTAGCTGTCTCACTCGCTGTATCTGCTGCTTCCACTGCTGTGTTTGCGGTTGTCATTGCATTTTCTGCAGCTATAAGGTCATTTGTTCTTGTAAGGCTTATTGCTTTTGCTGCTGCGCTTGTGGCTTTTGTTGCATTCTGCAGTCCCAAAAAGGCTCCAATTGCTGCTCCAACTCCTGCGCCTGCAAGGTCAAACATGCCCTCTTCCTCTGCTGTTCCCCAGTCGCATGCGCTTGCAGTAACAGCAACCTGTTCTGACAAATCCTTGTTTGTAAGTGTTGCATTGTCCTGTGATCCTGCACCAATCATTGTGAAGACATATTTGTCAAGGCTAAATGTTTCGTTTGGATCAGGTGTTATTAGAACGTCGAGCAAGGCAACTTTTCTGTAGGTTCTTCCAGGCGTCTTTGCGTGAATTGGGATGCCGTACATTCCTGGAATGCTTTGCCTTGAAATTGTTACTTCCTGGCTTGGGTTGCTTTCACTCAAAGTGAACTTTAGTGGTGTAACTGTAATGCCTCCTTCAACTGAACCGCCTCTGCATTCTATGTCATTCTGGCAGAGGTCTATTTCAATTGAAATGTCTCCACATTCTGATCCGTCAACTGAGAAATTTGCAATGTCTCCTGACATGTCAATAATGTCTTCTGCTCCAGGATACTGGATGCATTGCTCTAAGTTAATTATTCTAATGTCTGCATTAATCTTGTTTGGATTTGAGCCAACAAAGGCTGTTCCTGTTCCAATGTTTATTGCTCCATCAATGTCAACTGAGAACTGGGCGTCTTCTCCAAGGAAGCCAGACATTGGAGTAAAGGTAAGCATTCCGTAGAAGGTGCTGTCTTCTCTTGCGTTTGCAACAATCTTTGCCCATTGTTCTGGTTTCAATGTTTCAGTATTGCTTTGGCCAGAATCTGAGTCTGTAAGGCTTAGTTCTACATTGCCCATTATGTCGGAATTCCATATAAGTTGTGCCTGGATTGATTCAAGTGCGGTTGCTCTTCCCTCTGTAACACAGTTGTTTTGAACCTCGAATTCGAGGGTAGCTCTATTTCCCTGTGTTGAGGTTGTCCAGTCATGCTTTGTTATTACAAGGCATGGT
>JAFCCH010000078.1 GCA_017610265.1 Nitrososphaerota archaeon
CAGACAAAGCACTGGAAATAATGGATTCAGTGCATATTGATATTGTGAAAGGAAACAGCAGTGAGATTGCAAAGCTTGCCGGCGCGGATGTTTTAACAAAAGGGGTTGAGGCAATCGAAGTAAAAGGCAATCTTTTTGATTTGGCAAAAGACTTGGCCAAAAAATATAAGTGTACTGTTGTTGTGACAGGTGCAGAAGACATCGTTGCTTCGGCAAAAGGAACAGGCTTTGTTGTCAAAAATGGGGATAGTTTGCTGGGCGAATTTGTTGGAACAGGTTGCATGGCAGCCTCCTTGCTTGGATGCTTTGCTGCAGTTGAAGAAGATTATACAATTGCAAGCGCTGCAGCACTAAGCTATTATGGGATTGCAGCAGAACTTGCCTCAAAAAAGGCAACAAAGCCGGCTGCATTCAAACAAGAACTTTTTGACCAACTGCATTCCTTAAATTCAAATAATACAAACTCCCTGCAAAAGATAGAGGTTTTGAAATGATTGAAGGATTATATTTTGTAACTGACAGCAAGCTGACAAAGCAAGGTATTTTAGAGGATGCAAAGCAGGTGATTGAGGCAGGATGCATGCTTGTTCAATACAGGGAAAAGAACAAGCCTTCCAAAGAAATGTTTGAAAAGGCAAAACAGCTTGCAGAACTCTGCAAAAGCAAGGGTGCTTTGTTTATTGTTAATGACAGGCTAGATATTGCCTTAGCTGTTAACGCAGACGGCGTTCACTTGGGCCAAAATGACTTGCCAATAGCCATTGCAAGAAATATTTTGGGAAAGGACAAAATAATTGGCACAAGCAACCACAGTCTTGAAGAAGTTAAACAGTCAGAGGAAGCAGAAGCAGACTATATAAGTGTCGGGCCTGTCTTTCACACCAATACAAAAAAAGACGCAGGCCCCCCACTAGGATTGGAGCTTTTGAAAAAAGTTAGGGCTGCCACAAAATTGCCAATTGTCGGCATTGGTGGAGTAAATGAGGAAAATCTTGAAGAGGTCTTGCAGACAGGCGTTGATTCTGTTGCAATAATTTCTGCAATTGTTTTGGCAGAAAATCCAGGAGAATCTGCTGAAAGAATTGTTAAAAAAATTAGGGGCTTTAAATGACTCAACTTGACATTGCCAAAAGCGGCAGGATAAGCAGGGAAGTAAGGTTTGCCGCTAAAAACGAGCCTGTTAGCGCTGAAACCCTGAGAAAGCTTGTTGCCTCAGGCAAGGCAGTCCTGCCTGCAAATCAATTGCATAAAAACCTGAAGCCAATGGCAATCGGCCAAGGGCTTAAAACAAAGGTCAATGCAAATTTTGGGACATCACAATTAGGGTCTAGCTTGAAAAAAGAGCTTGAAAAGATGGATATGGCAATCAAGTATGGCGCTGACGCAGTAATGGATTTAAGCACTGGCGGAGACATTGATAAAATCAGAAAAGAGATTGTAAAAAGATCAAATGTTCCTGTTGGAACAGTTCCTATTTACCAGGCCTTTGTAGGAAAAAACATTAAGGACGTGACAGAGGATGACATGTTTGCGGCAATTGAAAAACACTGCAATGACGGCGTTGACTTTATAACAGTTCACTGCGGTGTAACAAAAAAAGCTCTGCCTCTTTCAAAGAAAAGGCTTGCAGGAGTTGTGAGCAGAGGCGGTTCCTTGCTTTTGAAGTGGATTTCCTGCAATAAGATTGAAAATCCCCTGTACAAAAACTTTGATTATATTTTGGAGATTGCAAAAGAGCACGACGTAACTTTAAGTTTGGGTGACGGGCTAAGGCCTGGCTGCATCAAGGATGCTACTGACAAACCCCAATTATTGGAGCTTAAACTGCTTGCAAAACTGGCAAAAAGGGCAAGGGCTGCAAATGTTCAGGTATTGATTGAGGGCCCTGGGCACATTCCATTAAACCAAATTGAAAAAAACATCAAATTGCAAAAAAAGCTTTCTGAAAACACGCCTTTTTACGTGCTTGGGCCGATTGTTACAGACATTGCTCCTGGATATGATCACATAACCAGTGCAATTGGCGGCGCGCTTGCGGCCTTTTATGGTGCAAATTTTCTTTGTTATGTTACTCCAAGCGAACATTTATGCCTGCCAAACATTCAGGATGTGAAAGAAGGAGTTATTGCTGCAAAGATTGCAGGCCACGCAGCAGACCTTGCCAGGGGATTAAAGGGAGCAAGCGAACGCGATGACAAAATTTCTTTTTACAGAAAAAATCTTAACTGGAAGAAAACATTTGACCTAGCATTAGATAAGGAAAAGGCAGTTGCTTATAGAAAAAGGTCAAAGGCAAAGGAAAAAGACTGCACCATGTGCGGAAAATTGTGTGCATTGAAGGACTTGTAAAAGATGAAAATAAAAAGCGTTGGCGGAGAACAGGGCCTGATTAGGATAATTGAAAGAAAGCCGAAAAACAAAAATGTTTTGCTTGGAATAGGGGATGATGCCGCAATAATAAAAACAGGAAAAAAACTTGTTTTGACAACAGACCTGCTTGTGGAAGACGACCACTTTTCGCTTAAGTGGTCTACGCCAAAACAGGTTGGGGCAAAGGCAATGGAGGTAAATGTAAGCGATGTTGCGGCAATGAACGCCATTCCATTGTATGCATTGATAAGTGTTTGCCTGAAAAAAAGCAGCAGTGTTGAATTTGTTAAAGGACTGTACAAGGGAATCAATTCTGTTGCAAAAAAATACAAAATTGATGTAATTGGTGGAGACTTTACCCATGGAAAAAATGTTGTTGTAAATATTGCAATGGTTGGAGAGCTTGTTGGAAAACCCTGTTTGAGAAAGGGGGCAAAGTCAAATGATTACATTTTTGTTTCAGGAAAAACAGGCGAAAGCACTGCCGGCCTAGAGCTTTTCAGAAAAAAAGCAAAGGGATTTAAGAGAATTAAAAAAAAGCATCTTGAGCCAAAAGCCGAGCTAAAAAAGGCCTTGCAAATTGGAAAAATTGCAACGGCAATGGAAGATGTAAGCGACGGCATTGCTTCTGAAGTAAAAAATATTTGCATTCAAAGCAAATGCGGTGCAAAAATCTTTACTGAAAAAATTCCAATTGCTTTAGATGTAAAAAAGGCGGCTGAAAAGGTTGGAAAAAGTGCATTGGATTTTTCCTTGTTCGGAGGCGAAGACTTTCAGCTTGTTTTTACCGTAAACAAAAAGAATTTTGGCAATGCAAAAAAGCTCGGTTCTTTAATCGGAAGAATAACTTCCGGAAAAAAGATTTTTTTGGTTGAAAAAGGCGAGAAAAAGGAATTAAAAAAAGCAGGCTATGATCATTTTGCCTGACAAAACTACTTTCCAGCTTTCTTTGCCTTGTGCTTTAACCTTAGCCTAATGCTTCCGCACTTTCTGCACTTATTTGGCTTTCTGCTTGGACTTCTGTTTTTTGCATTGCACTTCATGCAAATCCAGATATTCTTGAAAAGTCTTGCATCTGCTTCGTCAAATTTTGCCATAAAAACACCACTTTTA
>JAFCCH010000028.1 GCA_017610265.1 Nitrososphaerota archaeon
CCAGTCGCAGAATTCAGTATATTGCTTGCTTTTATCTGAACGATTTGAAAAAAAAGAAATAGAAAAAGACCCTGTCTTTACAGGGTCCTATGTAAGTAATTTAGTTTATTTTTTTGAAACCTTTTTTTGAAAAACAGCTATTTCATTACAGTATACTTTTGGTTTCTTTGTGCTAGTACTGCTTCGTCTGCAGTGCCAGACATCCAAGCGCTTGAGAAAACTCCTGCAAGTCCTATTAGTTTTACCCTGTTTTTGATGTTGTTTGGAGCGGCAGTTGCCACTGTAGAGGTTGCAGGTGCGGCTGTTGCAGTCAAGACAGTGGTTGCTGTACAGAAACTTCCTGAAAGATTTGTGCACATTAGTACTGTGCTAAGGTTGCTGAAACAAGTCCTGAAGCTATAACACTAAAGGAACCCATATTCATTGCACTTAATCTTGCCAAAAGCTGTATTTTTGCCGGCTTGAAGAAGTTTATTCCTGTGTTTGTTGCACGCGTTGCTGTAGCAGTCATGGTAGAAGCAGGGCCAACTATTGTCCAAGCAGGGTTGGCATTTCCTGTGTTGGTGAATTGAACATCTCCTGAAAGGTCTCGCTTGACCTGGTATTTTAGCTGCTTTACTTCAAGCGTTGCCTGAACATCTACATTTTTCTTGATTGTAACAGTCATTTTCTCACTTCTGTATTAGTGATAATGGCTCATAAAAATATAAACCTTTTTTTTGAAGAAAAAAGCATTTTTTATTTATTTTTTTGAAACAATTTTTTGTATTCGAGGTCTGCAAGGCAGTTGTTAACCCTTTAGAGTTAAAACATTAACTTTAAATGCTTTTTAGTTGACTAATTATTATAGGGGATTGGGAATTTGCCTTCCCAGCCTTAGTTGGTCTTTATGACTTCGGGGGAAATTAATTTGAATTTGGAAAAGGCAGTTTTTGAAAAGCTGTCTCCTTTGCAGAAGAAAATTCTTATTGAGCTTTCTGCAGGCCCGCAAACCCTTAAATCTTTGAGTGAGAAAACAGGCTCAAGTGTTTACACCATTGGAAAGCAGCTTTCACTTCTTCAGCTAAAAGCAAGTTACAATCCTTTGGAAAGAAAGGGAATTGACAGCCCTCTTGTAAAAAAGATTAAGGGTGTTGGAATTAAGACAACCTACTTCCTCACTAAAACTATCTTGTTCTAATTTATTCTTTAAAATTCGGCTTCTCTAATTTTGTTTTTCTTTTATACGCTGACTATATAATATATAGAAATGAAACCTATAACGAAAATGAAAACATAATAAAATAGCGTGAATTGCTTTTTTTTGAAAAAAGAAAAAGTTTGCACAGGCGTTTTCTAATACCTGTGCTCTATTGTGTAGGTTAATGTTTTGCTTCCGTTTGCAGGGATTGTTACATTGAATTCTATTTCGCTGCTGCTCTTCTTTTCATATGGGTCTGATTTCTCAATAATCGTCCAGCTGCTTCCTGTATTTTCGTGAACAACCACTTCAATGGCTTCTTCTTTGTGGTTCCTAAGTTCTATTTCATAGCTGTTTCTGTAAACCCTTGAGCTTATTTTGTTTGAGGCAGTTCTTGTTCTTTCTCCAACTACGTCAAAAGCGTCTCCTAAGTAAAGGTTTACTTCTTCATCCTTTGGGGTGTGATCTATTTCGTCTTCTCCCACAAACTGTAATTTGTCCATACTGTCTGCTTTGTAAACTCTAACCTTTCCTTTTGGTAAAGGCAGTCCCATTCCCTGTGCTTCTGAATTCTTAAAATTGAGCTTTACCATTACCTTTGTGCCCTGCCTTGAGCCGTCGTAGTAAAAAATCTTTTTTACTGGCACGTTTTCTGATGCAAGAAGTGAAATCTGCTTTACCTGGTTGTTCATTACATCTGTTTCCCTTTCAAGGGTGTACATATGGTATTCAAACAAGCCTTCTTCCACAAAACCGCTTCCTTCTCCTGCCATAGGCATTGTATCATACTCATATTGGTTCTTGTAACTGTAATCGCTTACTCTGTGAACGTCGCCTGCCACCAGCTTTAGCGTTGTATTTGGGTAGCTTGTTCCGCTTTTGTTGTCAATGCTTACCCATCCTCTAAAGTCCATTTTGTTGTCTGCTGCATTTACTTTTGCAATGTATTCAGCATGCCATCTCATGTCGTCAGTCAAGTAAGTTGTCTGAGTCTGCCTATTGCCCTCTGTTGAGGCATAAAGCTTCCAGACAAGGGTTGGTTTTATCCAAAGGTTTTCAGGCATTTTTGGAAAAATGACTTTTTCCGGGTTGACTGAAACAACGCCTTCACTTGTTTGCAGTAGTATGCCATCATTGTGGCTTAGTAAAATGCCAGTGTATTCTTTTGGTGTATCGCCTTCCATGTCAATTACGGTTATTTGCTTGTCAAGGTATTTCTCAAGCATTTTGGCTCTGCTAACCAAATCATATTCATAATTTTGCTCTAAAACAATTGTGTCAGGATACTGCACGTCGTTGAAAAAAACGCTTGTTGGGTCAATTTTTGCTGCGACGTCCCTGTACTCTACAAGGTTGACTCCTGCTTTCAAAAAAAGGCTTCTTATTTCTTTTACAAGGGCAAAATTCTGGTTGTAAATTGTTAACTCTGTTCTCTCTTTTTGCTCGCTTGTTTCCTCTCCTGCAAAAAGTGCAACCATTGCCTCTGGCTTTTCTGAGGAAACAACATAGCTGACATCCTTAATGTTTATGTTTGGAACATCAACTCTCTGACCTCCAGTTTCCAAAGGTTCTTCTATTAGCTGGTTTTGCATTATAGCAACTGCAACCATTCCAATAACTAAAACTACTGCAATAATTTCAATTAATTTCAAACAAAATCACCAAGAATATTAAACAAAACTACAATTTAAATATTGCCTTTTTTAGAGGTTTGCTTCTTTTTTATTAAAAAACAGTTGTGGCATTGTTCAATTAATTTCAAACAAAATCACCAAGAATATTAAACAAAACTACAATTTAAATATTGCCTTTTTTAGAGGTTTGCTTCTTTTTTATTAAAAAACAGTTGTGGCATTGCCTTTATTTTTTCTTTAATAAAGATATTTATACTAGTTCTGGTTTTTATATATATTATGGTTCTTGAATTAATTGCCGATATCGTTTTTGCGTTAATTGACTTGCTTAGGCTAAGCCTGATTGTGGCAATTCCCGCCTTTTTGGTAATGCTTGTTGGGCAAAAAGTGAATGCCTTTCTTAAGGAAAAATTCAACCTTAGTTGGATTGTCTCAGTCTTTATTTCAACAATTGTTGTTCTAATTCCAATTGTTTTTGCACTCTATCTAATGCCTTTCATGGCAGGCTATTTTGAAACCCAGACTGTTGGCCAGCCTGTCCCGGAATTTATGGAGACAACCTTGCTTGACCAGGCAATGGCAGTAATTTTAACAGTCGTAAAGAATCTTCTTTCAGCATTGCTGTTTGCAATTTTGCTTCTGCCAATGATTTTCTTCGGAGCCTTTGCAGAAGAAAAAATTTGGGAAAAAATAAAGCTGCCAAAGCTTGTCATAAGATTTATTGCAGTCTTGCTTACAACCGCGCTTGCATGGCTTATTGTTCTTTTTGTTTTTCCATGGATTATTAACGCAATATTCTGGAAACTTTACTGGAGCCCTATTTGATGGAGGAAAACTTTTTCCAAAGGATTGTTTGCTTTACGCTTGTTTTGTTAACCCTTAACATGATTCTTGTTCCGACCTTTGCGGAAAACCTTCCAAGGGAAACAATTTTGCTTGAAGATCCTGAGGACAACCCTGTTCCTGAATTGCTTGAAACACCGAAGACTATTGAGTTTTCCTGTTCAACTCCTGAAACAGATCCAGCAAGAAACGTGCTTCTTCCAAACGAGGTTCAGAAGCTCAGGCGAAAAACAGAGCTTGACAATAAGGGCTTTTCAGTTGACAACATCAACGGCGGCAGAGGAGAAAACACTGAAAGGGAAGAGCTTGAAAACAGTCTTGTTGTCCAAAAGGCAGAGGACGGCGAAGCATTTGTAAACGAGCTTCCTAACACAAAGATGGACACAGGCGAATTTTCTCAATGGTTTAACAAATATATTTCTGGGCCATTTGCCTTTGGAGTAAGTCTTGAGGACACAATAAGAATTGGGCAATGCCGTGGGCTTTCAAGGCTTGAGGCTGCTGAAAGAGGCTGTCCTGTTGAAGATGTGCAACTCTCTTATAGAAACAGCGGAGAGGGAATTGTTGAAAACTTTAAGACTGTGTGGGGAGATGTAAAAGAAATCTTTACAGGCGAGGAAACAGGTCAGTTTTCAGCTGAGGAGACTGAGAATTTGCAGGTTAAAATTGCTGCAGAAACAGACATGAATTCTTTGCAATCAAAGTCTTTCCAAAGGACAATTGAACAGATTCCAAACAGTGTTAGGACAGAGGACTTTGTTGCAAACATGGCAACAACAGGTGACGATTCCAAATCCTTAATTAGCATTTACAGCATGTTTGACAAATACTTCAACAGCTGGTTTTCAACCGAGATGGTTGTTTCAACCTTTGGGCCAACCCTTGTGGGGCAGGCTAAAAGATATGCCGGCTGGATGTCAAGAAGAGGTTGGCCTTGGTCTATGGGAGAAAACACGTTTACAAACTGGTTTAGGCGTGAACACATGGCGCCTGATACTCTCCTGGGGAATGCAAGGCTTCAAAGAATGGTTACAAGAACAGACAAATACGGTTTCGGAGACGCCTGGACAAAGGGAATTGAGTCAACAGAGTGGGACTCAGGTTATGCATTTATCAAAGGCGGAAGCTTTAGAAAAACAGTTAATGAATGGTCAAAGCCAGGCGCTTACCTTGATAGCATTGACGACCCGATAAAAAGGGGAGAATTCTTCAAGCAAATAAAGGACTTGAGGGGAGTCGGCCACACAAATAAGGCATTAATGACTCATGCAAGTGGTCTTTACGACGACGCTGCAAGGCAGTTTGGCAGAAACAGCCCAGAGGCCCAGGCTGCATTGATTGATTATGCAAAAACAAACTCAAAGCTGATGATACTGGCTGACGGAAAATACCTAAAGCTTGATGCATCAGAGTTATGGGTAAAGGAAGAGATTAACGGCCTTTACAATGTTGCAGTAAAGCAAAAGGGAATTGAAAACTTTGTTCCATTAAACGGTGACAGCAAGCACATTGGCCTGATTCAAAAGGGATTCATTAACGATACCTGGAAAAACGCAGAGTTTCCCTATGAAACAACAGGCGATGCCCTTAGATTTTACAAGGTTTCTTCGACAGGGGAATTCCTTGATGATATTCCTATTGACGACTTGAGAAAGAACTTTTCAAGATATATTGACAAAATGGCCAAAACAGAGAAAGGCGATTTGATAAAGATTGACTCTGCATCAATTGACTATATTGCGAAAGAAGCAGCCGGAACAGGAAAGGTAAAGATTTACGCAGCCAACTGGAAAGAAATTGCACCAGAAACTCCTTTGAAATATGCCCAAAGGCTTACAAGTTCAAGGGGTGCCCGTGTCTCAACCAACCTTCCAGACAACATGGACAGGCTTTACAATGTCCTTGTTGAAAAGAATTTTGCTGGGCAAAACAGGCGCTACTACAATATTCTTGACAAGGCATTTGCTCAAGAGCAAGACATTCTCAAAAGCTATTTTAGCATAAAGGGTGGGGCAAAATGGACTATTATGCCACTGCTTTACTGGCAGGGCAAAAGAGGCTTTGGCTTTGAGGGTTTGTCAGCATTCCAGCTGCCTGACTCATGGAAAGAGGTGCAGCTTTACACAGAAGACAACGAAATATTTGACGACGCATTTATTGACATTCTTGCACAACACGGAAGCGACGAAGGAGAAATTTTCTCGCAGGTTTTGAACAAGCTTCCCTGGAAAATGGCTTTAAATTATGTAAGCGAACAGTTTAATCCGGTTGACGGCGCATACCAGAGCATGACAAGTCCTTTAAGTGGCTGGAGAAGAAAGGTTGAAAATGTTGCATATTTTACTTCCACAAGAAACGATTGTGCAACTTGCGGAATAACACTTACTCCAAGAATCCTTTCACAGTCTGCTTTGGAAGAGCTTCAGGTTAAGGGAAGAGGAGAAGCAGTAATTTCATTCAATGCAGAACAGGATATGCGCTCATACTTCCTGGAAGACATTATTGATGACAAAGCAAAAGAAGAGGGCACAACCCTTATTGCATTTGGTCATCACACAAACATAAAAGGTGAATCAATCGGCGGGGAAGAGGTTGCAAAGGACATTGATTTGATTCAGGCAAAGAAAGACAATGAATTGTGCCAGGACAAAGTCAAAGAAATAGGTTTTGGCTTTTTGGGAGACAATCCCCAAAGGGTTGCAGGAATACTTGCATTTGGAGAAAGCCTTGGATATGTTGCATTTTTCTGGAGTGGCATAATTGGTTCTGTCCTGCAGCAGACTTTGATTACTCCAAAGCTACAGGATTGTGTTGATGATGTAGACGGTTACTTCCTGCATATGTATGCGGCATATGATGAGTCAAAGGAAGATGTTGAAAGCGCAAACGAGAAAAGCAGCGGCAAGGCAGCAGATATTGTAAAGAGCTTTTCAAACGATTTGCTTGGCAAGCCGGCTGCTCCTGTAATAGATGATGATGACGATGACAAGCCGCTTCCATTAAGGGATGCTGAAGGAAATATTTACACAAGGCCTGAAAGAATTGAAGAAGAGGATGATGACAGGCCAGGATTTGTAAGACCCTGGGAAGAGGAAAGTGCTGACCAATTAAGCTTTTGGGACAGGGCAAAGCAGCAGATTTCTGACCAGGCAGAAAAGCTTAGTGCAAAAGCAAAGTCTTCCGAGATTCTGCAGCTTGAAGTTGAAACCATGGGCGAAACAAACGGCATTGCATTCTTCAGCACTATGTTCTTCTTCTGGTTTAAGGGAAATACTCAACAGGCAATCTATGATGATTACAGTAGAAGCGTTTACGAGGACACCAAAAACGATGTTTCAGTTATTGTTGACAAGGAAGACGGCTCAATTTCTGTGAAAGAAAAAGGCAAGCCTGCTGAAAAGGTTATTACAAGTGAGGATCAGGTAAGGCTTTCAGGTCCTGATGGAAGGGTTCCTGCAGAAGTGATCCCGCAAAGGATTGGTTCTGTTACTCTGCCTTCAGGTCCGGGCGTTCCAATGTTTGAAATGGGCTGGAAGGGAAATCTTCAAGTTCTGGATCCAAATGTGCTTGACTGCATTAAAAGAAATATTGAAGAGCAGACAGGAATTCCTCTTCAAACAAACACAATTACTGATGCATTTGGTTCTGTTGACGCCATTGTAACAGACACTTATCCAACTATTACTGCAAGCGTTGGCGAAAAAGCAATTACTGCAAACGGCTCTCCAAGAGAAATAGTTTTCGGAGACAATGCAAAAGTTGTGGTAATGTCTGACCTAAACACAACAATGTCCAACGGCAAGACTGTTCCTGTTGGAAACTTTAGGTCAATTCAATTCAAAAATGGTGTAATTCTTCTAAAGCCAGGCAGCCAGGGCGAGCTAGGGGAGCTTCTTATTTGGCTAAGGCACCACGAAAAATCAATTCTTACTCCAAATGATGTAAAGGGCCTTAAGGCAATCATTGCAGACGATTTAATAAATCCTGAAACAGGTTGCCCAGAACCTGCCATTAACCTTGAAGCAATCCCCAACTTTGACGCAGGGAAAAACAGTGCAATAACAGAAAGAGTTGCAAACTTCAACAAGTCCCTTAAGAAAATGGGCCCGTTCCAGACCTTTGATACAGACAGGCACAGATTTATTTTCTACACTGAGAAAACAGATTCAACTTGCAATGTGGCTGATGAAGGCTGTTGCCAGGACAGAGTGACTATAATTGACAAGGAAACAGGTGATGTTTATGACCAGGCAATTATCGGAGGCCTTAATCAAACCCCTACAGGTGTAGAGTTTACAACAGAGGATGGAAAAGATCACACACTTGACTTTTCTGCCGACAACGGCATTCCAAAGGTTTCTTACAACGACATGGCTCCTGAAACACTGACAATGGCACGTGGCCCAAATGGCGCATTCTGGTATGATCCTGAAGAAGAGCTTTGGCGTCCTTACAATGCCCAGCTTTTGCCGCTTATTGAAGCCTTTAAAACAAGGGGCTTTGACACAAGGCACAGGGAAGACTGTTCTTCAACAACCTTGCCTGGAAGCAATACAATGAACATTGAATTCGGTGGTGCAGCAGAAACACCGTTCAACCTTCCAAGTATACCTGTTGAACCAATTGCTTTGCTTTTGTTTGTTATATCCTTCTTTGCAGCAATCTGCATTGCAAGAACAAAGATTGAACAAAAGTTTAACGCATAATTTTTTTTAAGGTGAGCTATTTGGCTAAACACAATGAACAGCTTCTCTTATTTCTTGCTCTGGACTCGGGGTTGCATGGCATTGTCTTAACTTCAACTGCCAAGATTGCAAAACAGTTTGGTGTAAGCCAGCAAACTGCTTCAAGAAAGCTTCGCAATCTAAAAAAGGCAGGCCTTATCTCGTTAAATGCTTCTCCTTCAGGCTGTGAAATTTCCATCACCAGCGCCGGTGCGTCTGTGCTTAGAAAAAACTTTCTTTCCCTCAAAAGGCTTTTTGGTGGAAAGCAAAAGCCAAGCATTTCAGGCAAGGTCAAGACTGGCTTGGGAGAGGGTAGGTATTATATAAGCAGACCTGTTTACCTTAAACAATTCAAGACCAAGCTGGGTTTTAATCCCTTTCTTGGAACACTCAACCTTAGAGTTTCTAACAATATTCTTGAACAGTTTCTTTTGGCACTGCAGCCAATTGAAATCGCCGGTTTTAAGACAGATGAAAGAAGTTTTGGAAAGATATTGGTTTTCAAGGTCTTGGTTGAGGGCAAGCAACAGGCCGCAATAATTTTTCCGGAGAGAACAGCCCATGCAAGGGACGAAATTGAAATAATTGCTCCTATAAACCTTAGAAAAAAGTTTAAGCTGAAAGAGGGAAGCAAAGTTTCTGTCTTTTCCTGAATTAGATTCCTCTTTTTACAAAGCTGGTTCTCTTTTTTGATGTAACCTTTTTGAAGGAAGGCTCGTTTCTAAAGTTGGTCATTATCTTTTCTCGGCCTATATCAAAATTGGTTTCAGCTTGCTTAAGTGCCTTCTCGTATTGCTTAATGTAATGGCCTCTGTTTCCCCAGTTTACCTGTCCGCCCTGCACTGCAGTAGCAAGAGTGTTGAGGGCTGTTTGGCTTTCGGCTTCAAGAGTTCTGTAAAGATTGTTAACCCTTGCCTCATACCTTGGCCTTATTTCTCTTGAAACATTGTAGGCTGTTGTCTTGTTTCTAAAGCCTGCCCTTCCTGTCTTCTTTGAAGTCATTGCAGTCCAAAGGTCAAATGGGTGAATCAAATACCTCTCTCCCTTAAACATATTTTTTCCAATGCTGGGCCACCGTGATTCATATTTTGGCGCCTCCATTCTTCCCAAATGCGTAATTAAATCTTTTGGACCTCCAAGGTTTACTACTCCTATCTGCAGCCTGGCTGCTATTTTTTGCCCAAGCTCTTGCTTCATTACATCAAAGTCAAACAAGGGCTTTTCTCTTGGGCGGGGTATTGGCTTGGGCCGCACGTTTACATTGATGTGGGTTTTGCTTCCTGCAACTGTAACATGCTCTGCCCCCGGCTTTCTGTGGACAACAAATTCATCGGGCTGCCTGTGGATGCCGTACTGGCTGCCCTCTATGTTTATCCTTTCTCTTTGTCCGGGAATGTTTATCCCTGTTGGCCTTCGCCTTCTTCGTCTAGTTGATGGTGGCATCTTTTTTTCTCCGTTTAATTATTTTTTTTATTTTCTAATTACTTTTGGCTTTTTTGGAAGCTTGTGAACTGTGAAGATATCTTGTCCCCTTTTGACTCCGTACTTGCTCCCTTCAACGTTAATTGTGGCACTTTGGCCTTTAATATTAATCAATGCCTGCTGCGGCTTTTTCTTCGCAACTTTTTTTCTTGTAGGTGGTTTTCTTGGCATATTTTTTCCTCCAATTGGTTTTTTTCTTTTTTTAATGTTTGCCTGAGATATTTTCACAAGGCTGCCTGAGCCTGCCCTTATTGTTCCAACTCCAGGCGCTTTTAACCTTCCGCCTTTTAGAAGCCTGTATGTTTTCTTTTGCCCTATAGGCCTTGCTTTTCTCCTTGCTTTTACGCCTTTAATGCTTGCATTGGATATTGTCACAATGCTGCCTGAGCCTGCCCTTATTGTTCCAACTCCAGGTGCTTTTAACCTTCCACCTTTTGGAAGTCTGTAGGTTTTCTTTCGTCCCCTTGGAATCATGGCAAAATCTCTTCCTAAATAGAAATGTATCTTTCCAGATTTTTAAGCCTTTGCCTATTGAAAAACTAGTGTTTATGAAGAATTGTCTTTTGTAAGTTGATGGGTATATGTGCTTTGGGGTTAGGTATACATTGGAGTATGGCCCTGGGATTCAAGCTTTTGGGTTTGCTCGCCTGCTTGCTTCATTTGCTTCAAATGTTCAAGCAATGCCTTTTCTGTTTCCTTAGCTTCTTTCTTCAATGGGCCGGTGTCAATGTCGAATGCAAACATTTCATTGAGCTTTTCAATCAATGCAGCGCTTGCCTTGTAGTCTGCTGCAATGTGAACATTTCCAAGAAGGCTGAATGCCTCAAGGCTCCTGTCTTTGAATTCGAGCATCATTAAGGCTGTAATTCCACTTGTAATGCCTTCTTTTATTACTTCAACCTTGTGTTGTGTTAACATTTTTTTGCTTGCTTCATCTGAGGCAATGCCATAAACAGTTTCCTTGCTGCTGCCCTTGTTTGGCAGGGCTCTAATTCCTGAAAGTGAAATAATTCTGTTGATTTTCTTTTTTTGAATCCAGTCTGCAATTCCGTTGCTTAAATTACCGGTAAACATTTGGGGTACAATTTGTTCTGAAACAAGAATTACAATCCTGTATTTTTCGCTTACATAAATCCTGCTTGGGTGAACAGGAAGCCCATTATGAACCCTTATAATCGGCACAAAAGAGGCTGACTCAATATAGCCCATTTCCTTGCACTCAAGTTTTTCACTCAAGTACTTTGCAGCAATTGTTCCAACAAGTCCCATTCCAGGAAAGCCCTCTATCAGGGTGTAACCTGAAACATTCGTGGGTTTTGTTTCAACAAATTTTACAAGTGTTTTTTCATCCAAGCGAAATCTCCTCAGTTAAATAAGTTGCTTAAAGTGCTTAATAAGGATTACTGTTAAAAACAAGTTTATCCCTTAATTGCTGCAATGAAGCGTTTTTTTGAGGTGGACTCTGCAAGGGGTCTTGCTCTTCTTGCAATGATTGCATTTCACGCATTGTTTGACCTAAACTTTTTTGCAGGCTATTCCTTCTCCCTTTTCTCAGGCCCGTTCTTTTTCCTCGGAAGGTTTGCGGCCTTTACATTCATCTTCCTCGTAGGCCTTTCTCTAACCCTAAGCTTTAACAAAAGCAGAAAAAAGCTGAAGGGCTTTTCCTTGTTTAAGAAATATCTTTTCAGGGGCCTGAAAGTTTTTTCCCTTGGCCTGATAATAACTGGCTTTTCATTTGTTTTGTTTCCTGCTTACACCATTGTATTCGGTGTCCTGCATCTAATAGGGCTTTCAATAATTCTTGCATTCCCCTTTCTTAAAAAAAAGAACGCAAGCCTGGCTGTTGGAATTGCCGCAATTGCCGCAGGTCTTTTCCTTGGAACAATGACTTTTTCATTTCCCTGGCTTCTCTGGCTTGGCTTTATGCCCTTTGACTTCCAGAGTTTTGACTATGTTCCATTGCTTCCCTGGTTTGGAGTTGTGCTCTTGGGGGCTTTTGCAGGGAATCTGCTTTACCCTAAGGGAACGTGGGTCTTTTCTTTGCCAGATCTGTCTGCAAGCTTGCCTGTAAAGCTTCTTTCCTTTCTTGGAAGGCACAGCCTTCTAATCTATTTTGTTCACCAGCCAATTCTTGTTGCGGCAATTATGTTTCTCACAGGATTTTTTTAAAAGACAAATCCTCTTGCAACAAAATATGTAAGCAAAGAGACTGGCAGAAGAAAGCTTGCGTAAATTATTGCTTTCTTTGCATTGCCCTCCTGGTTTGCAATGAAGAAAGAGGCAATCAGGGCATATTCTGCGATGTAAATTTTGTTTGCAAGAAGCACTGTTTCAAGAAGCCCTTGCCTTGCCTCCTGGCTTCCCATTTCAAGCAATGAAAATGCCTCGAGGTCAAAGCCGCTTATCAGGCCTGCAATCAGGCCAAGCACTGCCGGCACTATTAAGCCGCCTGCAAACAAAAGAGTGTACTTTTCAATTACAAGAGTTGCATTCCTCTCCATTAAGATTGCGTTTGTTTCAAGAATGTCTGAGGCTGCCTCTCTGAAAACAGAGCTCATGTCTGCGCCTGTCTCATAACCCTGCATCAGGAGGGAAACTGCTCTGTCCACAACCCTGCTTTTGTTTCTCTGTTTCATTCGTCCCAGGGCCTTTTCTATTGAAGAGCCTTTTTCTATTTCAAGCAAGGTTCTTTCAAACTCTTTTCCAATTAATCCAAAGTCTTTTCCTGAAAGATATAAAAGAATTTTTGTAATTTCAGTCCCTTTTGGAAACACGCTTGCCTGCAAAAGGCAGTCTGCCACAAGGTCTTCTTTTCTCCTCTTCCTCCACTCAAAGAAGTAAAGTTGGAGAAGGTAATTGAATGCTGTTGGGGTAAGGAAAGCAATTACTGAAACAAATGTTATGTATAAGACTTTGTAGTTTAGGAAAAACAAAAGGGCTATTGAGGCAAGGCTTAATGCAAATCCTGCAAAAATTGACTGGAGCAGAAAGGCCTGCCTGCTGTTGCCGTTCATTTCAAGTGTTTGGTCAAATTTTTGAACAAACCTTCTTCCAAGAAAGTAGTTTCCAATGCTTTCAACTGCATTGTTCACTTTTTATTGCCCCCTTAGAAAGACCGGAGTTCTGCTTCTAATGTAAAACAAAACAGCGAGGTCAAGCAATGGAAAGCCAACAACTATTATGAGAAAAAGCTGTGTTGCCGTAAAATTCATATGCAGGATTACCGAGCCCACTATTGAAAAGCTTTGGAACATTGCCGGAATGATTGCAGAAACAGCAATAAACAAAAGGCTTCCAACCACAAGCTTTCCTGAAAAGAGCTTGCTTTCAACCCTTTGCCTTGTCAAAATTTCTGCAGCAATTCTTTTAATCGGCAGGCCGCAATTTTCCCTGCCTCCCTGTTCAAAGGCAGCTGAAAGTTGTGTTACTGCCCTTTTGACAAGCCTGCTGTCAATTCTTTCTCCAAAATGCCTTAGTGCTGTCTGCATACTTGCTCCCTGTTCCTCCACTTCTCTTACAACAAGCCTTAATTCCCTTGCACATTTTTCCTTGCCCTTTGAAGCATGTTCTAATGTTTTGCCAAAAGGAATTCTCAGGTTAAGTTCAACTGCAATATTCATCAGGCAAAACGGAAGCTCTGCCTCAACAAGGCCGGCATACTGCTTCTTTTTTATTTTGGGATAGTAAAGAAAGCAGGCCATACAGGGAAAGAATGAAAGCAGGGCAAGAGTCGCACTTAACACAAGGTCTTCAAGCAAAAGGCCGAACAAAAGCCATGTAAAAATTGAAAAGATTGCACTATAGCCAAGTCCGTTCCTAAAAGTTTTCTGTGCAAGCAATTTTTCCAGTTGTTTCTTGCTCAAAAGCCCTGTTCCTTTGCTCAAAAAGAATTCACCTTCTGAAAAAATTCTTCCATTCTAATGTTTTTTCCTGAAAGCCCTTCCAGGAAAAGGCTTCTTCTCACAAGTTCTTTTTCAAAGTCTTTTCTTTCAAAAGAAAAGCTTCTTCTTGCCTTTTCAAAAATCCTCGTGCTTTTGTTTGCCTTTTCAAGAACTCCTTTGATATAATCAAATTTGAACAATGGATTGCAGCTTACTTTTCCTTCCTTTGACTGTAATTCAACAACTTCCACAACCCGCCTTGTTTCCCTGCTGCCTTCTTCCCCAATAAGGTTCCACCTTCTCTGCACAACCACAAGGTCTATTGCCGCAAGGTCAATTTTAGAAACCCCTAAAGATATCAGCCTGTTCAAAGCCTCGTCTGCACTTTGCCCATGAAAGGTTGCATAGCTTCCCTTACCCTGGCCTGCAAGCAAAGTGTCTACAAATGCCTCGACCTCTTCCCTGCTCCTAATTTCTCCCACAATTATTCTGTCAGGTCTCATCCTCAAACTTTCAACAATAAGGTTTTGCATTCCGATATTTTGTTCCTTTACAACATTTAGTTTGACAAAATGCTTGTGCTGCACCCTGATTTCAGGAGTTTCTTCAACAAGCACAATTCTTTCCTTTTCAGGCACCATTGAAAGAAAGGCATTCATCGAACTTGTTTTTCCAGAACCTGTGTTTCCAACAATAAGCAAAGAGCAATCGCACTGCATTGCGATCCATAGTAAGGAAACAAGCTCTGGTGAAAAAGTTTTGTTCTCCACAAGGTCCAGAGGTGTAAAAGGCTGTTGCCTGAACTTTCTAATTGTCAAGGCCGGCCCTGAAAAAGAAATCGGGTTAATTGCCGCACTCAGTCTGCTTCCGTCAGGCAGTGTTGCGTTGAGAATCGGGCTGTTCATTGAAAGCCTTCTTCCAACAGGCCTTACCATTTTGTTGACAAGGTCTTTTACATATCCCTCGCTTGAAAAAAACAAATTTGTTTCAAGCCAGCCCTCTTTCCTGTGAAAAACATGGACAGGCTTTTCTTCCCCTGTTCCAATCCCCTGTTCCAATGACCGCAATTTCCTCAATGTCGTTGTCTCCAAGCACAAAGTCCAGTGGCCCAAATCCAAACAGCTGCTTTTCAAGAAGCATCAAAAGATATTTAACCTGCTTTTTTTCCAAAAGAATTAAATTTTGCAGGCAATAAAATTTGAAGAACCTTTTCAAGTCGGTCTTGGTTGGCTTTCCCCATCTTTTCTGAAAGAGAACTGCAACCCTGTGCAGCAGCTGTTCTTCTTGCCAGCTAAGCCTTGGGAAGCATCCAACCAAATAACTTTTTTTGCTGTTTGGCTTTTGCCTGCAAAGTCCCCATCCAGGGCCCTCGCGCTTTGTAATTTGCATTGTTTAAGCTTTGGCAAAAGGTCATTTTAAAGGCTTTCAGAAATTCGGCAATTGCCTAATTTTTCAAAAAAAGTAGGGGGTGACTGTAAAAAGAATAAAAAGTGGGGAGGGAAGGGAAAGCAGCTTTTCCCCTCGCATGATTATTGTATATTTCTCCGCTTCCCACCGCGAATTACTATTATTGATTACTTTCTCCTATTTTAATCTTTTCTTTTTTGATATTTGCTTTGATAGCCCCTTCATGGGCTGTGTATTTTTTCCTTTTCAAATTTTTACCAAAAGCTTTAATAGCCAAAACTGCCTTTCTTATTGCATAATTCATTGTTTAATGGTGTAAATGCATGCTTTGGCACAGTCTTGGAATGGAAGACGTTTTTCAACAGCTTGAATCAGGAAAGGGCGGCCTTTCCTTTGATCAGGCAAAACAAAGGCTTAAGCAATACGGGCCAAACGAAATAAGGCTTGAGAAAAAAATTTCTCCCCTAAAAATCCTTGTGGCGCAATTCAAGAGCTTTCTAATCCTTGTTCTTCTTGCAGCTGCATTAATCTCGTTTGCAATAAGCTTTTTCCCGGGCTATGAAGAAAATCTTGTGAATGCAGTCCTAATTTTCATAATTGTTGTTGCAAACGGCATATTTGGATTCTTCCAGGAATACAAGGCAGAGGAAAGTCTTGAAGCCCTGAAGAAGATGAGTCCAAACAAGGCAACTGTTTTGAGAAACGGGCAAAAACAGGTTGTTGACGCTGTAAAACTTGTTCCTGGAGACATAATTTTCCTTGAAGCAGGTGAAAAGGTTCCGGCAGACTCCCGTGTCTTTCAGGTTAGAAACCTCCACATTGACGAATCGCTTTTGACAGGAGAAAGCGTTCCAATTTCAAAGCACCTGGGCAAGCTTGAACAGGACACAATGCTTGCTGAAAGACTCAACATGGTTTTCAAGAACTCTGTGGTTACAAGTGGAACAGGGCTTGCGATTGTTACAAACACAGGGCTTACAACTGAGGTTGGAAAAATTGCCGAAAGGCTGCAGGGAGCAGAGCAAAAGATTACCCCTTTTCAGGTGGAACTTGATGTCCTTGGAAAAAAGATTGGATTCCTTGTCCTAATTGTTGTTGTTTTGGTTGCCTTAAACCAAATGTTTTTTCTGCAAATGGAGGGGAATACCTTTGAAAGGCTTGTGGTAGTATTTCTGACCGCTGTAAGCCTTGCAGTTGCAGCAATTCCTGAAGGGCTTGCAGCTGTTGTTACCTGGAGCCTTGGTCTTGGCACAAGGAGAATGGCCAAAAAGAACGCCCTTGTAAGAAAACTTGCTTCGGTTGAAGGTCTTGGAGGGGTTGACGTAATTTGCACAGACAAAACAGCTACTTTAACAGAAAACAGAATGACTGTTACAAAAATGTTCTTCAACAGCAAGGAAGTTGATGTTAGCGGAACAGGCTATGACCTTGACGGCGATTTTCTTCTTGGAAAAATAAAAATTCCCTCAACAGAATTTGAATTAATGCTTAAGGCAGGAGCCCTTTGCAACGATGCCTCAATTTCGTTTGATGAAAACAACAAGCAAGTTTTTGTAGGGGACCCAACAGAAGTTGCCTTTATTGTAAGTGCAAGAAAAGCCGGTTTGAATGAGAACAGGTTGAACCGTTCAATGCCAAGAATTGACGAAATCCCCTTTTCCTCTGAAAGAAAGAACATGGTTACTCTTCATAGCACAGGCGGTCAGGGGCAAACTGTTTTCATGAAAGGGGCGCCTGAAACAGTTTTGGAACATTGTTCAACCATTCTCTTAAATGGCAAGGAAAAAAGGCTTACAAAAAATCACAAAAAACTTCTTTTAGAGCAAAACGAGCTGTTTGCAAGCCAGGCTTTGAGGGTATTGGGTTTTGCATACAAAAAATCAAAAACAGGATTCAAAAAAGACAGTCTTGAAACAGAACTTGTTTTCCTCGGCTTGCAGGCAATGATTGACCCACCCAGAAAAGAGGTAAAGCAAAGCATTGCCGAATGCAATGACGCAGGGATAAGGGTTGTGATGGTTACAGGCGACAACATTATTACTGCAAAAGCCATTGCTGCTGAATTGGGCCTTGGAGCCGATGCTCTTGACGGAAACGCAGTTCACAAGTTTTCAGACGGGCAATTAAGAGCAGCTGTTGAAAAGACAGCGGTCTTTGCAAGAGTTTCTCCAAACGCAAAGCTTAGAATTTTGAAAGCATTGCAGGCAAACGGCCACACGGTTGCAATGACTGGAGATGGAGTAAACGATGCCCCCGCCCTCCAGGCTGCAGATGTCGGAGTTTCAATGGGTTTGAGGGGAACAGATGTTGCAAGAGAGGCCTCTGACATAATTCTTTTAGACGACAATTTCAGCACAATTGTTTTAGCTGTGAGAGAAGGCAGAACAATCTTTGACAATATCAGGAAATTTGTAAATTATCTAATGACCTGCAATATTGCAGAGGTTCTTGTCCTGTTCTTCCTTTCAATCGGTGGATGGCTTGCACTTGCCCCTGCCCAGCTTCTTTGGATAAATCTTTTAACAGACGGACCCCCGGCCCTTGCCCTTGGAATTGACCCAAGCAATCCGGACATAATGAAACGAAAGCCAAAGAAAAAGGGAGAGGGAGTAATCAACAAAAGGCTGCTTTATCTCATTGGAGGAGTTGGCGGCATGAAAACCCTGCTATTAATCGGCCTTTTCTTCACAGGTCTTCAATTCGGCAACTTTATTTTGGCTCAGACAATGCTTTTTACAGGCTTTATTCTTTTTGAATTTGTCAGGATTGCGGTGATAAGGTATCAGGAAAACCTTGGCCTCTTCGAAAACAAATGGCTTGTTTACGCAGTTGGCATTTCTCTTTTCCTGCAGCTTTTGCTTCTCTACACTCCTCTTGGAGCATTTTTCTCACTTGTTTCATTCGGGACACCTGGCTTCTCAGAAATGGAAATTTTCTTTTGGGGAACCCTTGCAGTTGGGGTCTTTGTATGCTGGCTTGGGGCAATTGCCATAACCAAGATGGTTGTTGAAGCAACTCCTACAACCAACTAATTTTTTCCTAACACAGTTGTCTTTTTATATTAGTTTAATACTTTATTTTCTTTAGAATGGATAGAAGAGCCCAAGCTGGATTGGAATATCTAATGACCTATGGCTGGGCCATAGTCCTGGTTGCAGCAGTTATTGGAGTACTTGTTCTTGTAATAGGGGGGCCTTTGGCAGAACCGTCTTTTTCAAGCTCTGATCCAACCAAATTAATGATAAAGGCAACAGGCGTTGAAAACGGAGTTGCGACAATCAAACTTCAAAATATTACAGGCGGAGAAATAAAAGTTGAAGAAATTACAAGCACAGGCTACTACAATTGCCTTGCCTCAAACACAAGCGATACAGTTATAGCAGGCGGAGAACTCGAAATACTCTGCACAGTTCCAGCCGACCTTGCACAAGGAGAAATTGCAGTGCAATACACCGATGCAACAGGTCTTCTTCAAAACATGCTT
>JAFCCH010000079.1 GCA_017610265.1 Nitrososphaerota archaeon
AAATGGAGAAATAGGCAAGGCAATGGCCCACAACAGAAGCTGCTTGCTGAAAGAACGAGACATTCTGCTAAAAAGGGGCTTTAGAGAGCCTGCTGGATTAGAATTTGTGGAATGTTAAAAAAAGGATTAATTTGAAAGGCAACTTTCCTTGTAATAAACGCACGTAGCAAATTCGTCGTCTGTTATTGCAATTTTAGAAGGAGGATCATAAGGAGCATCATCATCAATAATTACAGGGCAACAAACACCCTCAAAACCAGTGTCTTCCATCAAATTTGAACTTGCTTCATGGCAGTCCAAAACATTAAAATGTGAACTACAATAAATTCTGGCGTCCCATTCTGGAGAAGGTAGGTTGGGACTTGGAAGGAGTAAATAGATAAATAATAATATTCCACAAATTAAAAGAAGTACAAATAATATTGCTATAGTTTGTTTAGTGTCTTTATTCATCCAAAAATCAACCAATATTAGGCTTTTGCCCTTTTTTAGGGTTTGTAATGTCTTGGAAAAGCTTTTTTACAGTTCTTTAATTAGAACAATGTGATCTGTTTTTTTGAAGCCAAACTTTTCATATATTCTGATTGCTTTTTTCTTTTGGCGGGTGTCCAAAACAAGTGCTTTGAAGCCGTTTTCTTTTGCAAAGTTTTGAATAAATCTAAGAGTTTCCAAGCCAAAGCCCTTTCCCTGGTGCTTTGAATCAATTGCAAAACCCAGCAAATAAAGGTATTTGCCGCTTTCTCCAAAGAAGGGTTCAGCCAAAAATAAGCCAATTACTTTTTTGTCAAGAACAAGAGAAAAACAAAACTTTGATTTGCTTTTGAAAGCATCAGAGACCCTTACTTTGGCAGTCTTAGGCACCCAATTGCCTCCAAGCTTGTTAAACTCTTTCAAAAATATTTTTGTACAAGCAGGCAAATCTTCCTTTCTTGCTTTTCTTATCTTGAAAACCATGAATTAAAGAATGTAGTGAATTTTATTTAAGGCTTTTCTTTGCCTTTGAACGCTTTTTACAGTTTTTCAAAACAGTTCTTTTATTTTCTTGACTTGTTTTTCTGATTCTCTTATGCAGTCAGGCAATGTTAGCAGTTTTCGCTTTTGTTCCATTTTGTCCAAAACATAGTCAACTGCTTCCTGAAAAGATAGCCCTCTCTCCTGTAATTCTTGAAGGAAAATAGTTGCGCCCTTAACTGTTACAAACTTGAAGCATTCTGCGTTTTTCATAACCTCGGCTGTAAGTGACTCTGTTGACTTTTTTCCATGGTGTGCCAAAATAGCATTGAGGATTATTTTCTTGTCTTCCTTTGAAACAAGCCACTTGTCCAAAAAGGGTTTGGCAAAGTCTGCACTTGCCAGAGTATGCTTTTTTTGAATTGCCCCGCCTCTTTCAGGATCAAAAACAGTGTGGGCAAGGTAAAGGGAAACAACAACAAGCTCTTCACTTATATCATGTCTTTTTGCAAGTTCCCGCCCCTTTTCAACGGCTAATTCAGTCAACAGCCAGGCAGGTGCTTTGTTTTTCTTGGTTTGCTCCAGCATTAACTGCTTTGCCTTTTCCTCAAGCTTAGTCATAATAAAACAATTAACTTGAAAATCTTTTTATTTCCGTTCCCCAAAACAATAAAATAGCACTTTGACCTTTATATCCCGTGGAAAAGCATGGAAAAAAATATTATAATTGGAATATCTTGTCTGGTTCTTTTGGCTGCAGGAATTGCGTTTTTTTACTGGCCGGTGGAAGAACCAATTGCATGCGGTGAACATGCCCAGGGCGCAGTTTGGGAAAAAGGAGACGGCTGCAATACCTGCACCTGTACTTTAGAGGGAGAAATATGCACCAAAACAGATTGCACTCCTGTAGACTTTTGTGAAACAGCTTTAGACTGCCTTTCAAAAGACCTTTCTCCTGCGACATGTGAAGGAAACTGGAGATGTGTTTCCAACAAATGCCAGTGGACCTGCCTTGAAGAAACAAATGGAGGACAATGGACCTGCAAAGACGATGATACAAAAGCATTCCAAACAAATGAAGGAAACTGGGAACAGGAAACAATTTGTGAATTTGGATGTGTTCAAAGCCAATGTGTTTCAGACCCCTGCATTGGAAAAACATGCAATGATTATTGTTTGGAAAAAGAAAGGCACTACAACGGAGTATGTGAAGAAGGAATTTGCCAGTACACTACCACAACATGTTCAACTGATTGCCAAAACGGGCTTTGCACAGGAGACCCGTGCCAGGGAGTTTCATGTCCTGACAGATGCAATGGAAATGCAATGGAATACAACGGAAGCTGTTCAGAAGGAAGCTGTGTTTACGACAGTGAAATTTGTTTACTTGGCTGCACAAATGCACAATGTGTTTCAGGCCCATGTGAGGGAATAACCTGCCCTGACTACTGTGACGGAAGCACACGCTACTTTAACGGAAGCTGTGAAGGAGGAGAATGCAGTTATGCCTCAGAAGAATGCGGCTTTGGCTGCCAAAATGGAGTATGTGGACAGGACCCATGCGCAGGAGTGGTATGTGACAATTATTGCGAGGGAAATGTAAGGTATTTTGACGGAAGCTGCAGTGGAGGAGAATGCAATTATTTGGGAGAATTTTGTTCCTTTGGCTGTGCAGCAGAAGCATGCAATCAGCCTCCAATGGGAACAATCTTTGTTACAAGCGGAAGCTGGACAGGAAACCTTGGAGGAATGGCAGGAGCCGATTCAAAATGCGATGCAGCAGTGGCCAACGCAGGCTTTGAGGGGGCATGGGTTGCGCTTATCAGCACTTCAAGCACAGATGCAATTGGCAGGCTTCCGACCGGAATTTCATTTGTAAGAATGGACAATGCAGTAATAGCAAACAACAGGGCAGATTTGTTTGACGGAACAATTCAAAATCCAATAAATTTAAATGAAAACAACGGCATTGAAACAGGCCATGTGTTTACAGGCTCTGAAAGTGATGGAACTGTTTCAGACAACTGTGGTGGAATGGACACCTGCGGAGACTGGACTGCAGGAGCAGTAAATGGAGAAATTGGAATGGTTAGCCAAACAGATTCCAACTGGATTCAATCAGGCTGCTTTAGCACATGTGACAGCGAACTAAAAGGTATTTACTGCGTAAGAACTGCCTAAAAGAAAACAGGATTAGAAACAATAAAATACTACAAATGCCTTGGTAAATAACATGGACAAAAAGATTGGAATGGCAATGGTTGTTCTGGGATTTCTTTTGATTGTTGCAAACGCAATTGACTATTTGGCTGCGTTGAACACAATTCATGCAGGAACAAGCATTATTGGCATTGCCTTAGTGGTTGTGGGTATAATTTTTGAAAAAGGTACAAAATACTAGATTTATTGCGATCTTTTTTCAAACATTACTTCAAGCTTTTCTGCCAAGTCGTCAAGGTGCCTATAAAAAATTATTTCCTTTACTGCAGGGCATC
>JAFCCH010000029.1 GCA_017610265.1 Nitrososphaerota archaeon
GGTCTTTTTACTCTGAATCTTGCTTCTCCTGATCCTTTAAATATTCCTGCTGTTGGACATTCTTCTGAGCAGGTTGTACTAAACCTTGGTGTTTTGGATCCCTTAGATCCTTGTACAGGCGATGTTACACTGCAAAATGCTTTGGATAATGATTGCTTTAGGTCTTCAAATCCATCCATTCCAACTTGTGCTGAGGGTGAAGTCTTAAAGACTGATGCCAGTAATGAATGGCAGTGTGTTGCGGATGAAACTGTGCAGGAAATGGTTTGTGCGGTTGATGAATATTTGAAGTATGATGGAACTGATTGGATTTGTGATTCTACTGGGCCTTGTACTGCAAGCAATGCTTGTGCTGCTGTTACTTGTGTTGGAAGCCAGTGTTCTGACTCTTGTGGAACCCTTTACGATGGCACAAAGACTGATGGTGCATGTTGTATTGACACTGTTTGGAATCCGGCCACTTCAACGGTTTGCTCTGGCACAACATTTACTCAAACAAGTAATTGTGGAAGAACAAGAAGTGCCAGTGGAACAATGACTGGGGCTGCATGCTGCACTGACTCAACTTGGACTCCTTCTCCTTCAACGGTTTGCTCTGGCATTATATTTACTCAAACAAGCAATTGCGGAAACACCAGGTCATTGACTGGAACAAAGGACTGTTGTGCTGCAACAGGTCCGACTTATCTGGTGAGCAACAATTCCTCGGTTTCGGGGTGTAGTAACTTAGGCAGGTATACTCCTTGTCCTAGTACTAGTAGTGGTTCTATGTACTGCCACTTTTGCTCTTCTGCTTACACTTTTATGGTAAGTAATAATTCTAGTCTTTCAAGTTGTAATAATTTGGGTAGGTATACTCCTTGTCCTAGTATTAGTAGTGGTTCTATGTACTGCCATGCTTGCACAGGCTGTTATACATTTGCAGTAAGCAATAATTCTTCTGTTGCTGGTTGTAATAATTTGGGTAGGTATACACCTTGTCCTAGTACTAGTAGTGGTTCTATGTATTGCCATGCTTGCACAGGCGATGAATACACTTTCTTGGTGAGCAACAATTCCTCGGTTTCGGGGTGTAGTAACTTAGGCAGGTATACTCCTTGTCCTAGTACTAGTAGTGGTTCTATGTATTGCCATATGTGTTCAGGCAGTTACACCTTTTTAGTAAGCAATAATTCTTCTGTTGCTGGTTGTAATAATTTGGGTAGGTATACTCCTTGTCCTAGTACTAGTAGTGGTTCTATGTATTGTCATAGCTGCCCCACATAAATTTCAAACAAGGTAGTTTACTCTGAATAAGTTTTAGATTTCTATTTCTTCTAAGTCGTTTGGAACAACAACGTTTCCGAATTCCATTCTTGCTTCGTTTTCAACGTCTTTGTTTCTTTTATAGCGCGGTGAAATGTGAACAATGACAAGCTTTTTTGCACCTGTTTGGTCTGCAACCCAGGCTGCCTGTTTTGCAGTGCAGTGCTTTGTTTCCTTTGCTCTTGTAATATGCTTTTCTAAGAATGCTGCTTCGTGAATGAGAACATCTGATTCAAGAATTGGGTCAAAGTATGTGTCGCTTGGAAGTGTGTCCATTACAATTGAAATTTTTTTGCCTTTTCTTCCGTCTGTGTAGTCCATTACCTGGCCTGGCTTGAACTTTTTCCCTTTTACTGTAACGTCCTTGCCGTTCTGCAGTTTGCTCCAAAGTGGTCCTTCAGGGATTCCCAAGTCCAAGGCCTTTTGCCTTTGGAATGTGCCGAGCTTGTCGTCTTCTTTGAATGCAAAGCCAAGGCATTTGATGCCGTGCTTTAGTGGGAAGGCTTCAACCGAAAACTTTTCTCCTTTCAATGCAAGGCCTTTGTTAACCTCTTTAACTCTTATCTCAAAGTTTCTTTTCATCAAAGCAAGGTTCATTATTTTGTCAATTTCTTCCTTTATACCCTTTGGCCCAAAGATGTGCAAAGGTAAATCGCGGTCATGCATTGCCATTGTTGCAATCAGGCCTGGCAGTCCAAGAACATGGTCTGCGTGAAAGTGGCTTATGAAAATTGAGTGAACTCTCATATATGAGACATTTGCCTTCATCATCTGCCTTTGTGTTCCTTCTGGGCAGTCGAACAAAAACCAGTTTCCTTCAAATTGCAGGGCTGTCGCTGTCAAATTCCTTTCGACGGTTGGATTTGAACAGCTTGTTCCAAGTATTATCAGCCTCATTTTATCACTTATACAAATAGCTTTGCAAATATTTAAATATTCCAATTTCCTTCTTTTTTTGGATGGGATTTAACAAATTTTTACTGTTGTCAGTTCTTTTGCTTTTCTTGCCTGTGATGGCTTTTGCCGCAATGGCTCCTCCTTTGCTGGCGTTAAATGCCGAGACAATGGAGTGCGCGGAATTCTTTATGGGGGATGAATGTGTTTTTTGCGACCTTCCTCCTGGCTGGGCTTCTATTGGAGAGGTTGGAGAGATAACCTGCCCTTCTGATCATGTTTTTTTGGCAGAGGCTCCAAATTCTGTTTGTGTTCCTGCAAAAACTCCTTTCTGCTGCAGTGTTAACCACAGTGGTGCAGGCGGTGACTGCGAGGATGTTGTTGTAAATTATTCCTTGCAAAAATGTGCTTTTGTTTATGACATAGACTCTTGTGAATCTCTTCCTGCCGGTTGGACGCGTGCTGAGGTTTCGCCTGAGTGGGGCATTAATTCCTGCATCGGTCTTTTACCTTGCTTTGATTGCCATAGTCGGCGTTTTGATAATTGGCTATCTAAAGTTTAAGAATGGCTTCTGGCGCTAACAATTTCCAAAGTTTTTTAATCTTTGCAACCCTTATAGATATATATTATGGCTTCTAATCGAAAGAAAAATCCGGGCATTAAAAACACTGCAGAAGTGCCTGTTCCAAAGAGAATTATTGACCAGGTTATAGGGCAGGAGAAGAGTGTTGAGCTTATTGAAAAGGCCGCTGCCCAGAAAAGAAATGTTTTGCTTATTGGTCAGCCTGGAACTGGAAAGAGCATGCTTGCCCAGGCAATGGCTGAAATAATGCCAGTTTCAAGGCTTAATGATATTCTTATTTATCCTAATACAGCTGATCCAAACAATCCAAAGGTTGTTTCTGTAAAGGCCGGAATCGGAAAAAAGATTCTTGAAAAAGGCAGGCTTGAGGCAAGAAAGCAGGCTGACAATTTGAGGCTTATTACTTTATTGCTTCCAATTGGAAGTTTTATTCTTTCATATATTATTTGGCAGCTTGGCTGGATTCCGGACGTGGTCTTTGCGGCATTACTTCTTTTGGACGGCTTTTTGCTTGTTGTTTTTAGCCTTGGAATGCAGATGAGGCCTCAGGGTACAAAGCAGACTCCAAAACTTTTGGTTGACAACAGCAAGAAGAAAACTGCTCCTTTTCTTGAAGCAACAGGCGCAAGGGCAGGAGCCCTTCTTGGAGATGTAAGGCATGATCCTTTACAGTCTGGCGGACTTGGAACGCCTCCTCATCTAAGGGTTGAGCCTGGAATGATTCACAGGGCGTCTGGCGGAGTTCTTTTCCTTGATGAGATTGCAACTCTTAGTCCAAAAAGCCAGCAGGAACTTCTAACTGCAATGCAGGAAAAAAAGTATGGCATTAGCGGCCAAAGTGAGCTTTCTTCCGGTGCAATGACTAAGACAGAGCCTGTTCCATGTGATTTTGTTTTGATTGCTTCTGGTAATTATCCTGATCTTGTAAAGGTGCATCCTGCTCTCAGAAGCAGAATTAGGGGTTATGGTTATGAAATTTATATGAATGTTGACATGCCTGACACTGAGAAAAATAGGGAAAAGATTGTGCAGTTTGTTGCGCAAGAGGTTGTAAAGGACGGAAAGATTCCTCATTTTGGCACAGGCGCTGTTGGGGAAATAGTGTTTGAGGCAAGAAGGCGTGCTGAGCGAAAGAACAGGCTCACTTTGAAATTAAGGGATCTTGGAGGTCTTATCAGGGCTGCGGGAGACATTGCAAAAGAAAAGGGCCACAAGCTTGTTCAAAAAGATGATGTTGTGCAGGCAAAGTTTTCGGCAAGAACTCTTGAACAGCAGATGGTTGACAAATTCCTTGCAGTCAAGAAGGAATATGAGGTTTATCTTACCGAGGGCGCTGTTGTCGGAAGGGTTAATGGCCTTGCTGTAAGCGGCGATGGCTCTGCCGGAATGATTTTGCCTATTGAGGCTGAGATGGCTCCTGCGGCTTCAAGAAGCGAGGGTAGAATTATTGCAACAGGAAAGCTTGGGGAGATTGCAAAGGAAGCTGTGCAGAATGTCAGTGCCTTAATCAAAAAGGTTTCTGGAAAGGATGTCAGCAGGCATGATCTTCATATTCAGTTTTTGCAAACTTATGAAGGCGTTGAGGGAGACAGTGCTTCTGTCAGCGTTGCTACGGCAGTTATTAGTGCGGCTGAGGGCATTCCAATAAAGCAAAGCCTTGCAATGACAGGCAGCCTTACTGTAAGGGGTGAGGTTTTGCCAATTGGGGGGGTCAGCAGCAAGATTCAGGCGGCTTTAAAGGCAGGCTTTAAGGAAGTAATTATTCCAAAGGCAAACCTTGCAGATATTGTCTTGCCAAAGGAAGAGCTTGCAAAAATAAAGGTTATTCCTGTTTCCACTTTGGGAGAGGTTCTTGCAAACGCCTTTGTTGGCGGAAGAAGTACAAAGAAGCTTCTTTTGTCTTTGAAGAAGATTTTTGGATTTTTGCCAAAGCCTGTTGCCAAAGGGTTTGTAAAAAAGTCTGTTTCTTAAGGCTGAATTAGTTTGCAACAATTAAAGCTGAACTTAGCTTACAACTATTTTTCCTTTCTTGAATGAGAAGTGCTTTTTGCTTACTTCAACAATCTTGTTTGTTTCCCTGTTCTTAAAAACAATGCTTTTCTTTCTCTTGTTGATTGATTCAACGTGCCCAATCCATGTTCCCTTAATGCTGTAGATTGGCAGTCCGATCAGAAGCTTTGTTATCTTGCCTCTTATGTCAAGCACATTGCTTAACCTAAATGTTATTACCAGAACAATAAAGCTCCCCAGAATTGTTGTCAGGAAAAGGTTTAGGTCAACCTCCCTTAGGAAGACAAGTGTTGCCGTATCCAGAATCCACCAGAAGAGGAAAATGCTTACTGCTGTAAGCAAGTACTTTCTTAGAAGGAATGCCTTCTTCAAATGAATGACGTCCAGGCATCTTCCAACCACTACCAGAAGTGCTGCAAGAACTACAAAGAGGTAGGTGCTTTGTACAATCATTACTGTGTCAAGAATTGGTTCTGTTACCTGCATGTTTAGAAAAGTGTAGTAGGCTGTGATTACTCCAAATGCTCCGATGAACAGGCTTCCAAGGTAGAATGGAAAGCTGCTTCTTTGTACCGAGATGCTTCCTGTAACACTTCTTAAAGATTCAATTAATGGTTCTTCTATTCCAAATCCTTTCATCAGCAAGTAAATTCCTGAAACAAAGAGAATTATTTGCAGGCCTGCCATTTCAAAGACCGCAAACAAAAGCAGGGCAATTGCCGGAATTCCAAAAATAATTCTTGCAACATAGGGATCTTTGATGACCTCTTTTAATGTGAAGAACGCTGACTCGATCTGTTGGGCCTGTTTTATGATTACTGTTTCTTTTGAAACAATTTTTGCATGGCTTTGCAGTATTGGAATTATTTGGTCGTCTTCTGCGCCGTCTGTAAGCAAAACAAAGCCTTCTGCTTTGAATTTTCCAAGTACAAGGTCAAGTTGTTCGTTTAGGATTTTGTCTGATTGAAATCCACCTTTGCCATGTCCTGTAAATGCTGCAACTTCCACGTTTTTTATGGTTTTTTGCAGTTCGTCAAACTTTTTTACTGCCGCAAAAATGGTGTTTGCATCTGATTCTGTTGGATCTGCCAAAGCAAGCTTGGCTGCTGCCTCTAGGCATTTCTTTCTGCCCAGAACAGGGCCTTTTATGCCTGTTTTCCTGCCAAGGTCATTGTCCCTGTCAACACACAATACTAGTAAATTATCCATTTGCGACCAGCCAATTAATAGTTAAGGTTATATATAAATGATTCACTAAAATATATTTAAACCACTTTGTTCAAAGAAATTAACAGTGGCGTTGAAAAAATGGCTTCACAGAACTTCAAATATGTTATTTTCCTAGTACTTCTCTTTGTTATACTTAGTGCGGCTGTTTGGACTGTTTCAAACATTAATGTTGTGGCAGCAAACGGCTTGTGGATTCTTTTAGCAGGCCTCTTTATTATGATGGCCTGGAAGGGGGACCTTCTTCTCCAGCTTGATGATTATGAAAGGGCAGTCGTTAGAAGGGTCGGCCGTGTTGCAAGAGTCGGAGGCCCTGGCTGGACTTTAATTCTTCCGTTTATTGAAAGTTATAGCATTGTTGATTTGAGGACCCAGACAATTGATGTTCCAAAGCAGCAGATTATCACAAAGGGCAAAATTGAATTGGGAATTGACGCAGTCATCTACTTGAGCGTTGCAAAAGACAAGGCTTCTGTCATAAAGAGCGTTGTTGAAGTTGAGGATTACAAAACAGCTGCCAAGCTTTATGTCATTGCTGCTTTGAGGGATGTTCTTGGAACAATGACTTTGGACGATGTGATTAGCAACATTACCAGTGTTAATTCCAAGCTCAAGGAGGGTCTGAAAGAGCTTTGTCTTGAATGGGGTGTCCAAATTGAAAATGTTGAGATAAAGGATGTTGACATTCCAAAGGTTGTTTTGGACTCAATGCACAATGAAAAGGCTGCTGAGCAGGAGAAGCTTGCAAGAATGCAGAAAGCACAGGCCCACGAATATGAAATTGAAACTGTTAAGAAGGCTGCAGAGCAATTGAGTGACAAAGCACTTGCTTACTATTATGTCAAAGCATTGGAGAAACTTGGAGAGGGCAAGTCAACAAAGTTCTTGTTCCCAATGGAAATCACTAAGCTTGCTTCAAGCATTGCAAAGGGCGCAGGCTCAGAACCTGACCTTGAAAATCTGTTTAAGAAATATGCTCCTGTAATCAAAGGGGTTCTAAGCCAGTCTGAGAAAAGGCAGGCTGAGAGAAAAGCTCGGAAAGAAAAGAAGTAGTTTTTTTCACTTGTTCTTTAGGCAAGCGCTGCAACAATAACATAGGCTTCTATAATTCCACCAATCACAAGGAAGCCAAGGGCATAGAGCAGCATTATTATTACGTCCTTTGCAATGGTTCCCATTTCTCCTTTCAGATGTCTTTTTTTGCTTATGGCTGCTCCGATTATTCCGCCTGCAATTGCTCCTACAAAGTATCCAAGTGATTCAAAAAGTCCGTGGGGCACGAGGCCAAGGGCTCTGTCAAGCGCAATTGTTAATGCCGTTACTCCGCCGTGGGTTGCTGCATATTGTACTATGTCTTTTCCAATCAGGACGCCGAGAACTGATGCATTCCACCCGATTAAAAAGACTGCGCCTGCTCCGAAGACAAATGAAAAGATTACTGCCGGTATCATGACATAAAATGCGTTGTTTACAAAGACAATTGTAAACCAGCACATTGGTTCAAGGCCACAGCTTGTTCCTGGAACTGAAAAATTTCCTGTAAGGGTTTCTCTCAAGTTGCTTATTCCTCCAAGTGTTGCTTCTTGTTCTGCAAACATCACTGCCCTTGTTTCAACGCCTACAATACTGTACCAAAATGCAAATGTTAAAATTAATCCAATGAAGAAAAATGCGTAAACTTTCACTAGGTTAAAATGCCTTGCAAGAAACAATGCTGCATAACCTGGCCTTTCGGCTTCCTTTTCTTCCTCGGCTTTAAACAGGGTGTGAAACAAGGGGGTTAGAGCCACTGTTACAAATGCAATTGAGAGAATTGAGGCGCTTCTGGGAAATGAAAGGAATGCCACCCAAAGGGAAATTGAGCATATAATGCAGCTTGTTACCAACATGAAAAACGGGTGTTTCAAGGCTTCTCGTTTGCTTAAAATTGATTCCAAAACCATCCAAACACCATGCTTTAAATAATTTGTTATTAAGAAAGTATATTGCAGGACAGTAATAAAAGTACCGTTTCCTGCTGATTTTTCGAGTTTTTAACCATGGAAAAGAAAAAAATAGTTTTACCAGGCGAATTCCTCAGTACAGAAGAAGAGTTTGCAGCTGGAAGGAATACTTTTGATTCCGATGACGGAAATGTTTACAGTAAAATCATTGGCTCTGTTGAACAGGATAATCAAACCAAAGAGGTTTCTGTAAAGCCAACTGTTGATTGGAATGGTCTTAAAAGGGGCGTCATTGTCCTTGGAAGAGTAGAGCTTGTTAAGGACAGCGCTGTAATGGTTACTTTAATGCTTGAGCCTGGCAATCCAAAAAAGCAAATTTTGGTTCCTGGTTCTGCAATGATTCCTATTAGAAATGTAAGCCGTGACTATGTTGAAAGGCTTAAGGATGTTTTTAAGGTTGGAGATATTGTAAGGGCTAGAGTTGCAAAGATAATGCCTGGTCCAACAGTTGACCTTGAAACAAATCAGCCAGACCTTGGAGTGGTAAAGGCTTTTTGCTCTCATTGCCGAAAACCACTGCACCAGTTTGGCCCAAACCTTAAATGCATGGTTTGCGGAAGTACAGAAAGCAGGAAGCTTGCAAGAGCATATTCAACTAAGTGAGGTATTTCTTATGGATATTGAAGTGAAAAAAAGCAGTGCAAACGAGTTGCGTTTTGTCTTGAAGGGCGAAAGGCACTCTATTCCAAACCTTTTGAGGGCAACTCTTCTTGAAGATTCAAGTGTTGAGTTTGCAGCCTATACAATGCCTCATCCACTTGGCCCTGACGCAGAATTTATCGTTAAGACAAAGGGAAAAAACGCAAAGAAGGCAATCGCAGACGCTCTCAAGAAAATGGAAAAGCAGCTTGAAGAATTTGAAAAGGCTTTCAAGGCAGCCAAGTAATTTTTTTGCCTAATTTATAAAGAGGGCGAAAGCAAGGGGCCTTAACCATGGACTTGAAGAAAATTAAGGAAAAACTCAAATGGCTTGACCCCTTTACCTATGTCGACCTTTACATAATGCCTTCAATCAACCCAAAGGAAAATGAACTGCTTAGTTGGGTTGTTTACCTTGTAAGTGCCTTTGTTTTTGCATGGCTTATTTACACAGGGCTTGGCCTTGCTTTGGCAACAGATAGTCCTATGATGATTGTTGTAAGTGCGTCAATGGAACCTTTGTATCACAGGGGAGATATTGTAATACTGCAGGGCAGCAATGAAACAGGCATTGCTGGCCCTGAAATAACAATTGACAAGCCAAGCCTTGCAGGCATTGAACTGGAGTCAATTGCAAAGCCGATTTACAGATCTGGTTCAATTGATTCAATTAAATTCAATTCAGGTGAAATCCTTGACATTTCTCAAGAGGGTAGCATCGTTGTTTACTGGAGCAATTTAATGCAGGAGCCTGTTGTTCACAGGACTGTTGCAAAGTTGAATGCAGGAGACGGTTGGTATCTTTTGACAAAAGGGGATTCTGAGAAAAACACAACCGTTGACCAGGACTGTGGCTTTGTTTTGAATGGCAAACCATCAAAGCCATGCATTGCGCTTTATCCTGTTCCACTGGATGACCTTCATGGCCGGGTTCTTTTTCACGTGCCAGTTGTTGGCTGCGTAAAGCTTTGGCTTTTGGATGATTTAAGCAGCTTTATTTCAACAGGCGCTCTGCCAAGGGAATTTAAGCCAGGCAATATCTGTTAAAACCTGCCAATTTTTCTAATTAGTTTGAATGGAATAAAGAACATTCCTGCATACAAAAACACGAAAAGAAAAAAGCCCGGAACACTCATTTTGTGAAACAAAACAGTTTCTGCAACAAGGCCAATAATTATTCCAAATAATGTTGGTTGCCAGATTGGTTTTTTTCTGAAGACAAAATATGCTGTGAGAAACAAAAGCCCATACCATGCAAAGAAAAAGGTTTGAATTCCTGGAACTTCCCAAATATGTTGTGCGCCTTCAACTAATAGGAGTTCTTTAAAGACAAAGCGGGGCACTTCTTCAAAAATAAAGGCTGATACAAAGCCCAGTGCAAGAAAAACAACTATTTTCTTAATTTCGCTTAAATCCATGCTATTCTTTTGCTTTCCTGCTATTTAATTCTTTTCGATTCATTTTTTGGAATACCGTTTTTAAACTTAATTGACTTAAATTCTTCCTATTGCGGGGGTTTTATTTGAATGAAACTTGTTCTTGAAAAAGCTGGAGATTTTCAGAAAAGCATTGAGGCAATTGCTGTCTTAATTGACGAAGCAGAATTTCTGATTGACGAAAATGGCCTTGCTTTGAAGGCAACTGACCCAAGCCAGATTTCAATGGTTGATTTTGTTCTTGAAAAAAAGGCCTTTAAGGAATTTGACGTAAAAGACAAGGTTAAGATAGGTCTTGATTTGGATTACCTTAAGCAAATAATGTCAAGGGCAAAAGCAGATGATGAACTAACATTGGAACTTGATGAAAGCAACACAATGCTTAATGTTAGGTTTAATGGTGCAAGCAGCAGAAAATTTAACCTTCCATTAATCGACATTTCTTCTGCAGACCTTCCTAATCCAAAGATTGAATTTGATGTAGAGATAAAAATGCTTGCCTCTGTTCTTCAAGGTGCATTGAAGGATGCTTCTCTTGTAAGCTCTCATGTTTCAATTGGTGTAATTGAAGGAAAGTTTATTGTAAAGGCGGACAGCAGCAAGGGGAATCTTGACTCTGTTACTGAAAAGGACAAAAAGAATCTTATTGAATTAAATGCAAAGCAGGATGCTGTCAGCATGTTTCCTTTGGATTATTTGCAGGACATGCTTAAAACAGCACAGAGCTCAACAGAGATTGAAGTAAAGTTGAAGGGCAATGCCCCAATTGAAATAAGTTATGGCATTGGCCCGGCAAGGATAAAGTATTTCCTTGCTCCTAGGATTGAAAGTTAATTAACAAAAGCCTTTTTGTGATTTCATGGACTTTCCGATAAGAGCACTTCTACTAGGTGCATTTCTGAGCATTGTTGTTGCAATGTACAGTGCCTTTGCCGGTTTAAAAATTGGCGGAGTTTACTGGCCAAGCGTTACAATGGCCGTTGTTTCAATGGCAATTCTCACCTTGCTTGGCAACACAAACAAGAATGAGATAAACATTGTCCAGACAGCTGCAAGTGCAGGAGGCCTTCTGGCAGCCGGCTTAATTTTTACAATTCCAGCAATCTGGCTTCTTGGCCTGGAAGTTTCATTGCTTGAAATTTTCTTTGTTTCAGTTGTCGGAGGCATGGCCGGAATTATTTTTAGCATTCCTTTGAGAAAAGAAATGATTGAAAGGGAACAGCTTCCTTATCCTGATGGAACAGCAACTGCTGCAATCATTGAAGCAGGAGACGAAAAAGGAGACAAGGCAAAGCTTGTTTTCAGCATGGTTGGCGTTGGGATGGTTTTCTCTCTTTTGAGGGACCACTTTGCTGTTATTCCAGGTCTTTTAAGCATTGACTCAATTAAGGCTCTACCCACTAAACTTTTTTCTTTTGGAACAAGCGTTTCATTAATTCCTTTTGCAGGCGGCTATTTGATTGGCCCAAGGTTTACAGCTGTCTGGTTTTTGGGAGCAATTGCAAGCAACTTTTTTATTGTTCCATATCTTGTTTCTATTGGAGACTTTGCATCAAAGGCAGAGGCTGGTGCAGGCTTTACTGCTCCTCTTGGAATTGGCATTGTAATTGGGGCTGCAATAGCTTACTTTGTGCTTAAGGCAATTCCAAGGCTTAAGTCTCTTGTCTCAGACTACAAGGGCTTTGGAGGAAACAGCAGAATTTTTGGCATTTTGCTAATTTTCCTTGTCGCACTCTTAACTTTTGCCCTGCAGCTTAACATTCTTGTTTCAGTAATTGCAATCTTTGGAGCCTTTGTCATGGCCTATGTTGGAGCAAGGGTTACAGGCGAGATGAACGTTGACCCAATGGAATTGTTTGCAATGATTGTTTTGATTGCGGCAAAGCTTTTGTTTGGCTTTAACGCACTTTTGCTTATTTTGCTTGCAGCCGTTGTATGCATTTCTGCAGGGGTTGCAGGAGATCTGATGCAGGACCTTAAAGCAGGCTCTATCCTTGGAACAAACCCAAAGCAGCAGCTGTTTGCACAGGTAGTCGGAGTTCTTGCTGCCTCAATTGCGCTTGGCTTTATCTTATTTGCTTTAAACAGTGCCTATGAGATTGGCTCTGCTGACTTGCCTGCTCCTCAGGCTGTTGCATTAAGTGCAATTGTTGGGGCAGAATCCTTGTCAACCATTCTTGGAATAGGTGTTGTTATTGGCACCTTGGGTGTTTTGGCCCTTAACTTTTTTTCAAATCCAATTGCAGTTGTTGCATTTGGCATTGGAGTCTATGTTCCGATATTTTTGAGCTTGCCACTCTTTATTGGCGGTATTTTGAGATTTGTTGCCGAGAAAAAGGGCTTTGCTGACAAGGGAAGGCTTTTGGCTGCCGGTGCAATTGCAGGCGAGGGATTTATTGGCGTTGTATTGGCTTTAATTGGTTTTGCTCTAACCTTTTTGTAGGTTTAAATGATTCTTGGAATTGATTTTGGAGCAAGCACAACAGATGCTGTTCTTTTGCGCGGAAAGAAAATTGTAAAAAAGGCAAGTCATGGTCCAATTTATTCTTTCCGGGATTTAAACTCTTTTCTTAAAAGAAACAAATTTGATTCTCCTGCCCTCAAAGCTGTTGCGATCACCGGCGGAAAAAGCGCTTTCTTCAGGGAAAAAGTGCTTGGCTTTAAGCCAATTCATATAAGTGAGATTGATGCAATCGGCCTTGGCGCCTCATTCCTTGCCAAGGCAAAAAAATGCCTTGCTGTTTCGTTTGGAACAGGCACCTGCATTGTTTTTTTTGACAAGGGGAAGTCAAGGCATGTAATTGGAACAGGCCTTGGCGGCGGAACAGTAACGGGATTGAGTAGTCTTCTCTTTGGAGATAAAAGGCCGGCTTCTCTTTCAAAGCTTGCATTAAAGGGAAACCTGAAAAAGGTTGATTTAAGTGTTAAAGAGGTTGTTGGCAAAAGCATTGGGGTAGTAAATTCAAATGCAACTGCCTCAAACTTTGCAAAGGGCACAGGTTCCAAAAAGGATCTTGCTGCTGCTGCGCAAAACATGGTTGCTGAAGCTGTTGCAGTGCTTGCTGTTTCAGCCTCACGTGAATCAAGGTGCAAAAAAATTGTTTTTGTCGGCAAGACTGCAAACTTTCCTCTTGTCAGGCGAAGGTTGAAGGTTGCGGCAAAGCTTTTCAACGCAGAATTCTTTTTTCCAAAGGATTTGGGCATTGCCTCTGCTGCAGGAGCTGCCCTTTTTCTCCTGAAAAAATAGCTAAGTTTATTAACATCTTTTCCGTTTCTTTTTGCAATGCCTGAATCAAAAATTAAGATTGGAGTTTTCTTTGTTCTCCTTGTTGTCTTGCTTGCAGCAGGAACTCTTTCATTTAATTATCTTGAAAAATGGTCGTTTGTTGATTCCTTTTACTTCGCAACTTCAACCTTGCTCACGATTGGTTACGGAGACTTGGCTCCTTCAAGTGATATTTCAAAGCTTGCAACTGTTGCCTTTGCCCTTTCAGGTGTTACAACTTTCCTTTATGGTCTGAGTGTCATTACCTCTTACTATATTCAGAAGGGTCAGCAGTTTGAGGAATATGAAACCCAAAAAATTAAGGAAATTGTTTCAAACCTTGGCATACCATTTAAGAAAAAGAAAAAGTAGTCAATTCCTGTTATGCCAAAGTCTTCGCACAACTGTTTTAAACAAGTTGTATCATATTTTTATTGGGGATGGAAAATGATTGAATTAAAAAAAGTTGATTCTTGGAAAAGAGCAATTGATGCAATTTCTTCTTTTATTAGCGAGGGCAATTTCAGGTTTAATGACAATGGAATTTCCTTAAAGGCTG
>JAFCCH010000080.1 GCA_017610265.1 Nitrososphaerota archaeon
TGAATATCTTATTACTTATAGTTGGGCTCTTATTGCAATTGCAACCATTGTTGGAGTTCTTGTTTTTGCAAGTGGTTTAGGCGTTAACTCTAATTCCTGCACTACTTTTCTTCATTTAATTTGCAAGGGAGTTGTTGCAGACGGCGACACCCTTGTTCTTGTCTTACAGAACGCCACTGGCCAGGCAATTAAGATTAATCCTTTTACAGACATTTCTTTTGGCGGCAAATATGGATATGCCACGATTGACTTCCAGGGCACTGTCTACAAGTTTGATGAGGTAACAATTCCTGCAGGAGGCGAATTCACAATAGAGGGAACAGGGATGGTGTTAAGCAACGAAATAACCCTATCCTACTACGAAACCCAAACAGACCTTACAAAAACAGTTAGCTCTAAATTGGGAAGCGGAGCACCGCAAGATGTTGAAATATGCAACAACAGCGTGGATGACGACGGAGACGGGCTTGTAGATTGTGAGGATAATGACTGCGAAGAGTGCTATTATGAGATAAGAACTTATTCAAGTAGTTTTAAAGATGAAAAAGGCACATTTGGTTTTCTAAAACCTGTTGGATATAATTACCGAGTAACGTCTGTTATGTCAGCCCTTTACATAAACGAATTGCCTTATACTGCATGTGATATAACTAACGAATTTCATTTTGGACCAACTGTTGGGCAAATAGTGCAAGGGCCAAGAGACTGTTCTGAGCTTAAAGAAGGTTGGAATTATGTAACTGCAACCACTCCGAACATAGAATCAGGTGACATTATGTCATTAATCGCTTATTGGATATTTGATACAACAAGCCACAGTTTAGATATAGAATTTGAAACAGATTCTGCCTTAAGCCCAAAGCTGTTTTTAACAGTGAAAAAAGCCTAACCTGTTTTTTTTAACGAATTTTTCACTTAAATTCATTTATTCAATCGTTTCTTTAAATACAGTCCTGCTCCAACAATCATTGCTGCAAAAATTCCTATTAGCAAAGCGTTTATTTCAGGCTCTTGCTTCATCACAAACAATCCTGTTCCAGTTGCTTTAATTTCTTGCCCCAACTCCTGGGTGTTTGTTTCATACTGGTTTTCCTCGGCTTTTGGCTGTTCCAATGGCTCTTCCGCTGGTTCAGGCTCTTCTATTGGCTCAGGCTCTTTTTCTTTTGGCCCTTCTTCAAAAACAGCCGTATTTTCAATTATTTCAACAACCTGGCTGTTTACTGTGTACAGCCTTTTTGTGGCAATAAAATTGTATTCTCCTGCTTTTTCCAAAGTAAAGAAAACCATTCCGTCTTTGTCTGTTTTCTTTTCTTCAACTACCTTCATGTCCTTTGTAACTGTTACCTTGGCGTCTGCTGAGGGCTTTCCATAAGTGTTCAAAACCTTTACTGCAATTTCTTCTCCTGCAAAATTTCCTTCAATTTCCATATCCAGCTTGGCTGAAGATCCTCCGCCTCCGCCGCCTCCAAGCCAGCCGCTTCCTCCGGTGTTCTGTGGTTCAGGCTCTGGCGCTGGTTCCGGTGCTGGAGCAGGCTGTTCTTCCATCAATGCAAATACTGTGAAGTGGTCAATTGTTACTCTAACCCAGTTTTCTTCAGTGTTTTTCTCAATGTTTTCAACTTCAATCCAGCCTTCTTCTCCGAAGTAATAAAGTTTCATTTCTGGCTCGTGAACCATTGTTCCGTCAACAATTCCTCCGTTGTCAACGTCGTTGTAGTAAAATGTTAGTGTAACAGAAAATTCGCCGTTGTTCAAGTCACTATTTGTTATTTCGTAGTATGTTCCTGTGAAATAAAACCCTTCGGCATTTGGAGCGTCTCCCTCTATCTCTATTACTGTTGTGTTTGCCTTGTTTTCTTCAACCGGCACAATTTCGTAAAATGTTTCCTGCTGTGTTACAATCCATTCTCCGCCTCCAAGGCTTATTTTCCAAAATGGCTTGAAAGGGCTTTGGGAATAAGGGCCTGGTTCCCACAAAAGCTCTGTTTCTGCTTCACCGTAGTCAAATTCAACTTCAAGGGTTTCTGTTGGAGCCGGATTAATATCTGCCTTTACTCCTTGAACTGCGTCTTCTTTTCCTATTGCCAGATACTTTTCCGGCTGTTCTGTTCTTGCAATCTGCCTAAAAAAGCCTTCTTCTGCGTCAATCATTATTACGCCGGTGGTTCCGCCGTCTTTGTTGAATGGAACAAGATAGTAAGAGTCTTCAAGGCCTTCGTTCACAAGCAGTGGCTCGCCCATTACTGTGTTGTCAAAAGCAGCTACCATTTCCTCGTCCTGTAACAGGATTTGCTTGTTTTGCTCGTCCAGCAGGTCAAGCCAAGTTGTTTCCTCGGCTGCAACAAAACTGGCGCTAATTAGCAGCAACAGGCATAGTGTCAGTGTTTTCTTGGTCATCGCTTTTTTCCCTCGTTTGCTTTTCCGCTTCCACTTTTTCAATCTGTTCCTGAATTATTTCTAAGTTTTCTAGGTCTGCTTTTGGTTCAGCTATTTCCATTTCTGCTTCTTCAACTGCAGGCCCAGCCATTGCAGCGCCTTCTTCGGCACTTGCCGTCATCATCATTTCTGTCGGCATTCTTGGAGGTGGCTCTGCAACCTGCAAGTACTTTCCGTCGTAATCGTCTTCTGTATTCAATGGCTTAAAATAATGGTCTCCTGCTTCCTTCGCAGTAACGTAAACATGCTGTCCTATTCCGTTTATGTCTGGGTCAGTTAACCAAAAGCCGTAAACTGTAAAGCTTTGCATTTCCCATGGGTCTTCAGGTGGCGGTGTTGGATCTGCGCTTGCAGCATAACCGTTTAAGGCAACCCAGTGACTGTATCCCTCTGTGTCTCCATAAATTGGCAGTGCAGCCGGTGTGTTTACTGCTGCAACAGGCACTCTTGGGGTAATCCACCATGCTTCTTCTGTCACATTATATGACATCCAGTGCACAATATCCTTCATATAATCTGTCACATTGTCAAATGTGTCAACTGTGTAATTGTATCCCTGGTATGGGTTTCCATCTATTTCGTCGTCAAAGTTGTCGTAGTATGCTTCGTGGACCACGTTCTCATCATATGGGTCAAAGTGGCCTAATGCCATATCCATTTGATCAGCATTAAAGTTACTGTCCGGGGTTAGTGGTGGCTTAACAGCGTAGTCGTAAATATCGCTCTGGCTTGGATTCAAGTATGCCTCCATGCCTGCTCCAATATAATCCAAAATCATTTTTGCAACAGCTGCACCACTGCTGTAAAATTCTGTTTCTGGTGCTGGATCAAGATCATCCATTCCGTAAACAGGCATTTCAGTCAAGTGCAAAGAATATTGCATTTGTGAAATTGCTGCAAAGACGTCTTTGTGAAATTGCTGCAAAGACGTCGGCCTTGTTGACATCTTCTGGATTACCAATCCCGGTTGCACTATCCATCAAAACTTTTTCCAAGGCGTTGTTATCATAACCGCTCTTGTTTGTTCTATTGTAATCGATCATCAAAGCAAGCGCACCAACAACATGTGCTGCGGCTATATCACTGCCTGCATCTATAATGCTTGGAGGGATACTTCCATTTATGTCTAATACTTTTATATTGTCTCCTGGAGCGGCAATTTGCGCACTTGCGTTAGGTATGCTATATAATTCAGAGGTTGCTGTGTGGCCTGCTACTGAAATTACATTATTATATAATCCTGGCAACGTATCCTTTGTACTTTCGCCACTTCTGCCTACAAAAAAGATTCCTGTTGCATAATTGCTGTCTATAATTTCTGCAAGAAGAGCATTACTACTATCATTTGAATAATCTAGTAGTATGATGTCTGCTTCATAATTTTGAATAATATATTCTACAGCTGATACAACCCATGTATTGAAAGTTATACCCTCATCATTAAATATTTTTAAGGAGTAATAACCTGCGTTTGGTGCAACACCCTGTACTGTTATTCCTTCCCCTATTGCGGCTGAAGCTCTTTGAGTTCCGTATGAGAAAGAAGGCATAGGATCTCCATTGTCATTTATGATATCCCATCCTGCTATATATTGATCATCTAAATCTGAAAGTGTGTAATCTATTCCTGTTCCAACAAATGCTATTTTTGCACCAGTTCCATCAACATTAAAAGTTGACCAAGCAGTTTCTGCATTTATTCCATCTGCTCCAAG
>JAFCCH010000030.1 GCA_017610265.1 Nitrososphaerota archaeon
CTAACAACAGCAGACTTCAACGCAGAAAGATGGATTCAGATAAGCGTTGACGGAACAGCCCAAGTACCAAGAATAAAACTCAACTCACAACCCTCAGCATTCATCGCAAAAAAAACAATGGGAATAGACCTCAACGCATTTATGAAGTTTGCAGACTTCAACGGATGGTATGCAAGCACTTTTGACCCAACATTTACGGGAGACAGCAACTTTGCAAATATTGGAGTAAGTCAAAATGCTTATGTAGATGGAAATATATATGCAGTAGGATTAACGTCAGAAGGAGGAAACACACAATTTTCAACAAACTTTAATCAAACAGGACTAGCGAATGGAATACCAAGATTGGTAAGATATAATGAAAATGCAGCAGGTGCAGGTTATATAGTGCGAAGAGCAAGAGGAACAAAAGATGCACCAGATTACTTAAACGACAATGATACAATTTTTACTTTTAATGCACAGGTTTGGGCTAATGGTGCTTTGGGAACAAGAGAGGGGTTTAGTGGAAATGCTGGACAATTTGGGTTTTTTGCAAATGAAGACCAAGATGCTTCAAGTCAAGGAACAAACTTTTCAATAAAAGCAAGAGAAAATGGAACAACAACTGGACTAAAAACAATAATAGAAGCAGACACAGAACAAGTAAACATAGACGCAAACTTTGTTGTAACAGGCGACAGCAACTTTACAAACATTGGAATGACAGGAAACTTTTATGGAAACACAACAAGCTTGTATGGAATAGACAAAATTGAAGGACAAGGAGATACAGCAGGAGTTGGTTCAGTAGCATTAGGAAATGGAACAACAGCATCAGGAGACTATTCATTTGCAGTAGGAACTGGAACAACAGCAAGTGGAAATTACAGTTTTGCGGGGTCTGAGAATTCACAAGCGTTAGGAGCAAATTCAGTAGCAATAGGTTCATCTGCAATTGCAACAGGAATAGGTGCAGTTGCAATGGGGTTTAACACTTATGGAATTGGAACATATTCAGTTGCAATGGGATTAAACAACAAAGCAAGGGGAACGACATCTGTTTCAATGGGGTATTATACTGATGCAGCAGGAGTTGGAGCTGTTTCAATGGGAAGAGCATATAGTACAGGTCCACCATTTGGATGGGTTGATAGAATATTTGCAAGTGGAGATGGTTCAGTAACAATGGGTTACGCAGACGTTAATTCTGCTGCTGATGGAAAAGGAAGTGTGGCATTAGGATACAATGTAATATCAAAAGAAGAAGCAAGTATAACATTAGGAAAAGACTTAACAAATTACAACGCCAACTCTGTTCTTGTTCAAGACCTGAATGTTGCCGGTGACTTAAACACAAGCAATGGCTATACAGGCGATATAAGTGTTAGGAAAGGAGATGACTCAGGAGCCTGTTTAATTAACATATCAAACGGAATAGTGACAGGAACAACCTGCTAAACATAAAATAGGCAGCCGCTAACACAGAGCCTTTTAATGCCATTTTGTAAAGCCCACCTACTTCAAAACGTTAATATATTACTTTGTTCTTTCCTTATTGTATTCCCTATGAAAAGACTGTAAATAGATTAATATAGTACTTAAAGGGGAAATTAATTAGGCAAAGTAAAAAAGTGAACCAAATCATGATTGCTGAAAAGTTGGGCGAAGCATACACTGCTTTGGAAGAAAAATACTACGGGGTTCTTGACTTTCTTGAAGACAAGGGCGTTCCTGTTTACACCTACAACGACTTTTTGGAAGAAAAGGGCCTGCCTGCTTTTCCTGTAACAGTTGCATTGCTTATTCTTTTGCTGGCCGGAATCTACGGTTTGTTCTTTATTGGCTCGGGAATTAATGCCGATATTACAGTTAATTTTTCAGACCAGTTCAATGACTCTGTTTCAGGAGTAACTGTTACAGTCAAAGACAGCGCGGGAAACATTATCAAGAGTGAAAGCAAGATTCAAAACGGCAGTGCAATAACTCTCCAAGGAATTCCAATCGGAGCCGACCTAATTATTGTTGCGGAAAAATCCGGCTTTAAGGACGTTGAGTTTCCAATAAAGGTTTCAAAGCAAAACCTTACCGCAAACATTTCTCTTGAGCGGAACATTGTTGCAATCGTTGGAGAAATTCAATTGGTTGACCAGGAAACAGGCGACGCAATAAGGGAAGCAAGGGTTTCAGCCGAATGGCAGGGAGTCATCAAAACAGACATAACCGATTCAGATGGAAAGGCAAGCTTTGCAGGAATTCCAGGAGACGTTGATATTCTTGTAACAATTGAAGCAGACGGTTACGAAACACTTTCAGGAAATTACTCTTTCAAAGACGGAGAACTAAAAGAAATTACTCTTGTCGGAAACAGTGCAAGTTTTTCAGGAATCTCAAGCCTTATCATAAGCATTGCAGACGAAGATGGTTTGCCAATCACAGGAGCAAAAGTAATTGTTAGGGACAGAGAAACAGACACAAGCATTGAGGAAAAAACAATTGAGGACAGTGAAGTAATTTTCCAGATTCCGAGCGGAACAAGTGTAAGGCTAACAGTTCAAAAGGAAGGTTTCCTAAATTATGATTCACTTTCAGAAGACGAAAGCAGAACATTAAGGCAGGACGAAGAGCAATGGCCTGTTGTCCTAACCAGGGGAGGAACAAGGCTTATTGTAACAGTTTTCGCAGGGCAAACTCCGATGAGTGATGCCACAATACAACTTTACAATCTTGAAGGAGAATTTATTGAATATGACATTACTGGCTTTGGCGGCACAGCAGAGTTCACAGGACTTGCACCAGAAGAAATTTATGTAACAGCCTACAAGCAGGGTTATCTCCCTGCAAGAAGCAGAGTAAATGTTGCAGGAACAGAAACTGCTTCCATAAACGTTGAGTCAGCTGACGCAACCAACAGCAGCTATGTAGGAATAAGCGTGCTTGACGCCTTCAAGGCAATGGCAAACAACGCAAATATTACTATTAGAGAAATGGTTGAGGGAGAAGAGCTTCCTCTAGGAATTCCAAATATTGCAACAGACATAAGCGGCTATGCAAGCATTACTGCAAAGACAGGCACAAGCCTTGTTGTTGAAGCAGAAAAAGAGGGTCAGTTCGGCTTTGCCGAAAAGCTTGTTGAAGCCAATAAAGACAACCAGATAATTATTGAACTTGCAAAGCCAATTGATGTAATTGAATTAAAGGTTTTTAACGCAGAGGGAAACCCTGCATCAGGCCATATTGCAATTGAAAGTGTTGCAGGCGCACTTCTCTTCGACGGAAAATTAGAAAACGGCTCTGCATTCTTTGACACTGAAGGAAACCTTGATGTAATTGTAAAGGTTGAAACTCCAGAAGGAGAAACCTTTTCTCAAAAGGTAAGCATTGAAGGAATGGAGTCAGTAGAAGTAAACCTTGGCGAGGCAGCAGTCGGAGTTGCCCCAACAATTTCTCTTACAAGAGTGCTTGACGAATTTAACCTTGAGGCAGAAGGAATTGTTCCAGGAAAAAGCTTTTGGCTTGAGTTCCAGGCAAACTGGCCTTCGGGAATTGAAAAAGGCGGAGCCCACATAAGGCTTGGACAGGATGGAATTGCATTTGTCGATTCAGAGGAAGCAGGAATAACAGGATTTGAGGCAACAACAAGCTCTTTCCTTTACAGTACAAGCTACCAGCCACTGCCAGCTCCAGGAAATGAGACAGCCGACAAGCAAAACACAGGAAGGGCAGGGCAACTCAACAAAGTTTTGGAATTATACTTTGACCAGCCAGAGAACACAATTGTTTTCAAGGTAAAGGTTGAGGCAAGAAATACAATTATTGCAGAAGAAATTGATGTCCATTATAGGGCATGGTCAGAGGCAGGAGGAAGCCTTTTCAGAACACCTGTTGACTCAGAACTTGGAGAAGAATTGTTTATTGAAACAAAAACCTCTTTCTACGCAGACACTGTTTCTGAAACAGTGAAAATATTTAATTCAGCCGCAACATGCGAAAACGATTTGTGCGGCAATTACTTTTTTGTCCTGCCATCCGGCTTGTATGTTGACAGGCAGGAATTCAAGGCTGTAACAGAAGAACTTTACTCTTTGGAAATTGACCTTAGTGCAAGCAAGCCATTGAACGTTACACTAAAGTTTGACACAGACAAACTTGCTCCAAAAGTGCAGTTCACAGGTTATGATGTTGACGAATTTTTGGACCAGGCAGAACAAAATGCTTTGCCTGCTGAAACAGACCTTTCAGGCCAGGGTTACTTGGACTGGGCAGAGGGAAGCACTGAACTTCAAGAGCTTTCAAACCCACTGGGTTTTAACACAGGCGGGGAAACAACCTCTACAACAGTAACAGGCATTGGAGTCAGCCCTGAGAGAAGCAGGAAAATAAGGCTTTACTTTAGGGCTGTTGACGAAGGCGCTGCAGAAATCAAGATGCAGGCAATCGGCGACTCGGTTCTAAATGAGACTTTTGCATTCCAGATTGAAAGAAACAAAGAGCTTCTTGTAAGCATCAACCCAAGAGATGTTTCTGCAGGAGAACCTTTTACAGTAAAGATTATTGACGGAGAAGACGGCAAGGCTGTTCAGGAAGCAACAGTGCAAATAAAGGACAAAGACGGAAAAATTGTTTCAACCCTTGCTGGAAGAGGAAGCACAAGACGCGGCCTTGACGGAGAATATTATTTCAAGAACAGTTTTGACCCAGGCACCTACACCCTTGTTGTAACTGCTGCAGGATATATAAGCGACGAGCAGGAATTGACAATTGCAAAAGACGGAGTCCTTGAAATCGACAGCCCAATTAAGGTTGAAATTTCAAAGGAATCAAGAGAGAAAACAATTTCTATTTCAATCCACAACAGCGGAGAAGAAGAAATCAACGAGCTTGGTTATGAGATAGAGGAAGACAGTGACTTCCCGGATGAAATGAATGTTACTCTTAGCATGCCTAACACAATTGCAAAAAACCAGGACGGCACAACAACAATCAGAGTTACAGTAAACCTTGACGATGAAAGCGAGGAAACACTTTACGGCGAAGCAGACCTAGTCATCAAGGGAATGGTTGCAGGAAACTACCCAACAAAGACAACTGCAAGAATGATGATTACCTACAACAAGCAACTGGACGAAGACTGCCTTTACTTTGACAAAGAGCATTTGCAGGTCAGGCTTATTGGAACATCAGGAAGCACAGGAACAGAAGAGTTTGAGGTTGAAAACAAATGCGGTGTCTCACTAAGCCTCAGGGCAAAGATTGAGCCAAGGCAAGAAGATCCAAACCTCACAGTTACTGTTGCACCAATCTCAATTGAAAAGGACGGAATTGAAAGGATTAAGGTTACTGTTTCAAACAGAATTGAAAGAATGTATGATTTGCAGAGCAGAAGAGATTACACAATTAAATTTGAATCAAGCCAGATTTCAAAAAGCATTCCATTAAGTGTCGAAATCTGGAACCCGCAGACAAATCTAAGTTATCCTCCAAGCGTTGCCCTTTGGATGACAAGAGCCGCAGCACAAGAGCTTGCATATGCCCAGTCTCCAATACAGGTTTTGAACAATGGAGCAATGCCAATAACCGCATTCAGGGCGGCAATAAATCCTGAAGCATATATGCAGGGGATTACAACAGGAATAAGGCCTAACGGAATTGGCGGCGTAAATTTGTTCCCAGGAAGGCCCCTTACACCCCAAAGGTTTGTTTACGCTGAAAGCAAGAAAACAGAGGCATTACAACAAGCAGGGCAGGGGTGGATTTACTTCACAGGAGTTGTTGGAGGAAGGCAATACCCTGACCTTGGAAGAACCTCTTTAACAGTCAATTATTCAGGAACAAAATGCCTTAAGGCAACAGCTGTTGACAGCCTGGTTTTTAGCAGCAAGGCCGCAAGTGAGGGAACCCTTGAAAGAACAATAAAGGTTAGAAACGAATGCGGTTCGATCGTAAAGCTTACAGGAAAGTTAAAGCCAGACAAGATTGGAGGAAATACATTAGTAATAAGCCCTCCAAACATTCCAATAAATCCAGGGCAGGAACAAGAGGTTAAGTTAATACTTGTAAAAAGCAAAGAGGCAAGCAGGACAGCCACCGTAAAGGTTGTTGGACTTTTAACAGCCCAAAATACCTGGATTGAATCAAATGAACTAAACATTACACTAAAGCTCGGAGAGCTTGCGGCAACAGCAGATGGAAAGGCAAGCGCCAAGCAGTCAATTGCAATGTGCAACGACGAAACTGCAAGAAAAGATATTGCATTCCCAATTCTTTCAAGCGACTGCGCAAATGGTTATTGTGACGCAAAACAACTTGGAGAATACCTTGTTGAAAAGGCAGACAACATTGTAAAAATTGCAAATGACAAGGTAAAAAGGGCAAAGAACCAGGCATCAAACTTTGGGGCCTGTGCAACAAAGGACTTTTGCAGCTTTGACGAAATGGGAATTATTGGAGAGCGATTCCCTGTTTATCAGCAACTTGACTTTATGACAAACGATGTCTTTACCCTTGCACTCAAAGGAAGCAGGACAGAATTGAAAGACGGTTACATTGTACTGCAGGGTGCAAAAGAGGTTGAGGACATTGGCAATGCAGGCTTTGACTTTGGACAGGTTAATCTTGGAGGAAACTTTAAGGGATGCGGAAAGTACTATGTGGAAGTTCAGGGGGCAGTAAGAGTCATTAATGGCGAAATACAGCTTGACAGCGGACAAAGAAATTACATGCTTAGCGTTAACATTGTGCAGGACAGATCAACCACAGATGAATGCCACCCCTTAGTTGCAAATGTTGCAAACTTTTTGCCTGTTGACGAAGGCTTTACAATAATGCAGAATTACAAGGCCTGGCCTGGCTTTATCAAATCAGGTTCTGAATTTGACAGCCTTGCAAAAGACTTTGCAAACGAGCTGTTCAAAAAATCAGACGGAAGATATGGCTCAAGCATTGCCGCAAACAGCAACAAGATTGAAATTATCAAGGGAAATGCCGGAGACGGCCTGTTGAAGATAAGGATTCCAAAGAGCGGTGGAGTAACAGAGCCAATGACTGTTTACGCCCACGTACCCTCTTCCTATAGCCCAACAAATACCCAGATGACTTCAGAGATTGCCAAGGCCTTTTCATCATTCAAAGGCAATGCCTTTACAGACAAGGACTGTTGGGGAGAAGAAGACGGCTATGAATTTATTGTTATGAAGAGCTTTACAGACCTTGAAAAGCTTTATGGAAAACTTGAAATAAAGGGAGAGTCAAGCATTAAGATTAACAGCCAAAAGCAATGCATTGACTTAAATGTTACAAGCAAGGCCCCTGAAAAAGTTAGCTTTAGCACAAACTTCCTTAAGAAGCCTACAAAAGAAGGCATTGAATTCATTGAAATTCTCGACTTAAAAGGAACTGTTTTGCTCAAGGAAAAGGCAAACGGAACAGGGGAAGGAATAAGTGTGAAAAGAAAGCTTGAACTTGAAAAAGATCCAAAATCAAGCTCTGCAGCCTTTGACAATTATGTTGGAGAATTCAGATTCTGTGTAACAGGAAACGAGAAATTCCCGCTTGCAGTTGAGAGTGTGAGAGATATTTCAATCACAGGAGAAGGCGATGCTGTTGCAAACAGAAGAACAGAACCATACAAGGTTTCATTAAACACCTGTGGAATTCACCCACTTGAGCTTGTTAAAAAGATGGATGGCGTTAGGGCTAATGACCTCAAAGAGCCTGAAACCTATTATGCAACAGTTGGATGGGCAGGAGAGCCATCTGACACAATACAGCTTACAGATCTTAGAGTAATGCTTGCATCAGAAACCGCAAAAGACAAGGCAAAAGAAAAGCAATATGTCGCAGGCCAAGGCGTTCCGGAAGGAAGCCAGCAGGTTGTCAAGACAAGAATTGCAAACCAGACAATGACAGCCATTGGCGCTTACTTTACAGGATGTGCAGGCACAACAGCGGCATTAACATTTATTTCCCCAGCCAAGCTTTTAACAGACATCTTATTTAATTGTGCAATTCCAACAGGAATAGCTGCAAAGAGAACTGCAAGAGAATACGGTGGTTCAACCAAGGAGGTTATTGACACAATAGATAAATACCTCAAGCCAGCCTATCCAATACTTTCTGTTGCAATAAGTCTCAAATACGGGCCGGCTATGGGGGCCCAATTTGCAGCAGGTGGACTGCCTTTCTTCCTTGATGCATTTGCCGACAAGGAAAGTGAAACAACAATACAGGAACTTGATGAGGAAAAGGACGACTTTGCAGCAAACATGATTAATTCAGGGCTTGTAGGAGGCCAGCTCGGCAAGGCCATAAACATTGGCAATAAGGCAATGTGGAATGTGACTAGTTCAAACACAAAAGAGCTTGCTGAAGCAATTGCTGACCAGATGACAATAAATGCTGACTTGGGAAATGCCAAAAATGTTGTGAGGACAAAACTTGTTTCAAATCTTGATAAGCAATTGAAAGCCAGCCTAAAAGTGGCAACAGGAAATGGCAAAACCCTAAGACTTATTGATGGCACTGTTTTGGATGATGTTGTAACAAAATCAACAGCAACTTTTGCAGATGATGTTTCAGAAGAATTTGTAAAGCAAATTGGACTGGGGCCGGGAACAGGCACTGGTGGAAGCAATTTTAAGGCAAGCTCAGTAGGAAAAGAGTATGCAAAGCTGGGCCAGGCTGCTGCAAAAGAAGGCCTGCCATTACAGGGCCTTAGCACAGAAAGCTTTGAGTCACTTGCAAATGTTAAAACTATTGCAGAAATGAACAAATTCCCAACTCCGCCTCCAACTGCATTGCAGCCATTTCAGCCAAGTACAATTAGAGGAGGTGATTTAGATACCGCTTTTGCAGAATATACTAAAAATGCGAAGAAAATTGCAGGATATAATCAGACAGAAATGGACAATTATCTTAAAATTCAAAGAAATAAATGGAACACAGCATATCCAAAGCAATTGACAAATGTGCAAAACGAAGCTTCTGAAAGGGCATTTGCTTCACTTGATGATTTAGGAGTTAAAGTAGATCCAAAGATGAGACAAATGGTTCGAAAAAGTTATGGCTTGGATAAAGCATCAAGCAGAGCGGCTAATGGAAGGCTAACTGAATCTCAGGCCATTAGAACCCTTAGGGCAAAAAAGCCAATACAGACTGCAATTGGAGACGCTGTTGAAAGCAGAGTAAAGGTAGTTGAAGGAGTCCTGAAGAAAAGCCAGTTTTATGACGATATTGATGATATGAAAAGATTTGCAACACTTAAAGGGCAGTCAGTGAAAAATCAGGTTAACACAGTCAAAACAGTAATGAAAACAAATTGGGGCACAATGATGAAAAATATCGGATTAGGCCTTGGAACTTCTATCGCAGGCCAGATTGGTGGCTGGGCTTTATGGGACCTCTATTGGAATACCTGGGGCAATAAAGGAGTTGGAGACGAAGGAAAGATTACTGTTGGAGGGCAAGAGTTTGCTTCTGACAGGGTTTTGCTTGACAAGCCAATCCTAAACATTACTGAATTGATGAACTTTACAACATACAAGATTATTGTAAGCAAGACAACTACTGGCAGGGTTGAATTTAAGTTCTCTCCAATCAGACCAGATGACGAGAAAGCCCTGGAAGAAATGAAGAAATATCTTGCAAAGAGCCCAACCAAGGAATGGAAGGGAGACTGCAAGAAATTCGGAAGAATTCCGGCTCCAAAGCTCTTGGGAACATGCAATGACTCACTTATTCCTGATGAAGGAGACGCAATAACAGTGGCTCTTTGGAAGGCATACTACGACAATGAAGAAACCATCTACACACTTTCAAAAAAGCACAAAATCCCACAACATGAGATAATGGCTGTTCTTGCTACAAGCCCGACAAACCTTGTTTCAGGCATGCCTCCAAACTGGTATCTTGAAGAGGAAAATAAGAGGAACCTGTGGTTAAAGGACCTTGTTAATGTCATTAAGGCAAACGGCATTGACAATATTTACACAGACCTGGGTTCAAAGAATGTTCTTGAAAGAAAGATAAAGGTCTGGCAAGCAACAAAATGCAGCGTAAAGATTGCAGCCTGATGCAAAGCCTTAAATTTCACTTTGCCCTTTTTATTCTGTTCTAAATGATTCCAAAGATGAATGTTAAGGGCTTTAATCTTTTCACAGCCTTGATTAGCTTTCTTTTGATAATGCTGGCTGTTCTACTGATTCAGTCAATGATTCAGACTGAAAGAAATGCAGCTGACACAATTGCAAGCATTGAAAGCAGAAACAGGCTAGAAGCCACTGCTGAGATGGCAAGGGCAGATGCAATGCAGGTTTTTAACTATGCCCTTAGAAGAAAAATTGAGGATTGGCTGACCGACCCTGATAGAGGAGGCCTAACCCTTCAGTTGCAAAACAAGACCTGGGACGAAATCCAAAAAGAGTTTGCAGAAAGCAAGTTTGGAGGAGAAGAAGGAAGCCAGTTTGCAAAGTTTACCGCAAGCAGCCTTGAAGGAATCTTCTACAGCCCAAGCCACTTTGGAAACTACACCATTGCATTAGAAGGAAGCGCCACTTTGGAGAACAGTATAAGCAAGGCAATAACAAAAAGTGTTGAGACCGGAGATTTTTTCACAGTAATTCAGTGCAATGGAGATCCTCGAGGAGACAACTGCCCACTCGGAACTTTTTATGTAAATTTGCATCTTGAAAAGCTTACACAGGAAGAATATGAAAATTTGCCAAAGCTTCATATTGTGGATCGGGCAACAGGCGAAGAGCTTAAGGAAATAATTCTTCCAAGAACCACTTTTAGAATTTACGTGCCGCTGCGTTTCTTTAAGGCAATTGCAGAAGCTCGTGCTTTAACACACTTCCCGCTCGAAGCAACTCCAAACACTACATCTGACAAGGGATTGTTTTCTCCAATGGTTCACAATGAAATTGAGTTAATGGCTCTTGGAATGTGCGACTTCGGATACTGTGCTCCAAGAACAGACCCGCTAAAAAAACCGCCGACAATCTCATTAACTGGAGCAGAACAGTTTTGCCCAGGAGACAGCAGCAGCCCCAACTGGGGAAAAGGCCTGCCAATAACCCTTACAAGCGACAGACCCTGGTTTCCAACAAGCCTGCAGGGAACAACTTACAATGCAAACAATAATGACGATTACAAAGAAATGAAGGACACTCTTGAACAGATTGCAAGGGCAAAAGTCTGCACAGTCCTAAAGCTTGCAAGAGAAGGCGGTTATATCAATGCAAATCCAGATGACGAATTTCTTGCAGACGAAATTGAGATAAGCATTGACGCAAGGTTTAGCAAGCTTATTGGAAAAGGCGGCGGAGGAAGCGCAGCATCAGATCCGGGAAGAGGCCTTGGACTTTTCACAGATTCATCAGGCGAAGTTGACTTCCCGCATATTGGCGGCATTGAATTCCTTGAATGCAGCAACCTTGTACCAGAATACACTTCCAAATGTGCAGAGGTAAAAAGTGTAAGGGTTACACTTGGCTTTAGGGAAGACAATCCAAATTATATGGTAAAAATTCCCGCACCAGGAGAGGAAAGAGTTTACAAAATATCTGTTTACGACAACACATTTGTGCCGTTTACCGCAAACTGGACACAGGGAACCCTTGGATCAAATTATCTTTACTCAAATGAGCCAAGCAAAACCGATTGTTCAATGCTTCCTGGAAGCGGATGGTATTGTGAAACAAATCCTGCTGCAGGAGATGCACCACCAACGGCAGGCACGCCAACAACAATTGGCTGCAAGTCAGCTGTTAGCTACAGTGTTGGAGGCAGCCTTGGAGATTTCCCAGGAGGCGAAACAGGCGGAGGCGGAGACAGTGATACCAAAATCCAATTTGTTGTCAACGAAGGAACTGGAAAAAATTGTGACAAAGTCTGCAATGAAAAGGGATTCGACACATGTAAAAGTATTGGCCTTGACGAACAGGCAACAGACGGAAAATACTGGACATCAAGCGGCAAGTCAGATGCCTGTCAGAAAAAGGGCGGAAGCTGCAGCACAAAGGTTAATTTGAAAACACACGGTGACGATGATGATAAGGATAAAAAATCCACCTATTGTTTTGGAAGAAGGGCAGAATGGACAAGATGCAGGTGTGAAACCGAAAGTGAAGAAGACGATTAATGCAGGGTAAACAGTCAAAGCATAAGCTATTTAAATAAGAAACCACTTAGTCCTTGATTATATATAATATAGGATAATAAAGAACCTGGAAGGTAAGGTTTGTTTATTAGATAGATTAATAAATAAAGGAAAAGAAAATAATATTATAGAGTTATCAAGTGAACTTAACCATGGATTTTAGGGAAAAGCTTGAAGAAATTTACAGGGGCTTGGAAGACAAGTACTATGGAGCCGTAGATTGGTTTGACGCAAAAGGCGTTTCTCTTTATCCCATAATTGACAAAATTGAAGAAAATAATATTCCTTCATTCCCTGTTGTAACAGGAGTCATCCTTCTGATTTTAATTGCGCTCTTTGTTGGCGTTGGAATGGTTGTCGCACCACAGGCAAGCCTAACACTAACTGTTTCAGACGCAGACACAGGGCTGTTGCTTGAGGGCGCAAGTGTTCTTGTCATAGGAGCAAACGGCGCAGAAGTAACTGGCACAACAGATGCTGACGGATTAGTTGTTCTAACAGTTCCAGGCGGAGACATTTCTGTTGAAGTTGAAAAAGATGAGTATGAAAAGGGAATTCTTTCCCTGAACATTTCTGGTTCTGATGAAAAGGCTGTTGAGCTTGAAAAAGGAATTCGCATGCTTTCAAGAACAGTTCAGGTTATGAAGACCGGGACAAACCAGCTTTTGGGAGACGAAGCCACAATAAAGTTTACTTGTTCTGACCCTGATGCCTCAAACTATGAGGAAACAAAGACAACAACTACAGGCACAATTGATTTAGAAGTTCCAAGCAACTGCGGAAGCATTATTGCAAGCCCTATTTCAGGATACAGCGCTCCAAACGGAATTCTAAGTTTGCAGGAAGCCACGCCACAACTTTTCTTACAGGTTATTGAAACAAATGTCGGAACAATAAATGTTTCAATCGAAAACCTTGGAGGTCAGGCCTTGTCAGGGATAACAGCAATGATTTACAGTTACGATGACCTGATTGCAGGAACACAGTACAGCAGTGCTGCAGGAACAGCAGTGTTTGACAATATAGCAACAGGCTCTTACTATATAATTATTCACGATTCACAGGGAAGGTATGCAGACTTTGACAGCAGCCTTCTTGGAACTGAGGGAATTAAAGAATTGGTTAAAGACGCAAGCATTTCTTTTACTGCACAATTAAGTGAGGCAACAGTTGGCACAATCAAAGTTATGGTAAAGAACGCTTCAGACAGCCAGCCTGTTGAAAATGCAACAATTTACTTAAAGAAGTCAGGCTCTGTTGTTGACACAGGCTACACTTCTGCCGACGGAATTTTTGAATTTAATGTTGGAGAAAATGTAGAATATTCTCTAGAAGTTGACACAGACGCTTACCTTATTGCAATCGTTAACAATGTAACAGCAGGAGACACATTTAACGAAATCTATTTGGAGCCTGCAAGTGCAAACAATACACAGGTTTTGAATGTTGAAGTTGTTGACAACAGACAAAAGCCAATTGACAATGTAAGGCTTGTTCTCAAAAAGTCAGACGGAACAATCTATGCAAACAATGTTGTTACAGGATCAGATGGAACAGGAAGCTTTAGCAACCTTCCATTAGACACCTATTATGTTTACGCAGTCAAGAAAGGATTTGAGGGAAAGAATTCAGATCCGTTCACAATAAAGGCAAGGCAGGAAAACAACATCAAAATTTTGCTGCCAATTGGATTTGGAAACCTTGAAGTTAAGGTTTTGAACGACGAATTGCAGCCAGTGCAGGGGGCAGTAATTGAAGCCCTGAACGCAGTCGACGAAGAAAAAGAACAGGAAGATATTTCAAGCCTTGAAGGAACAGCAATATTCAACTTTAGGGCAGACAAAAAGGTTTACTTCAAGATTGACGCAGACGGATTCCTGCCATATTACAGCATGGCAGTAATGCCTGACGCAGACAGCACTTTAACAATAGAAATCGTGCTTGCAAAAGACACAGGCGAATTGCAGGTTAAGCTTGTAGGCCTTTATCAAAACGGAGAGCTTGCACCAAAAGAACTTTCACCAGGAAACAAGTATACTGCAAAACTTTTACTGTTGGTTCCTCAAAATACACACTTTGATGAAGCAGGCCTTCATTTAAGGGTTGGAAACTCTGAAGCAGGAAAAACAAACATAATGGAAGAAGACAGCATTTATGTAAAGAATGTGTTTGCATCAACGGCAAACGCTTTGAAGGGAACCTCTTATACCCCGCCAAAGGGTTATGCAACAGACGCAACACATTTGACAACAGGAGACAGCAAATGGGTTAATGTAACCTGGGACAATGTTACACAGGGAGCATATGCAGTTGAAGCAGAAATTCAGGTTAAAGATTCTGCAGAGTTAGGCCAACTTCTCTACATTGACTACAGAGGATGGGGCAAAACAGGAAACTACACAAGACATCCTGCAGACGCAGCCCTTGCAGGTAGTGACTCAACATCTATAAAGCAGGCGCTTTACGCAAAGACAACCCAGGACGTTTACACAGCAGGCCCAACAAACCTTTGCAGCCCAAGCTTCTGCAAAACTTTTGGCATTGAAGACATTGTAAGAAACCTCAAGGTAAACGTAACAAATCAATACGGGGCAACAATTGGAAGCAGATACAAGCTAACCTTTACAATTACAAGCACTGCAGAGCAGGCCTTTACAAACAGCAGCATTGAATTTGGAAGCCAGGGAGACGGTCTAAGATTTGAAAATTATGAAATAACAGATGCAACAGGGCTTACAAACCAGGGCCTTGTTGAAGGATATGCCCTTTCAAAGGACGTTGGCGATATGAGGAAAGGAAGCAGTGTCTTTGGCTCAATTGAATTTAAGACCGAAAAAGAGGGAAGCAATCCACTAACCATTGTTATAAAATCAAACAACCAGCCTGTTTTGTCAGAGGCAATTGACATCAGAGTTGAAGCAGCAGAACAACTGCAGCTTGACATCATTCCAAAGGAAATCATTCCAGGAATTGACAACGAGATTCTTGTAAGGGTTACAGACGAAGAAGAAGAGCCAATAAGCAATGCAATTGTAACAGTAACAATTGACGACGTACTTGTTGTCTCAACAGAAAGCAATGGAACAGGCGTTGTTGAATTTACACTTGAAAGTCCGGCAACAGGAAGCACTGTTTTAATCACTGCAGAAAAAACAGGTTACAAAGACGCAGAGCTTGAGGAATTAATTGACGCACAAATCCTTACAGTTACCCCGCCTGAAATAAATGAAAAGCTTGATATTCTGTTAACAGAAGTAGAGGACCAACTCTGGTTCAATAACCAGACAGTGACAGACCTTGTAATTTCAAAGTTAAAGTTTAGCTCAACATTTGACGACTTTGTTGAATTTGAATGGGACAACGATTACGAAGGAGAAGAAATTAAGGCAGACACAGACATGAACGCATTCCTGCTAATGAGGCTTACAGAAAAGGGAATGCTTGTCACAAAGCCAACAAAGCTTGAAGGAAGCCTTTCAATTTATTTGCTTAGCCCTGAACTGCAGGAAACATTTGTTGAAAATGTGCCTATTGAAATAAGGATAAGCCTTGGAGGAGACACAGACAACGACCAATGCCTTGAAATAATTCCGGCAGACTGGGAAGTCATTACTTCTTCTGAGGAAAGCGAGACAATGGAATTTGTGCTTAAGAACAATTGTAAGGTTGAGGGTACAGAGATTGCTGTTTCAGACCTTGAGGCAAAGATTGTTTACGGAAAAGACAACGAGCTTGGAACATTTACACTAAGCAGTGATGAGATTGTAGATGCAACAACAATTGCACTGCAGGACGAGTACATTACCTTTGCAGACGTTCTGGAAGCAGGCTTTGAAGGCAAAATTATCTTAGAGTTTGATCCAAAAAGCAGCATTGATTCAGGCAATGCAAAGCCAGAAATTGAATTTAGGGCAACACATATTGCGGCAAGAGGCGAAGAATATGTCTCAGTAGAGCTTCCTGTTGAAACAAACGTAAGCAACCTAAGCAAATGCGTTGAAGTAATAGCAGAAGAGCCAATCCAGGTTGAAACAATGCCAATGAACACAGGATTTGGAAACTATGGCGGAGGCGGCTACAACCCACTTTACCCAGGCGGAAACGGAGGCTTTGGTGGATTTAGCGGAATTGGAGGCTATGGAAACACTTCACCATATGGAAGCAGTTCAGGATACGGAGGATTTACAGGAGGAACAAGATACCCTTCTCCAAACTTTAACACAGGAAATTATACAAATTATTACGACAGGGACCAGGACGAAGCCTGGAGATATGGCCTTGGAGAAAACAGCTTCCTTGTCAAAAACAACTGTGCCTCAGAAATAGAGGTTGACATTGATGTACCATCAAGGCTAAGGGTTAAAGACGAAGAATTTGACCTAAAGCCAAACGACGACATGAAAGTAGTTGTTGAAGCAGGATACAGAATGGGCAAATACGAGCTTGATGTTTTAGTAAAGAGAAAAGGAAGCTCTGACAGTAGCCAAAAGATTGACAGCCTTGACGTTATTGTAAACAGGGCAGGCGAAATAGATGAGGACTGCATAGAGCTAAGCACAAACAAGATAAAGCTCAACAATTTTATCGGCAAGCCGGTCAAAAGCAAGATCTTCAACTATTGTTATGATGTTGGAGTAAAGCTTCCAAGAGAAGGCAATGTTATTCAATTCAATTGTAAGGTTGCAGGACAGCCACAGAACACTTACAGGTTTGGAGAAGAAGAGCCAATCCAAACAGCAAGCTTGCAAGCAATGCCAGGCTATCCTTACCAGGATCCATTTGCACAATCAGGTGGACAATATTATGGACAGCCAAGCCAGACAGGAATGTATTCTCCAGGTGAAGGATATGCACAAACAGGGCCATGGGGTTCAGCATATGGCCAAGGCAATATGGGAAGCCAAGGATACAATTATCCAGCAGGACAAAACCCATACGGAAGCAATAACTGGGCTTACCCACAGGTAAACGGCATGGGCGGCCAATGTGAATTAATTGACTCAGTTTATGTAACAGATGCTTACACAAAAGGCGGTGAAGAAGGAAAAACAATTGAAACAGTTGAATTTGAAGTAAAACCAGCCCTAAATTACAGGAAGATGATGTGTGAATACCAGAGCCAGATGCCGTTCCAGTCAATTTACGGTTTGAGAGTAATGATTAGCCAAGCTTACTACAGAGTAAATGTTGACGCAGCCGCAAATGTAAAATATTACAACCCGAACCCGTTTGGAGGAGTCACAAACAAGTACTTTAAGGTAACCCTGGAAGACCTCTGGGGAATTGGAGACACCATAGATGAATGCCAATACCAGGCAGGCAGGCCAGGAGCATCACTTGAAAATGTCCTAAACTGTAAAGAAAAGGGAACAATCAGCCCGCTTGAAACAGTTGTAAACAGGAACAGCCTTGACCTAACAGCAAAGGGCTACAAGGATTCCTTTATCCCACAGCCATTGTTCACAGGAGATGTCTACCACTACCAGGCAGATCCAAATGTCTTAAGAATTCCACCAGCCGGAGGAGCAGATGGCATTGTTAACATTACACCAAGCCAAATTGTTGACAGCAAGAGCGGCGTAAGAATTTCATTTGAAACAGTTGAAACAGACTGCCCAGCCCCGATGGAAGACGGAGCATGGACAATTAAAATGACAGTTGACAGAAGCAGTATGCTTCCAAATGTTGGCTGTGCAAAGATTGACGAACAAATAAGAATAAGCGTCAAAAGGCCACTGTTCTGGGAAACTCCAAAGGAAATGGTTATCCCAGTAAAAGTTAATTTGCTTAACAAGAACGTTGACCTTGCATCAATCAATCCAAATACCTGCATTACAACAGGCCCACCGGTAACTCCAACCACAACAAAGTGCGAAGGAGGCGGCGACTCAGGAGAAGCTTACACAGTTTACGGATTTGACAGATTAAGCTTTGACTGGACCTGGAAAGGAACAAGCAAAGAAAGCTGCGACTACAAGAAGACAGGCAGCAAAGTCGAAGGAATGTTCTGCGACGCATCACAGTTTCTCATCGAGCTTAACAGAAAGGCGGCAGACCTGAAAACATTTGCCGACGGAATAGACCAATCTGAGAACAAGGCAAACCTAAAGGAAATCTTTGGAATAACCGAAACAGATCCTGTAAAGATTGACACAGCACTTGCAGAATACAAGGACAGCAGAAACCTGTTCAGGTGGATTAAGAGACAGGCAATAGTAGAGGACAACAGCGAAACAACCGCAAAGAATCTTGTATTCTTCCTAAAGGACGACAAGGTTTTGCTTGAAGGAGAAAAGCCATCCAAGGAAGGTATTGAACCAAAGATTGCTGTTGCAAACGGCGACCCTGCCACGAACGCAGCAGACATGCTTGGACCAATGACAGACATTTTGGAAAAGATAGAAACATCAGACTATGATGAGGAAACTATTGTTGCATTGATTGACAAAAAGAAGGAAACAGACGACCTTGCACAAGGACTTGCGTATCTTGGAATTGAATACAACGGAACACTTGGCAAATATGTCTGGACCTTCAATGAATTCAAAAAGGTTCACGATGAATTTACAGATGCACTTAGCACAATAGGAACGCCAGGCGCAAGATGCTTCAAGGATATAGGAGGCACAGAAGCTGCAACCACAAAGGAAGAAGCAATAGTATGTACAATCAACGCCTTGAAAGGAGCAGACGAAAAGAAGATTGCATTTAGCACTTTGAAAACAATTATGAACGCAAACCCAAGATTTGTTGCAGGTGTCTTACACACCAAAGAACTTGAAATTGACAGTGAGATTGGCAAAAAGATTTTGGCAGACGCCAAGAACATTGAGTCAGCAAAGTTGCCAACAGGCTACACAAACTTTGAAGACTTCTACTACAGAGTTATTGACTTCAATGCATTCCTTGTAAAGGACGGCTACAGTGCAGACCTTGTGGCAGACTTTAAGGCAGACAGCGATTACTCAGAGGCAAGCACAAGAAATGACAACTGGACATTTGAACTTGACAACAAAGTTATTCCAAAGCCAGGCCTGTTCAACATAATACTTAATTATAACTTCTCAACAAAGAAAGACTGGACAGTTGAGATTGACACAAAGATGGCAAAGACACTTGAAGACCTTGACAAAGACTTTGGAAATACAAAATATGCTGAAAACAAGTTCTTCGAAATTCCATTTGACGGAGAACTTGGAGACGGAGACAGGAAAGGTTATGGAACAGACTTTGAAGGAACAGGAGATAAAACCCTGAATATTTCATTTAAACAAGAAAACATGGTAGACAAGCCTGTTAAATTCCTTGAGAAAGCAGGAGGAAGTGCAGGAATTGCAAATTACTCATTCAAATATGGAAACACATTTGAGAAAACCAACACAGGCACAATCCTTGACCTGACAGGCACAAACTTCAACTACAACCCTTCAAGAATTGCAAGAACAATCTTTAAGATTAAACCAAGAACAGAACAGGGAGTAGAAGGAATGCTTTACGACCTCACAGAAGACACAGGAGACAAGACTGTAAAAACAGCTGCAAAATGGTTTACTATAAAGAATGCAAGTGGTGGCCAGGTCTTTGACGACCAATCACTGCCATCACAATCAACCCAGATTTTGTGCAAACAAAATACGGCTCCGGGCTTCCACGGATTTATTGAAGAGGTAGCCAGTGAAACAACCTACAGGGGAATAATCTTTACGCCATTTATGGCACACTACACACTGCAGGCAATCTGTGCTCAGGGAGATGCAACAATGAAAGGCTTGACAGAAAGACCAATTCCAGCAGGACACAGGCAAGCAGGTGGCCTAATAGTTGCGTTGAACACAACAGCAAACAATGAGAAGATTACCCTCAAATCATTTATTGACATGATTGAAAGCGAACAAGTTTGCTTTGTTCCAAAGGAAAACGGCGCAGAACTCAGATGGTTTGCCGAAAAGATTTTGGAAGCATCCTCTTAAAGTCTTTAAAAAGCCTAATTCTTTCTTTTTACCCCTTTTAGCCAAAGGCAGACATTAAAAGGGCAAATTTATTAATGGAAAAGAATTTATATATAGAAAAGAAATAACTAATAGACTGGAAGTAATTTTATTACTTGAACCAGTAAATTTACAGGGGAAAAAGCTCGATGGCAGTTGAAGGTGCAGTGGAAAAATTGAGGGAATTCTATTTCGACCTCGAAGATAAATGGTACGGGGCCATTGACAAAATTGACACAAAAATACCAATTCATGGGGTAATCGACCGCGTTGACAAAGTTGTTCCAAGCTTTGCAGTTTTCCTTGTTCTAGTAGCACTTCTTTTAGTAGCATTAATTGTTCCGCTTTTTATGCAACAGGGAGCAGTCTTTTCATTCAAGGCAACAGACCAAGACGGCGATCCACTGGAAGACGCAACAGTAACTGTTTACGTTGAAGGCGAAGAATTATTCAGCACAACCACAAATGAAAATGGAGAAACCGGGCAGTTCTCGGTTCCACTCGGAGCAAAAATAACAATTGCCGCATTAAAAACCGGATTCGAAGATTACACAGAAACATTAGAGGTTACAGGATCAATTTTCCTGCACAGCCTTATTATGCCATCCCTCGAAGACAAGACATACACCATTGCATTAAAAGACAGCCTTGGGCAGCCAATAAGAACAGCCACAACCCTGTCATTTACCTGCAGAAATTCAGGAGTGACTTCACCTGCAGACCTTACAATTTCAACAGGCACAGCAACAGTAACAGAGCCAGCCGGATGTGGCGGTCTGCTTGCGGCAATAAGGGGAGAAGGCTTCCAGTTCAAGGACTCAATTGAACTTGTTCAAAGCCAGCAAACAATCTACTTGCAAGAAGAATTAGGAGACCTTGCAACAATTGACGTTGAATTATCCTTCAACGGACAGCTAATAAGCGAGGAAGTAACTGTTTACATTTACAGAGACAATGGCACAGACTCAGGCCTTGGACCCCTTGAATCAACCATTAGCCAAAACGGAAGGGCACAATTTGAAAGAAGTGCTGACACCTACTTTATCAAAACATCTGCAATGGCAGGATATGCTGCAGCAACTTCAATAACTTTCAGTGTTACAGCAGCAAGCCAAAGGACAATAGAAATTGACTTGCAGCAAAACATTGTTGGAACAGTAAGGCTAAGAATTGTTGACGCAGAAACAGGCGGTTCAGTTGACGGAGCAAATGTTATTCTAAGAATTGGCAGTGAAGAAGTTGACACAAAGGTTTCAAGCCAGGACGAGGACGGCCTTGTCGAATTCCCGGTTATTCAGGACACAGCTTACACAGCAGTAATTGACCACGAAGCATATTGCCTGCATACAGTGCACGATGCAAGAATTGGCTCTGCTGCAAGAGAAATAGAGCTTGTTCCATTTACAGAAGACTGCGGAGGAAAGCTTAAGGTAAAGGTTTTAGACCAGGATGGCAAACCAGTAACAAATGCCACAGTAGGCCTCTACAATGAAAACGGGTTCAACGTAGGATTTGCAAACATTATTTCAGACGCAAACGGAGTTGCCGAATTCTCAAGGGCTCCAAGCGGAGACTACAAGGCATTTGCATTTAAGGCAAGCAGCAGCGGCTGGAGCGATCCCGCACACTTTATCCAAAGGGCAGCAGACAAGACAATTTTAACAGTTGTTCTTATTGCAGGCGACGGTTCAATCAAGGTAAATGTCCTTGACAAAGAAGGAGCCCCATTGCAATTTGCACAGGTTGCATTTATTGACGCATTAACCCTCAAAACAATTGGTGGGGGAGCAATGCCAGTAGAAGACGCAAACGGAAGCGCTGAAGTAACCCTGAGGGCAGACAAAAAGATTTACATAGTGGCAAGCAAAGATGGCTTTACAAACTTTACCTCAATGGTTTTTCCAATTGTTGCAAACAGCACACAGGTTGTTGACGCAGTCTTAGAAAAGGAAATTATCCAGGGAGAAGTTGAAATTGAATTCCAGGGGCTTTACAAAGAAGGGCGGCTTGCAACAGTTCCAAGCCCAGGCCAGCAATATGACGCACTCTTCCTGTTGAAAGTTCCAGTAAACAAAAATTACGATTTTATCGGAATGCATGTAAGGACAGGCGAAAATGAAATAATGGAACTTGACGAAATTGCATTAAAGAGCATTAATGCCCCGGGAAATTATGAAATAATTAAAGCAACAAGCTACAGCCCGAACAACGGCTATGCAGTCGACTCAGGAAACCCTGCAAGCGACGAAGCCAAGTGGGCAAACATTAGATGGCCTGTCTTTTCATCAGGACTTATACAAGTTAGCGCAAAGATAAGGGTAAAAGAAACAGCCGTTGTCGGAGACCAACTCAACCTGCATTACAGGGCATGGGGCGACGACAAAGGCACATTCCACAGAAACCCAAATGATTCAACCCTTGGACAGTCAGAGTCTGTTGCAGGAAAGGAAGGGCTTTACGCAAACACAAAGCAGGAAATTTTCCAAATAGGCACGGAAAACATCTGCGACGAAAGCTTTTGCTTCAGCGCAAGTATCCTAGACATTGAAGACCAACTTTCTTACACAAGCACTGACAGTTTTTCAGCAAATGTCAACAGACCTTACAAAATTAGTTTTACTGTTGTAAACAATTCAGAATTTGCAACCCACTCTTATACAGATGCAGAAATAAGAATTTCCAACCTTGATTCAGGACTGCTCTTGCAGGACTAAGATGCAGAAATAAGAATTTCCAACCTTGATTCAGGACTGCTCTTGCAGGACTACAGCATCTTTGGAGCACAAAGCCAGCAAAGGGAAGGAATTGCATCACAAAACAACACTGGGTGGATAGAGGTCGGAAACCTTCTTCCAAACAACATTGTTTCAGGAACCATGAACTTTGTTCCGCAAAAAAGCGGTTCAACAATGCTAAACATTGAGATTAGAAGCCAGCAAAGAATCCAGTTCAGCAAGTCAATTTCAATAGGAGTTATTTCAAACAAGCAATTAGATGTGCTTATTGCACCAGAAGCCCTTCCAAGCGGAGTCGAAAACAGCGTTACCCTGACAGTCAGAGACAAGGCAACAGGGGCAGAGATTGACGGCGCAATAGTTAGGGCAAGAGACAAGTTTAACACAGTTGTTGACGAAAAGACAACAAACGGAAAAGGAATTGTTGTGCTTAGATTGCCAGCCCTCCAGCCAAGCGAAAAGCTACAGATATTTGTAGGCAAGCCAGATTATGAAAGCTTTGAAAAGACACTTGAAGTAAATCCAGATGTTATAAAGGCAAAGCCTGAAATTATCGGAGTTGCACTTAATGCAAAAACAAAGCATGAGACCGAGGACGCATTCAGCATTGAAAACCTGACTTCCTTTGACGTGAAAATAAAGGACATTGAATTAACAGGAAAGGTTTATGGCCTGATTGACAAGGAAAAGATGAACAATTGGTTACATTCATATATTGGAGAAACAGTTCCAGCCGAACAAGTTCTTGAAATGCAATTGCTTTCATTCCTGACAGAAAAAGGCAAAGACCTAGAGCAAGGAGAACAGCTTGTAACCAGCCTTGACATTACAACAGAAGCCTTTGGAAGCGAATGGGTTACGGAAGTTCCGGTAAAGATAAGCGTTGGCCTTGGCGGAGAAGTTGATGACCCAGCCTGTTTTACAGTTACAAGAAGCGAATGGAAAGCCGGAACAGAGGGAACTCCAATTGAAATAGAGTTTGAGATTCAGAACAACTGCAGCATTTCAGGCGCAGCAGTTTCCTTGAGGAACATTTCAGCAAAGGCAGACTGGGGAACAAACCAGCTTGGAACATTTACTGTAAGGACAGAAGACAATTCAATTGATTTGAGGGCAGGATATGCCAAGAAATTCAAGGGATTAATGCTTGGAGAAGAAACAATCCCTGTTGTACTAACCTTTTCACCAAATGCATCCATAAATGGCAAAGGAGTTGCAACAATCGTATTTACTGCAGAAAACCCGGTTGAAGGAGGCTCTCAAACACTCTCAGACGAAATAGCAACAGAAATAACGGTTGTTAACATGGTAGATTGCATCTCTTTCAGCAAAGATGTTTTACTCATAAAGCCGGAAGACTCAGACAGCTTTGAAATCGAAACAATTGGCTGTGGCCCAATAAACGACTTTAGGCTTGAATCAGAATTAACAATTAGCTCAAACAACTTTACATTAGGAGACAAGGACAGCCGTGAAATAGAGGTTCTTGCAGAAAAGAACATGGCAGGCCAATACCCAATAAATGTTTACGCAAAGGGAAGCGACGAAACTCAGGACAAGCTAATTAAGACAGTGAGGGCAAGAATTCTTGCATCAGGATGCCTTGAACTCTCAAGATATGAATTTGACATCTTTGACAATCCAGACGACCCATACGACGGATATGACACTGTTGAAATAATCAACCACTGCTATGACAAACCAGTTACTGCAACAGTCAAATTTGACGAGCACGACTGGATGGACGCAATGAAGACAGGCGCAATCTACGGAGTAGTAATGGGCCTTGTCGGACACTTTGCAGCAAAATCAGAAACAGGAAGCAAAGCTTCCGGAGGAGCCCTAACCTTTGACCAATTCAGCAGAGGAGCAACAAGTTCAGGCGCACAAAGAAATGCAAGAGGAGAAGTTGTTGAAATAGAGGGCCAGCGTTACTTCAAGCCACAGGGCTCAGATAAACTTTATGATCAAAGTGGAAAAGAATATGAAACTGAAAAAACAGGAGGCTTCTTAGGATTTGGTACCACAGACAAAATAAAGGAAACAGGAAGCACAACATATCAACAGGTGCAACAGCAGGAAGCCCAAAGCAAAGCAGAAGAAGAAGCCAAAGTAAAGGCTGAAGCAGACGCTGCAAAAGCCCAAGCCATAGCAGACGCAGAAGCCAAAGCAAAGGCAGACGCTGATGCAAAAGCAGCGGCTGATGCAGAAAAGAAACAAGCAGAAAAAGATGCTGCAAACAACAGCCTTCCACCAGTAGTATATGCACAAGGAAATGAAAATCAAACTACGACAACAGCCGGCTACGCAGGCCTGTTTGGCGGAGGCGGCGGAATGATGGGCGGCATGATGGGAAGCATGATTGGCGGAATTGGCACAAGCATTCTTGGAAAGCCAAGTGCAATGAGCTGGGGACTGCAGGGATTCCTTGCAGGAACAATTTTTGCCTACATGAACCAGGATGAAGGAGAATTTAGCTTTACAACAGTCCAAAGGGACTTGGAACACTCACAAACAGAACTTTTATTGCCAGGAGCAAGCCTGGAAGACGACCAACTTGTTGAAACGGCTTCAACAGACATTACGGTAACAGACCTTGGAGAAACAAGCACTGCCCCAAGGGATGACGCACCAGGCCTTAATCTGGAGAAAAGAAAGCTCGGATTCCTCAATGTAGAAGGCGTTGTACAAGAAGATCCGGCAACACCACTTTACAGAATTCTAAGAATCGAAGGTGAAAGAATTGAGTATGTAACAAATTACGATTTGAAGGAAAACACACAGCCAGAACTCGAGACAAAGGAAAGAAAGGAACACAAGGAAAGGTTTAGGCTGCAATTTAATTCATTTGACCCACTGACAATTACGCCTGTTTCAAGGCCTCTTGCAAACTGTAAGATGGGCAGTGTAGTAGGGGTAACAGGGCCAGACGCAGTTCCAAAGGTTGCATTTGACTGGAGTTGGAGCAAGATAGATGCAGACAGCTGCGACGAAGGCAACGAAGATTATATTTACTGTGACGCAACACAATTCAGCATTGCTGTCTTGAAGAAAGTAAATGAATTAAGAGACTTTATTGAAACAAACAAGCCGTTTGAATGCCCAAGCAGTGCAAGCGGAATTGCTTCAACAGACCAGCCATTGCTTGGAACAGCACAGGATGTTGCAATTACAAGGATTCAGGCAAGCAAGACAGGAGACAACGATGTAAATGCCATTGCAGTTATTGAAAGCAACAACGGGCAGACAATGGAGGCAGAACTCTCAATCAATGTAAAGAGCGGAACCTCACTTGTAAAAAGCTGCACAAGGCAGTTTAATTTAATTAGCAA
>JAFCCH010000031.1 GCA_017610265.1 Nitrososphaerota archaeon
TCTCAACTACAATCTTTTTCATTAGCTATTTTGGGGCATCTTATTCTATCCATTGTTTGAATTGGTCTGTTTAAATCTTTTCTGTTGCATTAATCTTTTTATGGCTTTAACTGAAAAGGTAAGTATTTCTCTCAAGAAAGAGGCTGGCAAGTCTTACGACATTGTTGTTGGAGAAAAGCTTTTTCCTCTGATTGCAAAAGACCTTGCTGAAAAGCCTTTGGGTTCAAGCTATGTTCTTTTGACTGACAGCAATTTGAAAAAGCTTTATGCAAAGCCCTTAATGGACGAATTAAAGGCTAAGGGAATTGAAGTAAATCTTGTTGTCTACCAGGCGGGCGAAATAAACAAGACAAGGGCCACAAAGGCAATGATTGAGGACAAAATGTTTGGCTGGGGCCTTGGAAGAGACTCTGCTCTAATTGCGTTGGGTGGAGGTGTCTGCGGAGACATGGGTGGATTTATTGCAGCAACTTACATGAGGGGAATTCCTGTTGTTCAGGTTGCAACAAGCACTGTTGCTCAGACAGACAGTAGTGTTGGGGGAAAAACCGCAATAGATGTTCCTGCCGGAAAAAACCTTATTGGGTGTTTTCACCAGCCGTCAAAGGTTTACATTGATGTTGCAACTTTGGAATCTTTGTCTGAAAGGGATTACAGTTCAGGCCTTGTCGAATTGGTGAAGCACGGGATGATTGCAGACAAGGAATTCCTGGATTTCTTTATACATAACCAGGATTTGATTATGGCAAGAAAAGGAGAAGGCTACGCCGATTTAATGATAAAGCTTTTTGCCTGGAACAACAGAATCAAGGCAAAAGTTGTTGAGTCAGACGAGACAGAAAAGGGAATGAGAAAAGTCTTGAACTACGGCCACACCCTTGCCCACAGTATTGAAAAATTAATGAACTTTAAATTGACTCATGGGGAATGTGTTTCAATTGGAATTGTTGCAAACGCAAGGCTTGGCCTTAAACTTGGATTTAATTCAAAGGAAGAATCTGACTTGCAGGAAGACGTTCTCAAAAAGATGGGCTTGCCTGTTAGAATTCCCAAAGAGCTTGAGCCAAAGGCAATTGTTGCAAAGGCAAACCTTGACAAAAAGGCAAGGCAGAAACAGGCTGAATATGTTTTGCTTGAAACAATTGGAAAAGTAAAAGACTTTGGCGGAAATTATGCAACAAAGATTTCTGCTGAAACAGTTGAAAAAGTTTTAACTGAATTGAAAGAATAACTATTTCTTTGAAGCAGTGGCTGAAGCCATTGAAAGCCTGTTTTAACCTAATCTAAAACTTTCTTCTGGCTCGCTTAAAGTTTCGCCATTTGTCCCTCAAGGACCTAAACTTGTTGACAATCCTTCTCATTGAATTAACTAAACGCTTTTCGAGAATATTAACCTTGCTAAAAATTCAAATCAGGCCATTACTATTTGATAATTTGAAAAGAAGTCTACTTTTGGCCAGTTCTATACTTATTTATACTACTCTAGTGTTATTTTTGCTTGGTTGGGCGAGATATCTGCGCAAAAATACAGACGCGGCGTTCGACTTGATTAGTCATTGGGAGGTGACAAAAAGCATGAGGAATTCCAAAGAAACAGGAATTTTAACAATAATAAAGACCCTACTTAGAAAAGTGGTTCCTCAAGAAACAAGCTCAAACGAGGCCTCTCAAACAGAAGCAAAGCTACTCTGCAAAGTCACAAGTAATAAGGAGAGATTATGTAGCAGGGTGATACATAATGATAACAATAGTTTTGCAAGAGTCTTTGCGCTTGCAAGCCTTGCAATCTTGTTCCTTGCAGTTCTTCCGGCTGCATTTGCAATCTCTGAAAATATAACCTTGCAAGGAAAGCTTACTAACAGCAGTGGCCAAGCCTTATCAGGTGACTATACATTCCTTTTCGAATTGTTTGACAGCAACAACGGTGGAACAACCCTTTGGACAGAAACACATGGCTTAACAGTAACTAACGGAGTCTTTGCAGCAAACCTCGGCAGCAACAACTCAACACAATACTTAACAACCTCTGACTTCAATGCAGAGCGATGGGTGCAAATAACAGTCGACGGCTCAACCCAAGTGCCAAGAGTAAAACTTAACTCACAGCCTTCGGCATTCGTCGCAAAAAAGGCAATGGGCATTGACTTGAACGCATTCATGCAATTTTCAGACTTTAACAGCTGGTATGCTAGTACATTCAACCCAACCTTTTCAGGCGATTCTAATTTTGCAAATGTTGGTGTTTCTGGTAATACTTTTTTGAATGCGTTGTTTGCTCCAACAATTAATGCTACAAGTGTTACTGCAACTAATTTAACTGGCACTTTACAAACAGCTGCTCAAGGGAATGTTACAAGTCTTGGAACTCTTACAAATTTACAAGTTGATAATATTAACATAAATGGATTTACGTTAACCACAACAGGCGGAATACCATTAGTGTTAAAATCAGCTGTGGACGCAGTATCAATTGAAGCGAATGGTATATCGCAAGATATTACATTTGGAGTTCTTAATGGTTTTGGGCAGGGCTTTGAAATGGGGACAACTGCTTCATCAGTATTTTTGAGAGGATTACAAACTTTTTCCACAGGAGTTAATAATAATGAGGAAATGATAGTGTATGATAGTATTAACGGAATAATTGTTAATAATGAGGGATTAGCCATTAATGACTTTTTAATAAAAGGAGATACAAAAAATTTATTTAAAACAGATGCAGGCGATGAAACTGTTCTTATTAGTGGAGATTTAAATGTAACAAGTGATGCAAATTTTGTAAATGTTGGAATTTCAGGAAACCTTTACGGAGACAGCAGCACAGTAATTCAGGCAGACAAATTTCAAAGCATTACTGGAACGGCAAGTGGAGCAGATGCAGTAGCACTAGGACTAACCACCACTTCAAATGGAACAGCAAGTACTGCATTAGGCTTTTTAACAACAGCAAGCAACACTGGAAGTCTTGCAAGTGGACAAAGCACGGTTGCAAGTGGAACTGCTGCGACAGCAATTGGATTAAGTACAACTGCAAGTGGAGACGAAAGCTTTGTAACAGGAGCAAACACTGGTCTTGAAATTACAGCAGAAGGCATTAGTTCAATTGCATTTGGTCAAAACAATGACCCTGCTGGAGGAACATCAGTTATTAGAGCAGGTGGCGCAGGTTCAATTGCTGGAGGGTATTCCTCAAGTCCTGTTGGAAAAGGTGGAATTGTTACACTTGGTTTTGGAAGTATGGCAATAGGCTATGTTGCTGCATCAGGTGGAGCAGATACAAATATGCTTGCTTCTGGCAACGGGAGCATTGCAATGGGAGCAGTAACCTCAAACTCATCAACTCTCTTTCAGTCAACAGGCACTGGTTCTGTTGCAATGGGTTATGCAGTAAATGGAACACACCAAGCAACAGGAGATGGTTCAATTGCTCTAGGATACAATGTTCAAAGCCTTGCAGAAGCAAGCGTTACTTTGGGCAAGAATTTGACAAACTATAATGCCAACTCTGTTCTGGTTCAAGACCTTAATGTTTTGGGTGACTTGAATGTTGCAAATTTCTCAGTGAGTGGAGTAAATTTCATTAATGGCGGAATTAATGCTTCAGGCGACAGCAACTTTGTAAATGTGGGAATTAGTGGAACTTTGTTTGGAGGAAGCCCTCTTGAGATTAGAAGCGATTTGAATATTGCTGGAGCAACAAAGATAAATGGACAACCAACTCTTATTCCTGGAAAAAATGCTGCAAGGGTTTTAGACGTAAATGGAGGAGTAGGAGGTCCAGGTTCAGTACATGATGCAGGAACAGGAGGAAGTGTAAGAATAGCATCAGGACCAGGGGGTACTAATACTATAGGTTATCCTGGAGAAATATTTGGTGGAACTGGTGGAAGCATGGAATTAATAACAGGGAAAGGTGGAGAAGTCAAAACTGCAATGATTCAATATGGAGGAAACGGTGGCTTGTTTAGTATTACTACTGGAAAAGGAGGCTCAACAAGTGGTGGATTAACAATGTTAGGTGGAGACGGTGGAGACCTTGAGTTAACAACAGGAACAGGTGGAACAGGCACTACTTCAAATGGCTCTTTTGGAAACATCCTACTAGCCAAAAGTGGTGGTTTTGTTGGAATAGGCTTAGGCGTAAGTTCCTCTCCAACAGTGGCATTAGACATAAACGGCAGTTTACAAGCCACAGGCGACAGCAACTTTACAAACATTGGAGTTTCAAACAACATTTATGGTTTGGGAACTGTTACTGGAGCAAAGTTTGTTTCAACAGCAGCAACAAGCGCAGCAGGAACAAACGCAGTGGCACTTGGTTATGGAACAACAGCAAGTGGAACTTATACTATTGCAGCAGGTTCAGAAACAACATCAAGCGGAAATACTGCGGTAGCACTTGGAAGAGCAACAACATCAAGCGGAATAGGCAGTCTTTCACTAGGAAACAATCCAAAAGTGCTTGCTAACAGTAGTATAACTGCTTCTGGTGACGGTTCTTTTGCAAGTGGAAACTTTAACACTCATCCTGGAGCAAGCTATGCTGTAGTTGATGCTGTTGGAGACGGTTCGTTTGCAATGGGAGATTTTGGAAGTGGGCCAGGAGAAGTCGGAGAAATAACTGCAATAGGAGATGGTGCATTTGCTTTCGGACATGTAAGAAACGGAAAAATTAACGCAAGTGGAACTGGAAGTGTTGCAATGGGTTTCTCTGATGCAAACCTAACAGCAGGGAACTCAACAGTAGATTACGGAGCAATTGCTTTGGGCTACGATGTTCAATCTTTGGCAGAAGCAGCAGTAACACTCGGAAAGAATTTAACAAACTATAATGCCAACTCTGTTCTAGTGCAAGACCTGAATGTATTGGGTGATATAAGTTTGTCTGGTTCAGCAGTAGTTCTTGGAAGCGACAGCAACTTTGTAAATGTAGGAATGACTGGAAATTTTTATGGAACTGATACAAACCTATTTGATGTTGGTAAAATAAAGTCAAAGGACGCAAACTCGGTTTATGGGGTTGGAAGCACAGCATTGGGTTCAGGAACAACTGCATTCGGGGCACAATCATTTGCAACAGGGTTGAGCTCGACAGCAAGCGGACTATATTCGGTAGCAATGGGCATTTCAAATGCAAGTGGAACGGCTTCGGTATCAATGGGCGTTGGAAAAGCAAGCGGGGACTACAGTATAGCAATGGGGCTTGCAACAATAGCAAGTGGCGCACAAAGCACAGCAACAGGTAATACAACAACTGCAAGTGGAGATAATTCTGTTGCTATGGGATTTGCAACAACCGCATCAGGCGCTCAAGATGTCGCAACGGGAATCTCGACTGTTGCATCTGGAGGCCAAAGTTTTGCAGCGGGTTCAACAACAACAGCATCAGGAATAGGAAGCGTTGCTTTAGGTCGTATTGGAAAAGCAGTAGGAGATTATTCTTTTGTTGCCGGAAGAGGGGGGGAAGTTGGTTGTTGTCCAACAACAAATTATAGAATGTTTGCAATTGGAGATGGAGCAGTTGCAATGGGATACTCTGACACCAACATGGTTGCAGGCGACGAAGCAGCAGATAAAGGAGCAATCGCATTAGGATACAATGTTCAGGCTTTGGAAGAAGCAGCAGTAACACTTGGAAAAGATCTAACAAACTACAACGCCAACTCTGTGCTGGTGCAGGACTTGAATGTTTTGGGGAGTGCAGTATTTTCTGGCGGAGCAGACTTTAATGGTGGCAAGGTTTCGTTTGGAACAAGTGTTGAAAGTCCTGCAAGTGGAAGTATTGGATTAAGCCAGCACAGAACCCTTACAGGTAGTGTTAGCAGCGACAATACACAGTATGGCATCTACAATTTTGTAAACGACAAAAGGGAAAGTAATTCGAATGAAGAGAATTGGATTGAGTATGGTATATACAATTTTTTAGATATTCCTAACCTGTATACGGTTGATGCAGGCGACTTGAACTTTTTTGGAACATATAGCAAGGTCAGATACAATGATTCTGATGCTTCAGATATAGGTGTTAGAGCAACTTATGGAGTTTATGGAGAAGCAGAAGACATTTCAAGTGCACATGATACAAGTGGTAAAAGCGTTGCTTATGGTGTTTTCGGAAGGGGAAAAATTGTTGGCGGTGACGACAATATCGAGCCAGCAAATGCTTATGGTGGTTACTTTGAAGGAACTGCCTCAGCATCAGACAATTCACCAGCAACAGCTTACGGTATTTATGCAACTGCTTCTGGTGGGGATGTAGATTATGCTGGTTATTTCCAAGGCAATATAACTGTAACAGGCGACTCAAACTTTTTGGGTAATTTAATGATTACAGGCACGTCCTTTGCTACAAGTCACGTAGACCACACTCCTGGATGGGAAGGGACAAGTCAGGAAGCATTGGAACAATTGCTGCGGGTGGAAACAGGTCCAGATGGAGAACTTGTTCATAGTAGTTTGCCGGAATTCACAAGGGTTAATTTACCTTATGTAAAGCCAGGGAAAGAAAGCAAGGCAGATCAAAGAGGCGGGCCAATGCAGGCAACGGCAATGACCACAACTGTTTCATCAGAAACTGTTGAAGTAGATGAAGCCACAACAGGAAGAGACCTTGGAGCAACAATAACAATGCTGACAGAGGCGACCAAGGCCTTGAATGAAAAGATTGAGGAAGCAGAGTCAGCACAGGTAAATAATGAAATAGAGCAATTAAAGGAAGAAAACCAACGGCTTGGAGAAGAAAACAAGCGGTTTAAGGAAATGTTTGCAGAGCTCTGTGAAGACAAAGGCTACAGAGCCAGTTGAAGAAGAATCTCCTGTTGAGAAGCCTCCGGCGGAAGAACCACCTGCAGAGGGGCCTCCAGTTGAGGAACCACCTGTAGAAGAGTGCACTGTAATTTGTTCAAGTGACGGTGAATGCGATGACGCAAACGGAAATACTCTGGATGTGTGCAATAATGACGGAGGATGTGACAGCAGCTGCACAAATTTGCCTGTTGTTTTCAATGCAAGGGCGATTTGGAGTAGTATAATTGGATTTATTCCATGAGGTTCCTGCCGAAAAGATAAAATAGGCGAAGGAACATAAGAAATCAAATGGTTCCTGAAAAAGTGTTAAAGGCAGCAGTTGTTGTCCTTGTTGTATACCTTGTGTTAAGCCTTGCTTTGATGATGGTGGGTTTAATGGACAATTTGGTCTTTTGGATAGGTGTCTTAATCTCTGCTGGCTTTGCCTTTGTGGTACTTCCAAGAATCAACAAAAAAGCTCCAAAGCCTTAAATAGGGGTTTGAACTATATTGGGGTCATGAGAAAACAGATTCTTTTGGCTGCAGTTTTAATTGCGGCATTTCTTTTGAGTGGATGCGTTTCAGAACCGGTAAGCGTTGAACCTGTCTACAAATTTGTGTGCTCTGACGGCAGTGTTGCAGACAACAAGGCAGCTTGCCCCGTTGACGGAGACATTGACTATGAGGAAGTTTGTACAGATTACTGTGCCAATATTGAGGACACTAGTGAAGAAGGATTGGCTGAAAAGGTTCTTGTAGAAATGGAAAGAGCCAACTACTGTGAGGTTAAAGAGGACTGTGTTGAAACAAACACAAAATGCCCTCTTGGATGCTATCACCTGGTTAACGTGGCAGAACTCGAAAAAGTCAATGGTTTGGTAAAAGAATTCAAGCAAAATTGCTTCCAGACCTGTGCTGCTTTGGAAGATTACGAATGCATTGACAGCAAGTGTGAGCCAACCCTTCCAGGCGTGGGCTAAAGTTCTTGAAAAGGTGACTTAATTGAAGAATGTTTCGTTTCTTTTCTTAGCGTGGCTAGTTTTATTCCTAGGAACAAGCTTTGCTTCAACTGCCGACATAATAGCCGAACCATTGCTTGCAATGGAATTAATTGTCTTTGACGACTTTGAAAATGGAGCATACAGTGGTGTTTGGAACCCTGTTAGCAGCACTCCTGGGGAATACGAGATTTTGGGAGATGCTGCAAAAGACAGCTCTTTTGGTTTAAGGATTAATGGAAGGGGGTCTCTTAGAGCTCCGTTGTCTTATACTGCAATAAATACTGGCCGAGTTGACACAAACGCTTTTGTTAAAACAAAGGATATTTCTGGCCATCTTGCAGCGCAGTATCATGTGATAAGCGAGGAAAATCAGTATCTTGCAGGCATTGCAATCAGTGAAGGCAGGTTCAAGTACTATGCTGTAGGAGGAAACTTTGGCTTTGAAAGCTTTTCTGTTTTTGAAGCAGTTCCTGAAAAAGACAAATGGTATCTTTTTAGGATTGTTTATAATGAGAAGAAAGAACTTGCTGACTTTTATGTTTACGACGAGGAAAGCAATTTAATTGAGTCAAGTGTTGGAAATAGTGTTGCACTAAAGGGTTTTGATTTGGCAAAGGTTGAGATTGGCACATATGTTGGCGGAAGCGATTTTGACAATGTTGGCTTTGGTGGCTTGGTTGAACAGATTTCGACAAACACTCCTCCTAGACCAAAAGATGTTAACTTTCCTAAATCAATTTTGGACGTGATTCTGGCAGTGATTAAAGGATTTGTTTCTTTTGTCAGGGTGTTTTTGCAGTAGGAAATAGCTGGCTTAGTTTTCCAATTTTTTGAATTCTTCTTCCAATAGCTTTTGGACCCATTCCTTGTTGCTCATTCTTCCCTTGTGAACCCGTTCATACCTTGCCTTAAGCCTGGTGCCCCATTCAGGGTTCATTTTGTCTTTGATGCCACTTACTTTTTCTATAATTGACGCGGTCATTTCTTTTGGGTTCATGCTTTGCAAAAGCCTTTTGATAACAGAGTCAACTGGTTCGTCTGGATAAAGCTTTAAGGAGTCCAAATCGTCTAAAACAGAGTCAGAAATAGGTCCCCGCTTTTTTCTTCTAATTTCTCCAAACTCGTTTTCAAACCTAACCATTGCAAACAAGTTGTTTAAAGTAGGATATAAGCCTTTCGCAGGAAAGCTTACCTTTTCATTACAAAGAAGAGCAGGCCTGCAACTGCAAGAATTGCAATAACTCCACCAATTGCAAATGTTGTTATTAGATCAAGTTGGATTCCTTTCGGAATCTCTGATTCAACAAAGGCAGTGTCAGGCATGTCCAAAAAGTCAAACTTTACAAAGCCGTCGTCCTGAAGTTCTCCGCCTTCCTGATTTGTTACATTGCCAGGCATTTTAACAAAATAGTTCATTTCAAAGCCAAATGCTTTTGCTTGGGCTATTTCTTCCTCGCTTTCAGGCATGTTCATGCCTTCTTCAGTTGATCTGGCTGAGCTCATTGATTCAAAGCTTTCTTTTATGTCGAGTCTGTATTTTCCGTCTTCCATTGAAAAGCCAGGGGTTTTTGTTCTGTCAAGCTTTCCAGACATTGTCATTACTCCGTCTTCAAACGTGCATTCAATATCTGTCAAAACAACTTCTTGTGTTGGATCTGTTTCAAGGTCATCACATGGATTGGTTTCCATTTCCTTCATTTCAGGAAAGGCCATTAGGGCAGACATGTCCATTTCAATTGAAAGATTAGACATTCCCTCTGCGTTTATCTCTTCACGCATGTTGATTTTTAAGCAGCCTGATAATGCCAGTAAAATAATAAGCGCAATTAGGAGAATGAATTTATATTTCATATAAAAGATAGGATTTAGGTATATATAATTGTTTAGGGGGAAATGATGGTAATTTTGCTTTTACAGTTAATTCCATTTCTAAAAGCAGTTTCAATTAACTAACTTTAATAATTCCTAAAACAAAATTTATTAATTACTTGAAAAGAAGTCTACTTTCCTGTAGTGTTATGCATATTTATACTACTTTAGCGTTATTTTTGCTTGGTTGGGCGTTTATCTAAGCAAAAATAGAGACACTGGTTTAACTTGATTAGTCATGGGAGGTGACAAGAAACATGAGGAATTCCAAAATATCAGGAATTATCGCAAAAGCAAACACTCTACTAAGTAAGGTGATTCCTCAAGAAACAAGCTCAAACGAGGCCTCCCAAAAAGAAGCAAAGCTACTCTGCAAAGTCACAAGTAATAAGGAGAGATTATGTAGCACAGTGATACATAATAAGTCCACTAACTTCACAAGGGTTTTTGCGCTTGCAAGCCTTGCAATCCTCTTCCTTGCAATCCTTCCAGCCGCATTTGCGATTTCAGAGGAAGTCACGCTGCAGGGGAAGCTTACCAACAGCGATGGCCAGGCTCTGAGCGGTGATTACACTTTCTTGTTTGAATTGTTTGACAGCAACAGCGGTGGAGCTGCTCTTTGGACAGAGGCCCATGGCTTGACAGTAACCAACGGATTCTTTGCAGCAAACCTTGGAAGCAACAACTCAACACAGTACTTGACAACCTCTGATTTCAATGCAGAGCGATGGGTGCAGATAACAGTTGACGGTTCAACCCAAGTTCCTAGAGTAAAACTTAACTCACAACCGTCTGCTTTTATTGCAAAAAAGGCAATGGGCATAGACCTAAACGCATTCATGCAATTTTCAGATTTCAACAGTTGGTATGCAAGCACTTTTGCGCCAAGCTTCACTGGAGACACAAATGTTGTAAACCTTGGTGTTTCCGGAACAATCTTTGGTGGCTCTGCTTTGAATGTTGACGGCGGAATCAATGTTACCGGGGGCGACAGCAACTTTGTGAACGTTGGAGTAAGTAACAATATCTATGGTTTGGGGATGGTAACTGGGGCAAAATTCGTTTCAACAGCAGCAACAAGTGCAAGCGGAACAAACGCAGTATCATTTGGATTAAGAACAACAGCAAGCGGAAACTATAGTATTGCTGCAGGCAGTTGCGGTATCCCCAGCCTTTGTGAGGCCACAGGAATCGGAAGCATTGCAATGGGTTATACGACAGATCCTGGTGATGGTGCTGGTAGATTTGGAGCAAGAGGGAATGGCTCTGTTGCAATGGGACGTTTGAGTTCAGGAGGAATCAACCCAATACCTTATTACTTTGAGGCTCTTGGTGAGGGAAGCATTGCAATGGGTTTTTCAAACAACGGAAACATTCGTTCAACAGGAGACGGAAGCATTGCAATGGGTTACTCTGATTCGGATGCAAACCTTTCAGCAACAGGAATAGGCTCAATTGCATTAGGCTACAATGTGCAAAGCCTGGCAGAAGCAAGTGTAACACTAGGTAAGAATTTGACAAACTACAATGCCAACTCTGTGCTGGTACAGGACCTGAATGTTTTGGGCGGTTTTGTAACAGGAGATATTAATGCAATAAATGCAGTGGAAGGAGCAAGATTTATTTCAAGCGCTGCAACAAGTGCAGGCGGAACAAACGCAGTAGCACTAGGATTGCTAACAACAGCAAGCGGAAACCAAAGCTCTGCAATGGGTAATAGTACAACAGCAACAGGAAATGGAAGTACTTCAATGGGCACAGGAACAATAGCAAGCGGAGATCATAGCACAGCAATGGGTTTAGCAACAATCGCAAGTGGAATAGGAAGCTTTGCAAGCGGATACACAGAAGGAGAAGGAACACCAGAAGCAAGTGAAGATGGAAGCACAGTAGGTGGTTGGAATAAGAATTCAACAACAGAAGCAAGTGGAAAAGGAAGCATAACAAGAGGATATTCCGACATAGGAACAACAACCGCAAGTGGTAATGGAAGCATAGCAGGTGGTTTGAATCTAGGAACAATGATAGCAAGTGGTGATGGAAGCATAGTGGGTGGAGCAAATACAAATGGAACAACAACAGCAAGCGGAATAGCAAGTTTTGCAAGTGGATTTACTGATATGGGAACAATAACTGCAAGCGGACATGGAAGTTTTGCAAGTGGATATAATGACTTCGGCGGAACATTGACTGCAAGTGGAAATGGGAGTATGGCTTTTGGTTATCTTGATATGGGCGGAGAACTTTTATCAGGTGGAAATGGAGCAATTTCATTAGGCTACAACACAAAAGCATTCGGAAACGGAGCAGTAGCATTAGGATACGATACAAATGCAACAGGCCAAGGCTCTTTTGCTTCAGGAAACGGTACAATTGCAAGCGGAGTTAGCTCAACAGCAATGGGAGATTCTACTACTGCTTCAGGAACAGACAGCTTTGCAGCAGGCACCTGGACAACAGCAAGTGGATCATATAGTACTGCATTAGGTAATGCAACTACTGCAAGTGGGAGTTCAAGTATGGCAATTGGGTCCTTTAATGCTGGAGATAAAGGTGGCATAATATCACGTGGCGTCGGAGCTTTTGCAAGTGGATATATTAATGGTCCAGGAAGCGCAGTACTTGAAGCATCAGGTAGTGGAAGTGTTGCAATTGGAAGCATGGGACCAGATCCAGGAGAAACGCTTTTTATTCAGTCAGTTGGTGCAGGAAGTCTTGCAGGAGGAAAGAGTGAAAGTAATATAACTAGTTGGGGAAGCGGTTCTCTAGTATGGGGCTACTCAGACACAAATATTACAGCATTAGGGACAGGAGCAATCGCATTAGGATACAATGTTCAAAGTTTAGCAGAAGCAAGCGTAACATTAGGTAAAAATTTGACAAACTACAACGCCAACTCTGTGCTAGTGCAGGATCTCAATGTTTTGGGAAGCCTAAGTGTTACAGGTGACTCTAACTTCCTTGGAGACCTGATGATAACAGGCACGTCCTTTGCTACAAGTCACGTAGATCACACGCCTGGATGGGAAGGAAGTAGTCAGGAAGCATTGGAACAATTGCTACAAGTGGAAACAGGCCCTGATGGAAAGCTTGTTCACAGCACATTGCCGGAATTCACAAGGGTAAAACTTCCTTACACAAAGCCAGGCAAGGAAAGCAAGGTAGCTGGAGCAAGTGGGATGAGGGTACAATCAATGACAATGGGTGTAGAATCAGTTTCAACAGATGCTGTAGAAGTTGATGAGGCAACTACTGGAAGAGATTTGGGTGCAACAATAACAATGCTGACAGAGGCGACCAAGGCCTTGAATGAAAAGATTGAGGAAGCAGAGCCAGCACAGGTAACCAATGAGATAGAATCTCTGAAGCAGGAAAATGAGGCTTTGAGAGAAGAGAATAGGCTGTTCAAGGAAGAAATGTGTGCAAGGGATAGCAGTTACAGTTGGTGTGAAACAGGGGAAGAGCCATTGGAAGAAAAGCCTAAAGACGAAAAACCTCCAAAGGAAGAGCCTCCTGTGGAAGAGTCGCCTGTTGAGGAACCTCCTGTGGAAGAGCCGCCTGTAGAAGAATGTACAGTAACATGCTCAACTGACGGGGAATGTGACGACGCAGACAGAAATACACTGGATGTCTGTAACAATGACGGAACATGTGACAGCAGCTGCACAAATTTGCCTGTTGTTTTCAATGCAAGGGCGATTTGGAGTAATTTGTTTGGATTGCTTTCATGAGGCAAAGAGAGTAAGTTTAATTTGATTTCGGGCAGAAGATTGGTTTGCTTTTCCAAACAGTAAAGATTACTATAGCACTTATTAGAAGCGGTATTAACGTAAAGATTATGACATATAATGCGCTTTCACGCACTAATTGAACAAATACTGCTAGAGAAAAAAGCAAGCTCCCGCCTATAAAAATAATTATTGCTGCAACCAAGGCAAGATAAAAACCAATTTTAATTTTTAATAAAAATAGAATTGTGACGCAAACAACCACAAAAATCAAAAATAGTAAAACAATACCACTTGGCGAAGTTAAGGAAACACCCATATTAAACAGGCCAATCAGAAAAATTATCAAACTTAAAAAAATTAAGACTAAAAAAGCTAAAGAGATTTTCCAAAAAGTATTTGCCTGCATTTCACAGATACTAATGTCCTTTCCCCTATTTTATTGTTTTGGAATTGAATTAGAAAATGAATAAGCGCCCTGGTAGAAGGTGGGTCATTCAGTGCAAGTCTTTCACTCTAAAATTAAAGGTCTAAGTGATATAAATAAACCCCTGCTGCTTGCAAATTATTATTTCAGCAAAAGGGATTTCAAACCAATTTGGGAATTAGGTTGTGGCCATTACTGTTGTCTTATCGTTTCTTTGAGCGTTTGAAAGCATTCTTGCAGTTACATTACCAACAAGTGCGCCTTGAGTAGCTATCCACTTCCCCTTCACTTTTACTGTTATGCTGTTCGGGCTTGATGAAGCTATGCTCAAGGACTTTGTTGTACCTGTAGGCGTAAAGGTTGTAGTAGCTGCTGCAGTCAAAAGTCCAGTGACGCTGGTGCTTGTTGTTGCTGCTGCTTTCAAAGAGCCGTTTACGTAAAACTTTCCATAGGCTTTTAGTTGATTAGGCGCGCCCCAAGTAAACCCACTAGTTATGCTGGCTTTTACTCGAATCTTTGGAACCCTGAAAAAATTCCACCCCTCGCCTGTTGAAGCTTGGGCGGTTGCAGTTGTAGATGCTGTCTGCACAATTATATTTTTGATAGTAGTTGTAGCCAGGTTTCCAACAGTTGAACAGTTTGTCCACTGCACATCTCCAGACAAATCTCTTTTTACTTGATATTTGATTTTGTCTGCTTTGAATTCTGCTTGAACGTCGGTGTTTTTCTTGATTGTTACTGTCATGTCAATTTTCCCATTAAATAAAGTGTTTTCTTCTTTTTATTGTTTCGGACAGGCTCGTTTAAGTGGTTGGGATTTCAAACCATTTTGGGAAAAGAAGCCTTACTTCATTACTGTAACTTTTTGATTCTTTTGTCCTTGTGCATCATCGTTCGCCGCAGCATACGCAGATATGGCTGAAACTGAACCTGTTATTTGACCTGCATAAATTCTGTTTTTTATAACATTTGGAGCAGATTGTGCTACTGTTAGAGATGCTCCTGCCACTATTGTGACATTTATAGATGCGGAACAAGAGGTTGCAGCCGAACAAGATGCTGTTGCACTATATACATTTCTTGCATTGTTGTTTGTTAGCCAACTGCCTTTAAAGAAAAACGCTGCTGATACAGTAGTGCCAACATTAGAAGCTCTTATTGAACCTACTACTTGAATAGCGGCAGGCTTTATAAAATTCCAACCGTCATTACTTGCAACAGTAGCGGTGTAAGCAATTGTGGCTCCAAAGGTCGGTGAAACCGTTGCACGAGCAGGGCTTGCCATGTTTTCAAATTGCACGTCTCCAGATAAGTCTCTTTTAACCTGGTATTTGAATTGTTTTGCTTCAAGCGTTGCCTGCACGTCAACGTTTTTCTTTATTGTAACAGTCATATCTAATCCCTTGCTTAAACAAAAGGCATTTCTTTATTTATTTTTAGAAGTATCCTTTTTGATAGTAGTATTTTTTTAAGAAATAGATAAGCGCCCTGATGTCAGGCTTTATACTGCCTGAGGACTTGAACTGAATGGATAAGCGCCCCCGGTAGGACTTGAACCTACGACCTTCCGGTTAACAGCCGAGCGCTCTACCTGCTGAGCTACAGGGGCATTAATTTGATTAGTTCTATTCTATGATAATAATATTTTTCTCTATAGGTTTATAAACGCTTCTTGCACTTGCTTGTTTCCTTAAAATTAGCTAAAACAAGCTAGTGCTTTACTTTTTTGCCAACTCAAGAAGTTCGCGGAATCTTTTGCCTGAAAGCACGGCATTAACAGGCCTCTTAATGTGAAGGCAGGTTCCAATTAACTTTGCTTTGTAGCCACTTTCATTTAAGGCCTTAACATATTCTTTGGCATAAAATCCTTCGGCATGATGTTTTCCAAGGTCAAGAATTGCCTGGCCATTGAACAGCAGTATATTCGCTGCTTTTTGAATGGCAAAACCAACATTGCGAGAATGTTGAATTGAACCGGATGAAACAATTAAATCAAATGGTTCAGAGAAATTGTAACCAATATATGACCCCACATGCATTTTGTCAATGTTTTTGTTTTTTGGATTTGTCAAGCCAAAACCATGGGTTTTCACTTTTTTTCCAAACAAGGTTTTTAACTCGGTTAAAAAAACACCGTTGCCACATCCAAGATCCATTACTTTGAGATATCCTCTTTTTTTCATTAGAGTGTTGATGTGTTTTTTTAAGTCAAAACCAAAAACAGCAGAGTACTTCTTAATTCCCGAATTTCTGTTGTAACGCGCTTCGCCTCCCCTGTCACTTCGGCGAAGACCTTTAATCCTTGAAGCCAAGTCTTTCCGTTTCCTTTTATTGACGAGAGGGGCGCTGTGCATAATCAATAACCAGTTTTCATATTTAAAAGATTACCTGGGCCGCCTTCTTTGCCTGATTCTTTTAGTCATTTCGGCAACAGCGTCTTTTGGCCGGCCAGCGTCATAAACACGCTTGGCTTTGTAGCCTGACTTGGAAAAGAACGCAATTGCGTTTCTGACAGCTACTGTGTTGACAAGGGTAATGTTCTTGCCTCTGAAATGGTTGTGGGCGGTTGCAATTAGTTTCTTGCCAATTCCGCCCTTTTTGAATTTGTTCAAGACCTCTATTCTTAAAATAAAGCCATCGTTTGAACGAGGTTTCTGACCCAGTTTGCAGAAGCCAACCAGGTTTCCTTGAGACGCAGCAATAAAGACTTTGGGCTCGTTTAGTTTAACCCTGCTGTCAAGACCGTGTTCAAACAAGCCGTTTTTGAACATCTTTTGAATGGTCTTAAGCTCTTCTGGCTTTGCTTCCCTTAACACAATTTTTTCCGGCAAAAAAAATCACTAAATTCCTTTTAATCAAATAGATTATGTTGCAAGAACTATTAAATTTTATTCATTAAACCGCGTGCAATTAAACCTAGTATAAATCCTTTTTATTGGAAACAAAGCCCAGATAACGCTTTTTGAGGGTTTTGCAGTATTGTTAAGCAGTGCAGGGTCTAAACCACTGGCTTTTTTGAGGGAAAGCTGTTCTAAGGGCAATGTGGGTGTATACATAACGACTAGGTTGTTATACAAGCCCTTTTTGCTAAATAAACCTAAATTAGGGTTTTATACATAAAAGTAAAGCTATATTAAGGACTTTGAGCGTATTATAAGTGGCAAAAACACTTGCTGAAAAAAATGTTTAATCCTTCGGGAGGGGTGATAAATTGAAGTCTATTGTTGAAAATGCTATGTCTAAAGCATCTAAAGTAGATGAAGACAAGTTAGAAGAATTTGGGACTCCAAAAATTATGGTTATTGGAGCAGGTGGAGCTGGTTGTAACGCTGTAAACAGGCTTGCCGGAATGGGAATTTCAGGAGCACAACTTGTAGCAGTAAACACTGACAAGCAGCACTTGGCCCTAGTAAACGACGAGTTAACAAAGATCCTGGTTGGAAAAAGCGTTACCAGGGGACTGGGAGCAGGAGGCTACCCTGAAATTGGAGCAAAAGCTGCCGAAGTTTCAAGATCTGCTTTGGAAGAAGTTCTAAGCGATGTTGACATGCTGTTTATTTCAGCCGGAATGGGCGGAGGAACAGGAACAGGTTGCGCACCAATTATAGCAGAAATTGCCAAAGAGCAGGGAGCAATTGTTATTGGAATTGTAACATACCCGTTCGCTTTGGAGAAAGCAAGATTAATTAAGGCAGAAGAAGGAATTGAAAACTTGAGACATGTGACCGACACAGTTGTCGTAATTGACAACAACAGATTGGTTGAACTTGTTCCAAACCTGCCAATTCAGGACGCGTTCAAGGTTGCTGATGAAGTAATCGCAAGAACAGTTCGAGGAATCACAGAAACAATCACACAGCCAAGCTTAATCAACCTTGATTATGCTGACGTAAGAAGTGTCATGAGCAGCAAGGGCCTTAGTGTCATTGCCGTTGGTGAGTCAAAGTCAGTTGACAAGGTAAACGAAGTAGTTGAAGACACCTTGAGAAACGCATTGCTTGATGTTGACATCGGCGGAGCAACAGGTGCCTTGATTCACATCACAGGTGGGCCAGAACTGACTTTGGGTGAGGCAAACGCTGTTGGTGAATTGCTCACTTTGAGAACAAGATGGAAGTAATAACCATCTTCACCGGAGTTCACTCTCCTTACATTAGGGGACCAGCTCAACAGGCTGCCAAAAGCGCTTCACAAAGAGGCGGCAGAGGCGAACTCGACATAGAATATGTTAAATAACTTTTTGAGGGACATAGAATAAGTGTCAGGCAATTGCCTGACCCTCACCCTTCCTATTTTTTTAATTTTTTAAATTCACTTTCTAAAAAGATGTCTATTGTGATAGCTATCGAAAAAAATATCTCTAATCGTAAACAATAAATAGACAAAACCCTTTCTTTAAACAGGGGCTAAATATGACTGTAACAATCAAAAAGAACGTTGACGTACAAGCAACACTTGAAGCCAAACAACTAAAATACCAGGTTAAGAGAGACCTAAGCGGAGATGTACAGTTTGAAAACATGGTAAAAACAGACACGATTAATTTAACTATTACAAGTGGAAACACTACTACAACCAGTACAGTTACAAATGCCTCAAACAATGGGTGGAATTTTGCCAAGCCAGCAAACGCTGTATTTGACGCAATGCTAACTATTACTGGGGCGCCAGGAGTATCAGCCGTAGTGGAATTAGAAGTGTTGTGGAAAATAAATGGAGTAACAAAAGCTTCTGGCACAGACTTTATGAGTTGCAGTGTTACAAACACAGCAACAGATTTCTGTACTGCGGTCGGACAAGCCGTGGCTTCTGGTCCTGCTATCTTGTCATCACAAAGTGCGCCCAATGTTTTAACAAAGGTAGCAAAATTGTCGCTTACGGACGGAACAGGTTATCAATTTCTAAGTGCAATAGGAACAGCTATTGACACTGTCTACGGGCAAAGGAATCAAAAAGTTACAGTAATGAAATAGGTTTTTTACTTCAGCTCTCTGGGCTTTGTGTAAACTTTCTTCTCTGCTTCAAATTCTGTTTCGTTTAAAACAGATTCTGTGTTGCAGGTTGTGCATCTTTTTGAAATATTTGAAAGCTTGAAAGGGCCCTCAAACAGCTTTAAAACCTTTGGCTTTTTCAGCTCGTATTTGAAGACGTGAAGAGTTTCCAATTGGCAGATTTTGCAAAAAGAGTTTTTGTGTGCAATATGCCTTGCATACTTTGTTCCGCCAAGAGTGGGTTTCAACATTTTGAATCAATTCTAATAGGTAAAAACCAGTATTTTATTGTTTCGTTTAGAGCAGAAGGGGGAATGCGTATTTTATTGTTTCGTTTAGAGCAGAAGGGGGAATGCGTTCAAAAGAAACAATATTACAATAATCCAAAGCATTAGCCTGCCAATAAGCTTTTCTGTGTCCTTTTTGTTCATCTTCATAAATCCAAAGTATGGCAGGAATATCATTTTGGCCATCTTTCCGCCGTCAAGCGGGTCGGTTGGCAGGAAGTTTACAACCGCAAGTGCAAAGTTTAGAAGCAAAAGCCATCCAAAAAAGATTGAAATTATTGAAATCCAGGAAATCATGTCAACATATTTCTGGCTTGGCTCCCTTCCCTCAATGTAAGACATTCTGGTCTCAAAGCCAATTTGGCCCATTTTGTTCTTTGCAATTGCCTTCTCAATTATTTCGCCTTCGCCTGTTTCAAAGACAAGTGGAACAATATCTGACTCCATTGAAAGGGCTTCCTTCAAATTAAACAAGGTGTTTAGATCAATGCCGTTGTAGCTTTTAAGAATCCAACCGGCTTTAATTTGTCCGTTTGCAGGACTTTCAAAGGTTGTTCCGCATAATTCATATTCTTCCAAAACTTTTGTAACAGTAACTGACTCAAGCAAGGCCTCTTTTTCAGCGGCATCCATCATTGGAACAATTACCGGGTTTGCAATTTGAAACGCAAGCAGGAAAATTATCCCAAAAACAATAAGTGAATAGAAATTGGCTGCAGGACCAATTGCATAGACTCTAAGCTTTTGCCTTTCAGACTTTGAATTAAGCTGTTTTTCATCTGGCTCAACAAAGGCTCCCATAGGAAGCAATCCAAGCAAAAGCAGCCCTGTTGACTTAATTTTTACTTTTGCCCTTTTCATCAGTGCACCGTGGGCAAATTCGTGCACTACCACAATTATTAGAAATGCACCCCATATGTAAACTGGCGGGGTCAATATTGGTGGCACGTTTGGCATTTGAACGCCAGGAATTATTGGGGTTATGCCTGGACAGGGAACCTTTCCAATAAGAATTTTTGAGACTATGTCAAAGATTTGCCATACTAATGAAACAATTGTAAAAAGCATCAGACCTCCAAAGCCAAAGCCAATAGAGAATGGCAGAATTACAGGGCTGTCGGCGGCTATAAAAGATGAAAGGGTCAAAAATGAAATGCCAAACAGACAAATTGTAGAAACAATTGCCACAACAATTCTTTTCCATCCGCCAAGCTTTCTTCCAATCAAATAGTCTACTGCAATTGTTCCAAAACCAAGAATAATACCAATATCTGCAAGCAAGTCCCACCAGTCTGGCTTGGAAATTGTTTCAATAAAGACAGTAAGCTTTTTTGTTTTAAAAAGAGTTATAATGTAGAAAGTTTCAAGTCCAAACAGCTTTTTGAAACCATAAGTTGGAAAGAACAGGAATGCAGCAATTGCGTAAACTGTTAAAACAATGGATGTGTCTGCGTTTGGAAAAAGGAAGATTATTCCAATAAGCGCAATTCCGATGGCTATTAGGCCGTAAAAAATCTTTTCAAGTCTGTCCATCAGAGTAGTTAGTTTGCTTTTCTTTTTAATTGTATGTAAAAGCCTAGGCAAGGAGCTTTATTCAAGCTTTTGCTTGAGCTTTACTCCAAGCTGTTTTTCAAGTTTTGAAATCATTGAATCGCTTGGTTTTATTGACTGGTTTTCAATTCTGTGCAGGAGAGATTCTTTTTCAAAGATTTTCATTGCAAGCTCTTTTGCAGTCCATCCCTTGGAGGCGCGCGCCTGGCTCACGAGCTTGCCATAGTCTGCAACAATGTCAAGACCTAGGTCAAATTCTTTTCCTTGAAAATTAGGCGGTAAAATAGATCTTGTTCCAGGGCTGGCTGCTTCCCTTGGCTTTTCAACCTCTTTTCCAAAAGAGGCGCAGCCAGTGCAGGCAGTCATCATGGTGCCCTCAACCATTACTACTTTGCCCTTGCTTACTGTTTTGCCACAGATTTCGCACTCCATTGAAGGAAATAAACCCCAAAATCGTTAATAAGCTATTTCATTACTGTATACTTGTCGTTTTTTTGCATACTACTTGCAAATGTTGCCGATAAATTTGCTCCATTCCTTGCAAACACTTTAAGCTGTATCGTATTAGTTCCTGTTGTAGTACTTGTAATTTGTCTTGTTGCAGGAGTAAAAGTTCCACTAAAACTTCCGGCAGTCCATGAAGTACTTGTTTTTGTAACACCGTTTATTTTTATTGTTAAACCTTTTGTTGAACCCGATGCATCATACACTACTTTAGGTAAATTTACGAAATTCCAACCACCGGTTGTTGTTCCAGTTGTTGTGTTACTGTTGTTTACTGCACTTATTGTTGTTGCAAGAAGCCCAACACTTGCCATGTTTTCAAACTGCACATCTCCTGATAGATCTCGTTTAACCTGGTATTTTAGTTGTTTGGCTTCAAGCGTTGCCTGAACATCAACGTTTTTCTTAATTGTAACAGTCATTTTCCCATCAATGCAGTAGTACTAGCAGTTTATCCATTATAAATGTTTTTTTTTGGGGGAAAAAAAGAAAAATTAGGGAAGTACCGGCACGGCGCCGGCCTTCACAGCAAAGAATTGTTGAACTTGACCAAGAATTTGATAGGCTCACCAGGCCAGGTTCAAAACAAGCAAAACTGCTTGCTTACATACCTACCCCCCAAGGTTATATTTATGCATTTCGTCCAAAATGCACCTTTTTCAGCAAACAAGGGGGTTTTTTCTGCTTCAAAAAGCAGTTTTTAATGCATTTTGGCATCTAGTAGTTAGTTATGGGCACTGCAATAGGAGATCTCTTGGAAAAGCAGGAAATTGACCTCAATTTTCTTCAAAGCCGAAAAGTAGGAGTTGACAGTTTCAATATCCTTTATCAGTTTCTTTCAAGCATTAGGGGAATGGACGGAAGCCCTTTGAAAGACAACAGGGGAAGGATTACATCTCATTTAACAGGCCTCTTTTACAGAACAATCAACCTTTTGGAGCGCGATATAAAGCCTGTTTTTGTGTTCGACGGCAAGCCACACGAGCTCAAGGGAGAGACAAGGGCAAAAAGACAGGCTATCAGAACAGAGGCGGAAAAAAAGTTCAAGAAAGCGCAAAAGGAAGGCGACATGAAAGAGGCAAGAAAATACGGTCAGCAGGCGGTAAGGTTAACAGGCGAAATGATTGAAGGGGCTAAAACCTTGGTTGAGGCAATGGGACTTCCTGTTGTCCAGGCTCCAAGTGAGGGAGAGGCACAGGTTGCTTCAATGGTTGCAGCCGGAGACTTGTATGGATGCATTTCGCAGGACTATGATGCATTATTGTTTGGCACAAAGAAACTGCTTAGAAATATTACTGTTTCAGGCAAGAGAAAGGTTCCTGGAAAAGACTATTATTACGAGGTCAAGCCCGAAATGATTGAGCTTGACAAAACACTGTCCAAACTTGGAATTGACAGAACAAAGCTTATCTGGATTGGCATTCTTATTGGCACAGATTTCAACAAAAAGTTTCCAAAGGTCGGACCAAAGACTGCATTAAAATTAGTGCAGGAAAACAATTCCTTTGAAGACATTGTCAAGGCAACAAGTTTTGAACCAGACTTTGATTACAAAGAGATTGAGGGCATTTTTCAAAACCCTGTTTCAACAAAAGACTACAAGATTGAGTTTGGCCCGCCAAACATGGAAAAGGTTCGCGAGTTCCTTTGCGAGGAACATGATTTCTCAAAGGACAGGGTTAATTCTTCTTTAAACAAACTTGATGAAAAGATGCGTGAAAAAGGCCAGCAGTCACGACTTGACCAATGGGGTTAGGGGTTTGGATTTTCTCTTTCTCTAATTAGCTTCATTAAGTCCTTAAACTTTGACAAAGAGTCCAGCTCTTCTTCTGCTACAACAGGAATGTCTGCAACATGCCTGTAACTAAATTCTTGTGAAATTATCACTGGCTTGCCCTTAAATGCCTCTTTTGCTTTTGCAAGCTCTGCCGCTTTTTTTGCAATTCCCTGCTTTGTAGCAACCTTGCCAATTACAAGCGAATCACTTGGGTGTGCAACTGCTTTGAATGGCGCGTGTTTGAACACTGCAACTTTTACGCCAAGGTCATGAACCTTTCCAAGTGCTTCGTCCTCAAAGTTTTCTTCAAACGGCTTTTTCTCAGAGGCTCTTGCTGCCTTTTGCTCTTTAAAAATATTAATCTTTTCAACAAGACTTGCGTCCAAAGCGTCTTCAAGTCTTTCAGCCGTGCTAAGAGAAGCAGATGCTCCCTTTTCATAACGGTGCATGGATTCAACTGTTGAGCCAACCCTGTCTGCAAGCTGCTGCAGGGTTAGGCCAAGGGCCTTTCTTCTTTCCCTCAACTTTTCGGAATTAAGTTCCACAATGCTTTTTCCCTTGAAGTATTTGACTGAGGGAAAATGTTCGTCTAAAAGTTGTTGTAAAGTGCCAAGGCTTAAAGATGTTAGACCAAGCCTTTCGTATAACACACCTTTCTTCAAAGAAAAGGCCTTGGTTTTTTCACCAATAACAAGAACTGTTGCGTTGAAGATTGAAGCAATCTTCCTAAGCTCTATTGCGTGTTCGTCTCTTAAAGCGTCAATGTTGTTGAAGGCCTTTAACACAAGAGTTAGGTTAGGCCTTTTTGCAACAAGGTCAAAGCAGGCATTGCTGTGGGCAAAGCTTTCAACAGAAAAGCCCCTTTCCCTTAGGATGGTTTCGACCTTTAACAGAATTGTCTGCCTCATCTAAATCACGCCCAAGAGGAATGCGAAAAGGGCAAGAAACATTGCGGCCTTTGAAACAAGCTGGGCTCTTGAATAATCTTTTTTCACAGTCAGTTTGAAGCTGTAAAGGAAAATGAAATTTGAGATTGAAACAAGTGCAACAAAAAGCGGCTTGCCAAATGAAAGCCATACAACCGGCACGTAAACTGAAACAATTGCAATCAGGTAATAGACAAAGATAATGGCATCAATTTTTCCCTCGCTAAACATCATTGGCAGAGTTTTCTTGAATCCCTTGTCTGCCTTAATGTCCTCAAGATCTTTGATTAATTCCCTTGCAAGATTTACAAACAGGGCCGAAAAAGCAAGCACTGCTGCAACATAATAATTGCCAATTAAAGAGGCTCCAAAGATTAAAGTAAAGGCAGTGCTTGAGGCGACAACAAAGTTGCCGATGTATTTTGCCTTTGAAAGAAACTTTGAGTAAATCATTAGGAGAATTGTGAAAATAAATGTGATTGCAAACGGAATTCTTGGCAGGAAAATAAATGCAAGCAGGTTTCCTGCAAGGAACAACAGCATTGAGTAAATCAAGGTATGTTCTGCTTTTACTCTTCCGCTTGGAATTGCCTTGTTTGGATGAAGCTTTTTGTCAATAACCCTGTCAAAATAGTCGTTTATTACCATTCCACCGGCACAGATAAGGAATGCAACAATCATTGCCATTCCAATTCCTAGCTGAAATTGAATCAGTCCAGAGGCAATGCTGTAACCAATAAAGGCTCCAAGACCAGCCATTACACAGTTTACAGGTCTTAGTATTGAAATGAAATCCTTTAATGACATTAAAGCAACTAATTGTAAAAAAGGATTATAAAATGATTATCTCTTTGGTAAATCAACAAAAAGAGGGAATTTGTTTGGTTGACACTGCTAGCTTGCTTAAAGCAATTCGTGCCAAAAAACCACTGGTGCACCATATAACTAACTGGGTTACTATTTACGATTGTGCAAACATTGTAAGGGCAATTGGAGCCTTGCCTGTGATGGCCCATGCAAAAGAGGAAAGTGCTGAAATGCAGTCAATTTCAAGTTCTCTTGTCCTAAATATTGGAACACTAACTCTTGAATTGGTTGAGTCAATGATTTTGGCGGCAAAAAAGGCAAATGAATTAGGCCATCCAATAGTTCTTGATGCAGTTGGAGTTGGAGCCACAAGGTTTCGGACAGACAAAGCACTGGAAATAATGGATTCAGTGCATATTGATATTGTGAAAGGAAACAGCAGTGAGATTGCAAAGCTTGCCGGCGCGGATGTTTTAACAAAAGGGGTTGAGGCAA
>JAFCCH010000032.1 GCA_017610265.1 Nitrososphaerota archaeon
CTCTATGCCTTGAGCATGATGACTGTTCAGGGAAAGGGTTATGGAAAGCTTGATGGAAACTGGGAACAAGGAGTCTTTTTCTCAGGAGACGCTTACAGAGAATATGAAAGAATTGCAAAAGGCATGGGAGAACAGGTTGTTTCATCCAGATGGTTTAGAGAATATGTAAACGAGCTTGAAACATACGGCCTTCTTCTCACCACTGCAAGCGGCAAAGGGATTCGAGGAACAACCACTTTAATCAGATTAGGCTTTGACGCAAAGAAATTGAGAAGCGCTCTTGAAAAAGAACTAATGGGCGCTTAAGTTCTTGCTCTTCAAATTAACTTTTTGCCTTACACAAATTCAGCCAGTTTCTTTTGCTCTGGCTGCTCGTTTTGGAAGACACTGTCTATTTCCTGGGTTATTAGCTCAAGCCTTTGCTGGAGGTAAGCGCTTAACTCAAACTCTATTGTAAGCTTTTTGGCAATCTCCAAGTACTTTCGAACTCCGCCTTCATTAACAGTTAGAATGATTTTCTCCAGCTTGCAGATTGGGCATTTGCCGTCAAGAGGCATTCTCCTGATTTTGGCATTGCAGTTAGTGCAGCGGAAATTCTGCCTGCTGAAAGCCCTTGTGTTTCCAATAATGTCAGGCATTAAATGTGTTGCCATAACCCTTTCCAAAGCATCCTTGCCGTCAACTGCGTCAATCCTGTTCTGCAGCTTTGCCTGAGCTCTAATTTTTTCCTCCATAGTATTAAGTTGAACATATCTTGACATTGTTGGCCCTGCGTCAAATTGGCTTGTGTCATGAGAAAAGCCCAATCCTGAATACTGGCCTGGCTTGCCTAAAATATGTTCAATTCTTTGCATACCCTCAACTTCTGGAGGAGTCATTTTCAAAGCGTTTTCGTACAATGCAATTGGATAACTCCAAACTGTTTCCATGTCATAACATTCGTTGTCAATTTCTGTTGGCTTCAAAACACTGCTAAAGACAAGTGGGGCATCCATTCTGCCCCCTCTGCTTCCAGGCAAGTATATATGGGAAAAGTTCAGCAAGTTGTCCATCAAAAGCATTAAGCTGTCCTGGTCTCCGTCAATGTTTCTTCTCTTTGTCTGGTGGAAGTAAGGATGGCCGTAACATGCACGTGCCTTTGTATAACCAAGAAGCCTGCCTACAACTGCGGCAGATGTGTGGGGAGCAAGCCCGAGCAAAAGCTCTCCAATCAAGTCCTCTTTGTTGTTGGCATTAAAGTAGGCTTCCTGCTTGTAAAACCTTACAAGAAGCTCGTCAATAAATTTGGTTACTGAAACAAAGAATTCTCCGGCCTGTTCGTTTATTACAATGTCCTGGGGTAGAATTTCAACAACCTGCTCCTCATTCTCTAATTCCTTTCCTAAAACATCTTTTTCATATCCTAATTCTCTTGCCTTTTCAACACTTATTCCAATTTCCCTTGTCCTAAAATGGGTCATTGGCGCATTGATTGCCTCATATCTTATAGTTGCGTCCCTGAAAACATGTAAATCATATTTTGCCCTAAGCAATCCTTTTTCAATTGGCTCTGCCACTTTTTCAACATTAATTATTCCCTTTACTCCCTTAACCAGTTCGGGAATTCTCATTCCAAGGTTTTCGGCAGCGTTTTCCATAAGTCCCTGTAGGTCAACGCTTCTCTTGCTATGGTTTTCTGTCTTTGACCTGCATTTCTCGCATTCCTTTGAGTTTGTTAGCTTGCCACAGTTTGGGCAAATCCTTGTTCTCTCAGTTCTTGTTTTGCATTTATGGCAGTAGTTTTGCTCCCTTATAGATCCACATTTCGGGCATTTGTATAAAGCAATCTCGACCATAACCGACCCCTCTTTCCCATCCTTTGTGTTTGTCATTGCCTTGTTTATGGATCTAGTGTTTCCACCGGCTGCTCCAAGCGGGAAAAGGACGTGGGGGTTTCCTGCCATCTTTCTTGGTTTGCTGGCTTCCGGCCTTCCCATCCTTGCCCCAATCCAGGTTCCTGCAAGGTCCTTTATTGGAATGCCTGATGAAAGGTTCAGGGCAGAAATTACATCGGCTGATTTCTCAACGGCTTTTTCAAGATCTTCCTTTTTCCCAAGCGTTTTTTCAATTGCTTTAAATTTATCTTTTTTAACAAAGACTTTTCCGTCCCTGACTGTGTGTTCCAAACCAATTCTTTCAAACAGCTTTTTGCTTTCACTTTTTTCAAACTCTACTTCTTCTCCAACAGTCTTTCCTGTCTTAATATAATCGGCCAGTTCAAGAATCTGCTTTTTCTCAAGTCCCTTGTAGTAGTAAAGTGCTTTTGGATGCAGTGGAATATTGTATTTTTCCGTTAATTCAAGCGCCCTTTCAATGCTAACCTCTTCCGGATCTTCAAGTTCTTTCTTTAATTCCTTGGCCTTGTCTCCAAGCTGCCTTTCAATTTCAAGCTTCCACCATTCAGGACAGTATCCTGCTGGCACAAGCGGATGAGCTGAATAGCCAAAATCCCCAACACTAATCAATAAATCTCCCAAAAACAAAATCTTGCTGATTTTTGGCTTTATCTTAACAGCTTCTTCCAAGGTATTGAGCTTTACAACAGAGCCATTGACAAGTTTTACAATTGGCCCTTCAATTGTGTCAACAGGCGCCATTCCTGCCGCTTTTCCTGGCCTTTCAACTTTCATTTGGGTTGCGTTTGCAATAAATCCTTCAAGAACATGCATTGTGGCAGGGTGCATTCCTTTTCCCATGATTCCCATATTTCTTGACCTGCCATACCTTAACCTAAAGCCTCCGTGTCTTGACGGATATGCAAGGATTGGCCGGCCTGCAGCTGTTCCTGTCAAATACTTATCGTTTGGCTTCAATTTCTTTTCACCTGACTCTGACTTCCCTACTTTGATTATGTCTTCAAGCCAGTTCCAGTCAAGCTTTAACTTTTTTGAAAACTTCATGATTTTTGCAGCCTTTAATGCAACTCCTTCGCTTAGGCTGTTTACTGAAACTTCCCTTTCTTCTGTTGGCTCTCCGTTTATGCAGACAGGGCAACCTCTTACAATCTTTCTCACTTCGTCGTCTGTTGGCTTATACTGCCTTGTAACAATTTCGTCGTAAATCTGGCATTCTTCAACATATCTTTCAATTTCGTCATTTGTTGGCTTGTATCTGCCAATTTGCAGAATTGACCTTGCATAGTCTCCAAGGATTAATGGCAGAACCTGGCTTGTTCCCCCCGCTGCCCTGATTGGCCCTGCATAGTAAATGTCAATATATCTGCTGCCGTCAGGATTTTTGTTGATTTCAATCTTTGGCACTCCGTCAAGTGGTGCAATCACAACTCCGTCTGTGTTTAGGACAAGTGCTGTCTTGATTGCCTGCTCAACTCTTTTTCCCTCGTCTTCTATTTGGCACCATTCCTGTTCAAGTATTTCCTTAAAAAGCTGGAAGATTACTTCAAGCCTGTCTCCCTTTTTTTCCTCAAAAACTTCCCTGTACCTTTTTGCAATTCCGACCGGGCCAATAATTGTTTCTGTTCTGTCTGCAAGATCCGCAACCGGCTTTGACTCAATGCCTGTGCTTACATCAAAGCCTTTTGCTTTTGCCTTTTCGGCAACAGCAAGCTGCTTTTCAACCTCGTCAATAATTTGTTGATACATCTTTTTGATGTGTGGCTTTGCATCAACTTCAATTTCTAGTTTCATTTTGGCACTTCCTTTGGAATAAAATAATTTTCGTTTATCTTCCCTGTCTTCATATTGTAGATTGGCACAATTCCTGGGGTGGGAACGTGGCCTAGTTTAACTTGATAATCTGTCCTTGCCTGCCAGGTTCCGCTGTTAATAATTGTTGTTCCCCTGTAATTGCCATAGGCATTGTGGTGCATGTCTCCAATGTAAATCATGTCTGGCTCGTCCTGAATTACCATATAATCTTCTCTTTCTGGAACATAGGGCTGCTTCATTCCATAGGTTGACATTATGTCCCTTTTTTTCAGAACTTCAATCATTGCCTCTTCCGGGTGCTCTGAACTCAGGAATCCAACACTTCCAATTAGGTCGTGCAATGCCCCACCATGGTACATCATTATCTTCAAGCCCTCTATTTCAAGCCAGCCTGGGCTTCCAACAAAATGAATGTTTTCCCTTGAATAAAGTTCTGGCATAAATTCTTTTGGAACAGCCGGTTGCGGGTCTGCCCATCTTACGGCATCGTGCTGGCCTGGGCAAATCACAATTTCAATGTATTCAGGAATTTGTGTTATAATATTTGTAAATGCCTCATATTGCTTGTGAATGTCTTTAATTGCAAGTTCGTTTAGCTGGTTTGGGTAAATTCCTATTCCGTCAACATTGTCACCTGTTATTATCAAATACTTTATCTTTCCAACCTTTTGCTTTTCTTTCTCGCTTACTCCTCTTCCATTAATCCAGTTGATAAAAGAATTGCAGGGCTTTTCAAGAAAGAGCTTGCTTCCCATGTGGAAATCACTTGTTGAAGCAATTGCAAATTCGGTATCAATTCTTTTAGGCTGTCTTATTCCAATGTCTGGCCAGAAAATTTCTTTAACGATTAGCATGTTCTCGTTCCATTTGACTGCCTTAATTGCAATCACTCCGTCAACCATTACTCTTTCGGCTTGGTCTATGAGGTGCTTGTCGTTCTTCATTATTAGTGCAATGCAGTGGCCGTCAAGGTCTTCAAACTGTAATCCAATATGCCCATTTTTTGTAACCCATTTTTTGTAAACCATTCCAATTACGTCAACTGGCTTTCCTTTTGGAGTTGATCTCAAAGTCTTAATTGGCCTTGGAGTAAAGTTTTGCCTTCTTTTCAGAATTCTTGAAAGCAGTTCAAATTTTCTTCTAAAGTAATCTAGGAAGTCTTTTGCTTTGCCCTCGCTTTTGCTTTGGCCTGTTACCTCTCTTTTTGGAATTGTCCTGATTTTGCCGCCGTATTCTTTTGCAATTGGCTTGAAAACAGTGTTGTTTACCACAACTTCGGCCTGGTCTTCTTTGCCAAGCCTTGAAACCAGTATTTTTTTTTCAACAAGCTCGTTTGTTATAAAAACAACATTTTCTGAGAGCAGGTTGTCAACCATTTCCTTGAAGTCAGTCCGTTCTTTAAGTAAACCAATTGCCTTTTCGTCGATGAAGGCTTTTTTTTCGTTTACATACTTTAGAATTTCCTTTTTTCGTTCCTTGACCTGCACTTGCACTGGGATTACTCCTTTATTTTCTCTTTAATGGATTCCATTTTGCTGATTACTTCCCATACGTCTGTTCTTGTGTGGTCAGGAATGTTGAGGTCCTTGCTCACGTCGTCCATCATATAGACGGCTGTGCTCAAATTTTCAATTTTTACCTCTTTTCCGGAAATTTTTTGTATTGCTTCTTCAACAGTAGTTTTGATATTTCTTGGTACTGCGTGGTCTGATGCAATTTCCTGCATTAGGTCAAGCAAGTCTTTTAGTTCCTTCTCTACTTCCTTTGCCATAGCCAGTCCTCCTGAAAATCAGCGCCAAATGGAAAAGTTAATTAAAATCCACTTGACTTGCTTCAAGCCAATAGAAAATAGTTAAGAAAAGGATTTAAAGTGAGTGCAGGGCTTTCTTTTTTCCGATTTTTCCAATCTCTTCTTTTAGGTCAGATTCAATTTCTTTGCCTTCAATAAAGGCTTTTTCAAAGAGTTTTTTGGCTTTTTCAATTTCTTCTTCTGTTGCAAGATCAGCCTTGTTTATTACCGGGATTGTCTCAACCTTGAATTCTTTTTTTATTTCTTTGAAAAGGCTTGCCTGCTTTTCAAGGGGGAAACCGCATTCCATTGTCGGGTCTACCACAAAAATAATTGCGTCGGCCAAATGCCTGAATGCTGCAATGCCCTTTTTCTCAATTCGATTCATTTTTGAGATTGGCCTGTCAAGCAAACCTGGTGTGTCAATTAATTGAATCTTCAAATAGTTATGTAGAAGATATCCTATTCCTAGCTTCTGTGTTGTGAATGCATAGCTTGCAACCTTTGGCTGGCTTTTGGTTAGCCTTCCCATAATTGTTGACTTCCCTGTATTTGGATATCCTGCAATAATTATTGTCGGCAAATCTGCCTTTATGTGAGGCAGCTCTTTGAGCTTCTTTGCTACCTTGTTGTATGCTTCAATGTTTTTGTCAAGTTTTTTAATTAGGCTGCTTAGCCTTCCATAAAATTGCTTTGCTATTGGTGTTGCATTCTGTGCCTCGTATTTTTTCAATTCTTTTATTTTCATAATATGCTGTTTTCTCAGCTTCCAGATAACTTTTTTTGTGGCAGACATCTGGCCCAATGCCTTTAGGGTTTTGTTAATGTCTATTGTTGATTCAATTAATTCCTTGTAGAAGGGATTTACTTTTGTCATGTCTGGAAAGTCTTCTAGCACAGACTGAATTGCCTTATTGATATAATTGCTGCTTGACTCAATTCTTCTGATGTTTTTTCCCTTGGCATCCTTTAGCCTGTTCCTCTCGCTTTTTAGCATGGCTGCTTCTTTTCTGGCACGCCTAAAGGCAATATCGAGTAATTCCTTGCTTCTTGGCAAAATAATTAAGTTCATTTCTTTTCAATTTCCTTTTCCGAATGTTTTTAATCCTTTAGTTAATCTATTGATATAAGTTCTTTTTAATCTTTCAAGAGAATTTTTTGGGGAAATTAGGCTTTAAAGGGTTTTTTTATAAGGAAAAATGGGTGTTTTCCAGAATGGTTTTATCGGGTTTTTACGAGAAAAAGAATTACAAGCTCTACATGCTTATTCCGGCAGTACTGTTTGTCGTCTTTCTTGCCCTTATTTTTGTATTTCCAACCGTTCCAAAGGGAATTGACCTTGAAGGCGGAACCCTTGTTCTTATTAGGGGAGACAAGCCAATTGATGCCCTTGAATTAAAGCAGCTTATTTCAGACAACTTTGATTTAATTGACTTAAAGGTAAACAGTGTTACTGGCCCAAGCGGGACCGGAGTAAATGTGCAGTTTGCCGGAAATCAAACAGTCCTTGAGGCAAAAGCCCTTGTTGAAACTGCAAAGGCCCAGGTTGAATCAAATCCTGCGGCTGCCATGCAAAGCGCCATTGCCGCTGTTGACTTGTTAAAGCCTTTCCTTGATTCAAGTGAAATGTCTTCAGAACCTGAGAAGGCAGTTTTGCAGGCCGACACCTATTTTATTGAGGCAAACCAAAACATCAACCAGGGAATGCAGGAATTAATCATTGAACACTTTGCTCTTGGAACAGAAGTCGCCTTCCAAAGAAAGGAAGTAAGCCCGACTCTTGGAGCGACCTTTTGGCAGACTGCAACAAATGTTGCTCTTCTTGCAACAGTCTTAATTATTTTTGTGATTTTTGCCTTCTTTAGAAAAGTTGTGCCAAGCCTTGCGGTTATTTTAGCGGCTATCTTTGATGTTTCAGGTGCTCTTGCTTTAATGGCTGTATTTGGAATTCCACTTTCATTAAGCAGTATTCCTGCCCTTTTGATGCTGGTGGGTTACAGTGTTGATACAGACATTATGCTTACAACAAGGGTTTTGCAGAGAAGGGAAAACACTCCTGCAAAAAGGGCTTCTGACAGCATGGCAACCGGGCTTACAATGACAGGCACAACAATTGCCGCCCTTTCCTCAATGCTTGTAATTGCATACCTTAACCAGATTTATGTTATTTTCGAGATTGCTGCAGTAATTCTCTTTGGATTGGCCGCAGACCTTATTTCAACATGGCTTATGAATGCAGGAATTTTGCTTTGGTATGTTGAAAGAAAAGAAAAAGGCCGTGGTTTTTAATGGCTGAACTTTACAAGAACTGGAAAATAGTTTTGATGGTTGTTTTCCTTTTGGGTTCGCTTGCCTTAATTGGATTTAGGGGAATTCCGCTTGGAATTGACTTCAAGGGAGGAACCTTGTTCCAGATTGAATTGGCTGAGCCAATAACAAACCTTGATGACAGGGCTAGAGTTGTGCAGACAATCCAGCAAAGGCTTGACTGGACTGGTTTGAGGGACATTAGCGTCAACTTCTTTGGCGATGAATTTGTAATTGCACAGGTTGCTGAATCAGATATTGAGACAGTTGAAAGAATTGAATCTTTGTTAAAAAAGCAGGGTGTCTTTGAAGCAATAATTGACGGTCAGCTAATCTTTTCAGGGGAAGACATTATTGAAATGCCGAAAGACCCAACCAAGGGCTATTCTTTGTATCAGGAAGGAACAGGGGTAAGATGGGTTTTGCCGTTTGTTCTCAAAAGCACGGCTGCCGTAAGATTTACTGATTTAACTTTCCACAAATGCGAATTAACCTCTTATTCTCCTGAAACAGGAATGGATTACGAATGTGAGAAAACTTATTTCTTTATTGACAGGCCAAAAGAATCAGTTCTTGTAATGCCTGACTTGCTTTTCTTTTCAGATGAGCAATTGTTGTTGCAGGGTGTTCCCACTGAGGGTCTTGCTCCAGGTGTAAGAATTGAAGAACTAATTTCCAATTCAGCTGTGCCAAACTTTGTTGTTGAAGACAATTCTCTTACAGCAGAGCAACTTTCGGAATTAGAGGCTCTTCTTTCTGAAAAGCCAGTTGCAATTGTGCCTGAAACAGTTAATGAATCATTAAAGCAGCAGCTTATTGACATTGGCTTTGAGGTAAATTCTGTTCCTGAAAAGGCAGGAATGCCCTTTGTTTTTGACGCCCTTGGAATGCGAAGCATTATTGGCTTGAGTGAAAGCGTTGCCCAAATGGATGTTTCAACCATTGGAGAGGCAAAGCCAATGGACAAATTGCAAATCTTTGGCTATGCTGACACAAGGGAAGCTGCAACTGCCAGAAGGGCAGATTTGGAAATTTTGCTTCAGTCAGGAAGCCTTAGTGTTTCTGTTAAAAGCATCAGCAAGGAAACAATCAGCCCTCTGCTTGGAGAAAACTTTTTGCAGAATGCAGGTATGATTGGACTTGTTGCATTACTTGTTGTTGCACTTGTTTTGTTTATAAGATATCGCATGATAAAACTTGCCTTGCCAATTGTCCTCATTGGAATAAGCGAAGTTCTTATCACTGTGGCACTTGTTTCTTTGATTAGCAAGTTTGACCTTGGAGCTGTTGCAGGAATTCTTGCAGCTGTCGGAACAGGTGTTGACCACCAAATTATCATCACAGACGAGCTTAGAAGAGGCTTAACAGAGGAGGCAGGCAGTCTTGTTTCAAGAGCCAAAAGGGCTTTCTTTATTATCATGGCAGCTGCCACTACAACCATTGCCACAATGCTTCCAATTATTTTGATTGGATTTGGTTTGGGTAGGCTTGTGGGTTTCGCAATCACAACCACTATTGGTGTCCTTGTAGGTGTTTTAATAACAAGGCCTGCCTTTGGTGAAATAGCAAAAGTTATTTTGCAAAAGAAGTAAGCTACAAACATCTTATTCTTGCAAAACGGCTTACAAAAGCTTTCCAAATTCTTTTACCTTTGCAACCTTTTTGGTTAGGTAATACCAGATTATTAGAATGGCTGCAGATGTCACAAACCATGTTGTAATATGAAGAATTTCTGCAGCAGCTGGATTAAAGCTAACGGCTGTCAGTATAACAAGGTAAACTCTCAAAAGGTTTAGGGGAAAGAGAATAACTGCACCAATGCCCATCAAAGACAGCTTTTTCTTCATTTTCGGCTTTCTTAGCGAGAAAATTATTGCCGCAAGCACTGAAATTCCCACCAATCCTGTGCAATTTGGAACTATTTCAAACTGGTGGGCTCCAAAGTCAATTGTGTTTCCTGTTACTTCCAGACCAAGCCAGCTTGCTTGTAATGAGGCAATGCTGTTTTGAAGTGGCTCAATTGGGGCAATGAGGATAATTGTTTGCAATACTGCGTAGATTACAAAAAATTTAACCAGGAAAACAACGGCTTTTTTTCTAAATTTTTGATCGGTTGCCAATTTACCACGGCACCTTTTTTAGTCTTGCAAAAAAGGCAAAATGGTTTCCAATAATGTGCGAAAGCAATGTTACTGCAAGAAGCAGTCCAAATTCGAATATTGTCGGGGTCATCATGACAAGTCCAAGGATTATTCCTCCAAAAACAAAGTCTAGTTGGTCAAGCAATGCAACGCTTTTTCCCCTTGTAATCCTGACTCTTCTCTTCAAAAAGCTTCCTGCAAAGTCTCCCAAAACTGCTCCGACTGCAAGAAGGCTTCCGTAATAAAAGTAATCAACGCCCATGATTACTTTTGTCTGGGGAAAAATCATGCTGATTGCCATTGTTCCAAGATATGCAAATGCAATTCCTGAAATTGTTCCCTTGAAAGTTTTTCCCTTTCCAAGAAGCGGCCTTCCATCCAAAAACTTTTTGTTCAAGTCAATCGGAGTTCTTCCGCCAAAGACAAGTGCAAGGCCATTGCATAGGTATAATGGAATTGCCATCAAAACAATCCTTAAAACAAGTAAAACTTCTGCTGCCATTCCCTTCCTAACTCCCGACTCTTTATTTTCAATTTTCTAGAATTTAAACCTATCCCCTAGCCCAAAAAACTTGCCAACAGGATTGCAAGGCATGTTCCGCAAAAGCTTCCAAGGAAATTCACTTCTGCATTGTTTAGTTTTCCCTTTCTTTCAAAGACTGCTCCAAAAAAGCTGTCTGAAACAGAGCCAAAGACTCCGCTTATGATTAGAATAAAAAAAAGCAAAATGTTTTGGAAAAGCAGGAAGTGAAAAACTGCAATTATTCCGGCTCCAAGAACTGAGGCAAGCATTCCAAGCATTGTAATGCCTCCATCTGTTCCATGCGGAACCTCTTCCAGGCTTGTAATCAGAACAGGTTTTTTCTTTGAAAGAATGCCTATTTCACTGCTTAAAGTGTCTGCAAGAGCGCTTGAGAAGGCTGCAAAAAATCCAAAATGGAATCCCAGGGCAAGGAATATAACGGCTGTTCCGCTGTTTCCAAGAATGTTTCCTGTTGTCCTGATTTCGTGCTTGCCCTTTTTCTTGTTCAAAAACCAGGTGCCTGCTTCTGCTGCTATAAAGAACAGAATTGCAACAAAAAGATATGAAAGGTTCCAGGTTCCAAGAATAAAAATGGCTAAGCCAACGATGTTTGCAATCAGTATTCCTTCAAGGTTTAATAGGTTTTTTTTGTAGGAGATTCCGCTAAAAAGTCCCAATGTGAGGAAGAGCACAAGCACTTCCACTGGAAACTCCATATTTACTTACCTTCCAAGACCTGGCTTTTAATTATCTCAACCCTTTTCAAAGGGGCTATCTTGGTAATTTGCTTGAAGACCTTGGATGCGACTGCTCCAAAGATAACTTCCTGCGAAAACTGCACAAAGGTCCTTTTTTGGCCTGCAGCTGCAATAAGTTCACCTAGTTTTTTCCTAATGTCTGTCTGTTGCTTGTTTGAAAGCTTTCGAACTGACAATGCAACGCTCTTTATCTTAACTCTTTTTCCGTCTGAAGTCTGAACATTCTGAACAAGCTCTATCTTGCTAATCCTTCTTCTTACAAGCCTGTTTAAAAAGCCCTTGCTTATCCTGTGGCCAACAACACGGCATGATGCGGTATTTCCTTCAACCTTGTCAATCTTAAACAAAATGCTGATATGCCTTTTTTGCCTCTGGCCTGTCAGCTGTCCCAAGTCAATAACAATTTGCCTGTCAATAAGTGTATTTGGCTTTTCTGCGACTGTTTCTCCAAGCTGGGTTCTGTCAAATTCGGCTGGTGCAACAATGTTGTACCATTGCTTTTTCTTCCACTTGTCAACAGTTCGGCCTTTTTTTCCAGACCTTCCTTTTCCGCTCTTTTGTGGAGCCTTTTTCTTTTCGCCTTTGTCTGCCATAATATCACTTTTCTTTTACAATCATTGAATCAATCTTTTTAACCAATTCTTCCAAATTCAAATTTCCTTTTTCTGAAAAAATTTCTTTTCCCTTCTTTGAGAAAATTAAATCATAATCCATTCAAGATACCTACTTTGCAAGCAATGCAGCTGTTTCAGGACTATACCTCCACTTAAGTGGGAGCTTGCCCTTTTTCTTGTAATACTTTTCAATTGCCCTAATCTTTGAAACTGTAAGCATCAAACCTCTTTTTGCAGACATGTCTTTTTTGTTCTTTGCCAAGTGTTCCCTTAGAGTAACACTTTTTCTGATAAGGTTCATTAAATCTTCTGGAACTGCTCCAGTTAGCTTGTTTTCTGCAAGAATTGCTCCAAGCTTTTTGCCTGTTACCTTGCTTACCTTTGGAATGCCGTACTGGTCTCTCAAAATCATTCCGATTTCTGCAGCAGTGTGTCCCTCGTTTGCAAGGTGAACAATTGCCTCTGTTAACTCAGCTGGCTTTAATTCGACAAAATCTGTCTTTTTTGGGTGCTTTCCCCTCTTTGGCTTTTCGCTAGGCCTTGGCTTGTGGGCTGGTTCCTTGTGCTCTCTTTTTTCAACAGGAGCTACTTCTTTGGCAGCTTCAGCAGGCTTTTCTTCCTTTTCCTCAGAAACCTTTTCTTCTGCTTTTGTGGCTTTTTCCTCAGCAGGCTTTTCTTCCTTGGCTTCTTCTTTTTCGGCCTTTGGACTAGCTTTTTCTTCTGCCTTTACTGGCTTTTTTTCTTCAGCTTTTTCCACCATAATAAAATCACCAATTACAAACTGGCTACCTTCCCGCCCTATACCGGCACAGGAAAGAGTCATTCAAAAATTGTAAGTAATTTTCCTTTGAAAAGGTTTAAAAAGGAAACTTTGGCGAACGTTAGCGAACTTGTTTAGGTGCAAAACACCTGTATTTGCACCAGCCGAGCGTGACAGTTAATGATACCTTACTCTTGCCTCTACCTTCTGCATTTGCGTGATTACTTCCTTCTTTCCGCCTTTTGCAAGATATCCTTCAAGGATTAATTCCCACCCCTTTGGCATTAATTCCACGTGGGTTGCCTCAAAGGTTTTTCTGAAAACAAGGAGGTCAACTGCTTTGTCCTCTGCTTTTCCAGAGGTTTTTGCAAGACCAAAATCAATGAAATAAATGTCCTTTCCTTTTACGAGAATATTGCTTGTTGTAAGGTCTCCGTGAATTAAGTTTCCTTCGTGCAATACTGCAATGTTTTCTCCTACTTGCCTGCACAAAGCCAAATTCTTCTTGTCAAGCTTGTCTTTCAGCCTTGGGCCCTCAATTAGCTCCATTACAATTTCTTTCTTCTTTGAATCAATGTCAAAAACAATCGGTGTCTTTATACCAAGGGCTCTTGCCTTGCTCATCATTCTTGCTTCTTTGGCTGTTCTTGCACTTCTTATTTTGTTGTCCAGCTGCTCGCATCTGTATTCTTTTGGAACCCGTTGTTTTGACAAAGCCTTTTTCTCGTCAAACTTTGTTTCAAAAAGTTTTGCCTCTGCCCCTTGCCTAATCAGCTTCATAAAAATCAGTTTTTAGAATTCAATTTTTACTGAAAATTCCTTATCTTTCTTTACTTCAAGGTTTTTAACAGACATTGTTCTTTTGATAACGTCTTCCACTTCTTTGAGAACTTTTGGATCCTCAATTTTAACAACTGCCTTTTTGACCGGTGCATTCAATGGCTTTCTTGCCTCGGTTTTCTTTTTTCTCATTTCTGCAACAACCTTGTTGATTGCATCTCCAATTTTTTCAGCTTCTTCGTCAATAAGGCTTGTGTCTGCCTCAGGCCAACTCTCTAAATGAATGCTTTTTTCCTTAAGCCTTGACTTAAACTGAGTTTGTGCAATTTCCTCTGTTGCATATGACAAAAACGGGGAGAGTAGCAAAAGCGTTTTCCAGGCAATTTCGTGTAAGACTGCTGCTGCAACTTTGCCTGAAGATCCTTTGTCATTGTAAACTCTTGATTTTACTTCTTCAATGTAGAAGTCTGCAAATTCAAGCCAGAAAAAGTTTCTGGTTGGGTTCAGTGCCTTGCTAAACTCATATTTGTCAAATAAAATTGCCTTGTCTTCAGGCAAAAGCTTTTTCTTGTCAATTTTTCCAACCTTAATGTCCTTGGTTGCCATTATGACAAATCTGCTTGCGTTAATTAATTTTGTAACAAATTTCCTGCCTGAAACCATTTCCTTTTCCATGAATGGCACGTCTTCTCCAAGAACAGGCAGGCCTGCCCAATATCTTAAAGCGTCAGCGCAGTATTTGTCAATCATTTCTTCCGGCCTTACAACATTTCCCAGGCTCTTTGACATCTTTTTGCCTTTTGGGTCAAGTGCCCAGCCGTTAATTGTAATGGTTTTCCAGGGAAGTTTTTGCTGGTGGAATAAAGCCTTTACAACTGTGTTAAATGCCCACAAAGCAATAATATCGTGACCCTGTGGCCTTAAGTCCATTGGAAACATTTTCTCAAAAAATGCCTTGTCTTCAACCCACCTGCAGTTAATCTGAGGGGTAAGAGATGACGTAAACCAGGTATCCAAAGTGTCTTTTTCTCCAATAAATTCGTTTGAACCGCATTTGCATTTCTTCTTTGGCTTGTCTTTTAGTGGGTCAACCGGCAAATCCTTTTCTTCTGCAATAATTATTTCGCCGCATTTTTTGCAGTACCAGACAGGGAAGGGCACACCATAATGCCTTTGCCTTGAAATACTCCAGTCCCATTGTAAACCATTAATCCAGTTGTCATATCTTGCCTTCATAAAAGGAGGAACCCATTGCAGGGCTTCTGCCTTTACAATAAACTCGTCTTTCAAATCAAGGTATTTTACAAACCATTGCTTGCTTGGAAGAATTTCTATTTCTGTCTTGCATCTTTCGTGCACGTTTACATCGTGCTTTATTGGCTTTTGTTCTTTCAAGAGCCCTTCTTTTTTCAAGTCCTCAATAATTTCTTTTCTGGCATTTACAATCTTTTGTCCCCTGTATTTTTCTCCAAGTTCGTTTAGCCTTCCGTCTTTTGTAATCGCCATTCTTAACGGGAGGTTGTGGGCATAATACCATTCCATGTCTGTCTGGTCTCCGAAAGTGCAGCACATAACAATTCCGGTTCCTTTTTCAGGGTCTGCCCTTGGATCTTCTTTGACAGGAACCCACAAGTCAAATAACGGAACTTTCAATTTCTTTCCAACAAGGTCTTTGTATCTCCCATCTGTTGGATGCACAAAGACCGCAACACACGCAGGCAAGAGTTCCGGCCTTGTGGTTGCAATAATTATTTCCTTTCCTTTTTCTGTCTTAAAAACAATGTTGTTGAAGGTGCTTGCAATTTCCTTGTCTTCTAATTCTGCTTGTGCAACGGCTGTTTCACAGTTTGGGCACCACATGGTTGGCGCATCTTTTCTGTAAAGCCTTTCCTGCCTGTTTAAATCGAGGAAGCTGTGCTGTGCAGTTTTTCTTGCAAGCTTGTCAATTGTCCTGTATAAAAGAGTCCAGTCAAAACTGATTCCAATGCTTTTGAAGGCTGCAATCATTTTCTTTTCTTCTTCAAGGGTTCCTTCCAAAACGATTTTGATGAATTCTTCCCTTGAAAAATTCTTTGACTTAATTTTCTTTTTCTTTTCAACCATTAAAGCTGTTGCCAATCCATTATTGTCAAAGCCTATTGGGTGAAAGACATTGAATCCGCGCATTTTCTTATAACGCGCAATAAAGTCTTGTTGTGAGAAGGCAAAGGCATGTCCCATATGCATTGTGCCTGAAACAGTTGGTGGCGGGGTGTCAATGGAATAAACAGGCTTTTTGCTTTTCCTGTCAAATTTGTAAATGGAATTCTTTTCCCAGTACTGTTGCCACTTTTTTTCGTTTTCGTGCAAATCCAATGCCATAACTAGAACACCTTTTCCCTTTCCCTAACTGGATTTTTCAAAGAAAAAGAACAAATTTCATTTAATTTTTTGTAGAACGATACAAAACACCTTTAGAAAAAATGTGAATAAACATTAATTTAAATCAAACCCTTGGGGTAAATGGAAAGAAATAAATAGTGAAAAGAGGCTATTTCTTCTTGTATGGGCTTTTTTAAAACAGCTAGCATTGCAACAGTTGCACTTGCAATAATTGTCGCATTTGCAGTCTTTCCAATGCTTCCTGCTTCAGTTCCAACCCATTGGGGTGCGGGCGGAGCGGCTGACGGATGGGGTTCTCCTGTACAAGGAGCTTTTTTGTTTCCTGCAATAATGATTTTTACTCTTGCCTTATTTTGGGTAATTCCAAAAATAGCCGTTTTTAAAAAAAACATGGCTGCCTTTGAAAACAAGTTCTGGGGCCTTGGTTTTGCACTGCAAATCTTTTTCCTCATTTTCTTTGTAATCAGTCTTTTGCCAAACTTTGGCTATAACTTTAACATGTCCCAGCTTTTTGCAATTCCGCTTGCATTCCTTTTCATCAGCATTGGCATTTTCATGCCTTCCTTTAAGAGAAACTTTTTTGTAGGCATTAGAACTCCTTGGACTCTTGCAAACGACGCTGTTTGGAAAAAGACACATGTTCTTGGAGGAAAGCTGTTTATTCTAACAGGCTTTATGACCTTGTTCAGCCTGCCTTTTCCAGAGTCAACAGTTTTTGTTTCAGTGGGCTTTGCCGTCCTTTCGGCAATCGGGCTTTTTGCCTACTCCTATTTTGAGTTTAGAAAAAGTGGAAGAAACACTCTTTAGTTTCTGCTAGAAATTTTCTTTGAACATTAATCGAATTTCTTTTTCAGCCTTTCAAAAAAGCCCCTTCGCTCTTTTTGCAAGCCTTCTTCTTTGGCAATTTCTTCAAACAGCGTCTTTTGCTTTTTTGACATCTTCTTCGGAGTTTGGACAATTACTTTTACATATTCGTCTCCATGGCTTGACTCGCCCAATTTTTTAACGCCTTTTCCTTTCAGCCTAAAGATTGTACCTGTCTGGGTTCCTGCCGGAATTTTTATTACAGCTTCTCCCTTAAGGATTGGGGCTTCCAAATTTGTTCCCATGGCTGCCTCTGCAAACGAAATAGGCATTTCTGCATAAAGGTCAAAGCCGTCTCTTTTGAAGACTTCGTCGTCTTCAACAAATGCAACAACAAAAAGGTCTCCGTCCGGGCCACCTCTCATTCCTGCATTTCCCTCTCCATGCATTCTCAAATGGTTGCCTGAATTTATTCCTGCAGGAATCTTAACCCTAATTTCTTTCCTGGCTTTTTTTCTGCCCCTTCCATCGCATTTCTTGCAAACGTTTTTCAAAGTCTTTCCGCTTCCTGCACATTTCGGGCAAGTGCTTTGCGTTTGAAAGACTCCAAAGGGCGTTCTCTTTGTCTGAATAAAAACTCCTTTGCCATGGCATTGGCTGCAGCTTTCTTCTCCGCTGCCTCCTTTGCCCTTGCATGTTTTACATTCTTCAATTCTAGTAATGTGAACTGTTTTCTCTGTTCCAAAAACTGCTTCTTCAAAACTTAAATTTACGTCAATTCTAAGGTTTGCTCCTCTTGCAGGGCCCCTTGCCCTTCCGCCAAAGGCCTGTCTTAATATTTCGTCAATGCCGCCAAAGCTTCCTCCGCCCGAGCCTCCAAAAATGTCTCCAAAATCAAAGTCAAATCCTCTTGTTCCACCAAAGCCCCTGAATCCTTGGAATCCCTGGAAGCCTTCAGCTGCGTGTCCAAATTGATCATAGTTTGATTTCTTTTGCGGGTCTGACAGAACTTGATAAGCTTCAAGAAGTTCCTTAAATTTGTTTTCTGCCCCGGCGTCCTTGTTCAAGTCAGGATGGTATTTTTTGGCAAGCTTTTTGTAGGCTGCCTTTACCTCATTTACAGAAGCCCCTTTATTGAGACCTAATATGTCATAGTAGTCTTGCTTTTCGGCCATTGAAATCAGTTAATGATTGATTAAAAAAAGAAATTAAAAAGAGGGCTATTTCTTCTTTTCGTCCTCTTCCTTTACCTCGTAATCTGCGTCAACGACTTTTTCGTCTTTCTTCTCTTTTTTTGGCTCTTTCTTTTCTCCCTGTTGGCCTGCAGCTTGCTGTGCCTGCTGGGCTTTTTGGTAGATCTCGGTGCCAATTGCCTGCATTTCTTTGCTCATTTCCTCCGATTTTATTTTCAATGCAGCAATGTCCTTTGGCTCTTTTCCCAAAAGTTCTTTCAGTTCGTCGTTGTGCTTTTTAATGCCTTCAAGCTTTGCCTTGTCAACTTTGTCCTTCATTTCTTCAAGCATTTTTTCGGTTGAGTAGGTTAAAGCATCTGCCTGGTTGACTACTTCAATTTCTTCCTTCATTTTTTTGTCTTCCTCGGCAAACTTTTCTGCTTCCTTCTGCATTTTTTCAATGTCTTCTTCCTTAAGCTTTTGTGATGCAACAATTTTGATGCTTTGCTCTTTTCCTGTTCCAAGATCCTTTGCCTTTACCTGCACAATTCCGTTTGCGTCAATGTCAAAGGTTACTTCAATCTGTGGAACTCCTCTTGGAGCAGGCGGAAGTCCAACTAACTGGAATCTTCCCAAGCTTTTGTTTCCTGCAGCCATTTCCCTTTCTCCTTGCAGGACATGAATATCAACTGCCGGCTGGTTGTCTGCTGCTGTTGAGAAAACCTGGCTTTTCTTTGTTGGGATTGTTGTATTTCTTGCAATTAAACCTGTTCTAATTCCTCCAAGTGTTTCAATTCCCAATGTTAAGGGAGTTACGTCTAGAAGCAAAACATCTTTTACTTCGCCACTTAGGACCCCTGCCTGGACTGCTGCTCCCATTGCAACACATTCCATTGGGTCAACTCCTCTTTCAACCTTGTTTCCAACAACCTTTTCAACAAAATTTTTCACAATTGGCATTCTTGTTGGTCCGCCAACCATTACAATATTGTTTATGTCTGCAGGCTGTACTTTTGCGTCTGCTAAAGCCTGTTGAATTGGCTTTTCGCACTTGTGCACAATCGGCTCAATCAATTGCTCTAACTTGGCCCTCTTTATTTTCATTGTGAGGTGCTTTGGCCCTTCCTTGTCTGCGGTAATGTATGGTAAATTTATTTCTGTTTCAACAACTGTTGAAAGTTCAATTTTTGCCTTTTCAGCGGCTTCTTTTAACCTTTGCACTGCCATTGGATCTTTTGTTAGGTCTACTGCCTGTTCTTTCTTAAATTCTGCAACAATATAATCGACTATTAACTGGTCCATGTCTGTTCCGCCAAGCTGTGTGTCTCCGCTTGTTGATTTAACTTCGAAAATTCCGTCGCCGAACTCCATTACTGTAACATCTAAAGTTCCGCCTCCGAGGTCAAAGACAAGGATTTTTTGTTCTTTTGTCTTTTTGTCAAGGCCGTATGCAAGTGAGGCTGCTGTTGGCTCGTTGACAATTCTTACAACTTCAAGGCCTGCAATTTGCCCTGCGTCTTTTGTCGCCTGCCTTTGGTTGTCGTCAAAATATGCCGGCACTGTAATAACTGCCTTTTCAACTTTGTCTCCCAAAAATTCTTCTGCGTCTTTCTTAATTTTCTGCAAAACAAATGCACTAAGCTGCTGTGGGGTATATTCTTTTTCCCGTGCCTTGTATTTGAAGCCTGTGCCCATCTTTCTCTTAAATGCTGTAAAAGTGTTTTCAGGATTGCTTACTGCCTGCCTTTTTGCCGGCTCTCCGACAAGAACTTGCCCTTCTTTTGTAAATGCAACATATGAAGGGAATGCTTTCCCGTAAACGCTTGCACCCTCTGCACTTGCGATAATCCTTGGCTTGCCTGCTTCCAGGAAAGCTGCTGCCGAATTTGATGTTCCTAAGTCAATTCCAATTATTTTTGCCATTT
>JAFCCH010000033.1 GCA_017610265.1 Nitrososphaerota archaeon
GGGGGGGACTTATTGAATGGAATTCTAATAGAGGAGCAGGCGGAGGAGATACATTAATGGGTGTTACTCATACAAATATCAATTATCAATATGTATGGAATGATAATACTCAAAGTACAAATACTGACACAGGCTTCGCTTGGGTTAATTTTACAAACGGAAGCGCAAGCTTTGCAGATGCAAATTTCACGATTGGCTCAGATGGAGGAATAAATACAGCAGGCGATAGCAACTTTGCAAACGTTGGTTTGTCAGGGAATTTGTATGGCGACAGCAGCACAGTAATTCAGGCAGACAAATTTCAAAGTATTACAGGAACAGCAAGTGGAGCAGACGCAGTAGCACTTGGAGCAGCAACAACAGCAAGCGGGACACAAGGTATTGCAATGGGAAATGGAACAAATGCAAGTGGAACCGCAAGCACAGCAACAGGTCAAGGTACAATAGCAAGTGGGTATGCAAGCTCATCAGCTGGTTTTGAATCAGCAATGATGGGAAGTATTGATGCATCAGGCATTTCTTCATATGCAAGAGGATATACAACAGGGCCAGTTACCTCGAACATACATGCAAGCGGAGATGCTTCCACTGCAATAGGATATGTTGTTGTTACAAGCGGAAGCATTCATTCAACAGGGCAAGGAAGTGTGGCAATGGGTTACAGTGACAGCAACCTTTCAGCAATAGGAAAAGGAAGCATAGCACTTGGCTACAGTGTTCAAAGCCTTGCAGAAGCATCAGTTACTTTAGGAAAAGATTTAATTAATTACAATGCTAACAGTGTGCTGGTAAACGACCTGAATGTTTTAGGAGACATGACAGTTTCAGGAGTAACTCTTGGAACAGATGCAAACTTTGTAAATATAGGGATAAGTGGAACTTTGTTTGGTGGCAGCCCTCTTGAGATTGGAAGCGACTTGAATATTGCCGGATCAATAAAGATAAATGGCCAACCAAGTCTTATTGCAGGAAAAGATGCCGCAAGGGTTTTAGACGTGAACGGAGGAGTAGGAGGTCCAAGTTTAGTACCTAATGCAGGAACAGGAGGAAGTGTAAGAATAGCATCAGGACCAGGAGGTACTAATACTATAATTTATTCTGGAGAGATATTTGGTGGAACTGGTGGAAGCATGGAACTAATAACAGGAAAAGGTGGAAGTGCTAATACAGGAATGATTGATTTAGGGGGAGACGGTGGTTTGTTTAGTATTACTACTGGAATAGGCGGTTTTGCAATGGGTGGAATAACAAATGCAGGTGGAGACGGTGGAGACATTGAACTAACAACAGGATCAGGAGGAACAGGTAGCAGTTCAAACGGTGTCTTTGGAAACATTATACTAGCTAAAAGTGGTGGTTTTGTTGGAATAGGTTTGGGTATAAGTTCATCTCCAACAGTAGCATTAGACATAAATGGCAGCTTGCAAGCCACAGGTGACAGCAACTTTACAAACATTGGAGTTTCAAACAACATTTATGGTTTGGGAACTGTTACTGGAGCAAAGTTTGTTTCAACAGCTGCAACAAGTGCAAGCGGAACAAACGCAGTAGCATTAGGTTTAGGAACAACAGCAAGTGGAACAACAAGTATGGCAATAGGTCAAGACACAGTTGCAAGTGGAGACGGAAGCTTTGTTACTGGACAAAGACAGCATGGAGAAATAACTGCAACAAACAATGGTAGTGTAGCAACAGGGTATACTGCTGGTGCTGGCGGTTGGGCTGCAATTGTTTCAAGTGGTTTTGGTTCATTTGCAGGAGGAAGCGTGCTTGGAGTTTCAAGAGAAGCAGGTATTGAAGCAACAGGCGTTGGTAGTTTTGCATATGGAAGAGTAGAATCAATCATGAGTGGCGACATTAATATTAGTGCAACTGGTAATGGTTCTGTAGCAATGGGAAATGTAGTTAATTCTGGAGAAATAAAAGCCAGTAACAACGGTTCAATAGCAATGGGATCAAATCAAGCAGGTTATCTTGAGTCTTTGGGTAGTGGAAGCATAGCAATGGGATATGCGAGTGGAAATATACTACGAGCAAATGGAAATGGAGCAGTTTCAATTGGATACAACACAAAAGCATTTGGAAACGGAGCAGTTGCATTAGGTTATGATACAAACGCAACAGGCCAAGGAAGCTTTGCTTCAGGAGATGGAACAATAGCAAGTGGAGTTGGAAGCACAGCAATGGGTGATAGCACAACTGCTTCTGGAGTAGATAGCTTTGCAACAGGAAACGGAACAACAGCAAGTGGAAGTTATAGTATAGCAACAGGTTATGACACAACAGCAAGTGGAGGACCAAGTACTGCAATGGGAAAAGGCACAATAGCAAGTGGAGCAGGAAGTACGTCTATTGGCTACATTGATATGGGAACACTAATTGCATCAGGCACTGGTTCTGTTGCAATGGGCTATGCACTTATGGTAGGAAACGCTGGCAATATTCTTTCAAGTGGCACTGGTTCATTTGCAGGAGGCTATGTATATGGAGGAGCCAATGAAGAGTTTTTAGAGTCAAGTGCAAACGGAAGTTTTGCTTTTGGATATGGAAAAGCTGGAAGCATTCAATCATTAGGTGGTGGAAGCGTAGCAATGGGTTATTCTGATGCAAATCTTGCTGCAACAGGAACTGGAGCAGTTGCTTTGGGTTACAATGTTCAAAGCCTTGCAGAAGCAAGTGTCTGCCTAGGAAAAGACTTGACAAACTACAATGCCAACTCTGTGCTTGTTCAAGACCTTAATGTTTTGGGTGATGGCAACTTTGTGAATGTTGGTGTAAGTAATTACTTGTTTGTAGATCAGGGGAAGGTTTCAATTACAGGCCCTGAACAGGAAAGCTTCAGTAGCGGTTTTGTTTTCCAGGTGATTGGAGGGGAAAAAGTAGTAAGTATAACTGCTTACAAAGGACAAGGGATAGAACTAAAAGCAGGACAAGGAAGCACTAGTCCATCAGCACCACCAGCAGGAGACGGTGGAAACATAAGCATAGAAGCAGGACAAGGAGGACTAACAGGGGGCTCAGGTGGAAGTGGAGGAGATGTAAACATTAATGCAGGACCAAAAGGAAGACCAGTTGCCACCGCAGGGAATATTTATTTAGGAGGAAGTAATGGAAATGTAAGAATTGGCTCAAATGCAACACCAACTGTGGAATTAGATGTAGCGGGAAGCATAAACGTAACAGGGGACAGCAACTTCCTTGGAAACTTAATGATAACAGGCACGTCATTTGCTTCAAGCCATGTAGATCATACGCCAGGATGGGAAGGAAGCAGCCAGGAAGCACTTAAACAATTGCTTTTGGTTGAAACAGGTTCAGATGGAGAACTTGTTCACAGTAGCCTGCCGGAATTCACAAGAGTAAAACTGCCTTACACAAAACCAGGGAAAGAAAGCAAGGCAGACCAAAGAGGCGATCCAATGAAGGCAACGGCAATGACAACAAGTGCAGTAACAGAATCATCAGGCGAAACAGAAATAGACGAAGCAACAACAGGCCGTGACCTTGGAGCAACAATAACAATGCTCACAGAAGCAGTCAAGGCCCTGGACGAACAGAATAATGCTTTGAAGCAAGAACTTTGCTCAAAGGACCGCAGTTATAGTTGGTGTGAAGGTAAGCCTAAGAAAACGCCTGTGGAAGAGCCTCCTGTTGAGGAACCACAAGTTGAAGAGCTTTCTGTGGAAGAGCCTCCTGTGGAAGAATCACCAGTGGAGGAACCACTTGCGGAAGAGCCTTCTGTGGAGGAACCTTCTGTGGAAGAACCTCCTGTGGAAGAGTCTCCTGTTGAGGAGCCACCTGTGGAAGAATGCAGTATCGTTTGTTCAAGTGACGGCGAATGTGACGATGCAGATGGTAATACTCTTGACGTGTGCAATAATGATGGAAGCTGTGACAGCAGCTGCACTAATTTGCCAGTTGTTTTTAATGCAAGGGCAATCTGGAACGGCTGGTTTGGGTAAATTAGTTAGTTTGGTTAAGTAAATCAGTTGCTTTGGCCAGGTAAATTAGTTGGCTTGGCTAAGTAAAGTGGTTGGCTGCAGAGAGGGTCTTACTTGCCTTGTTTCTTTCGCAGAGAATTTAATAGGCCCATAAACGGTTCCTGCCTTGTGCCAAGCTCTAACAGGTTGTACATTTCCAATGCAAAGTTTTCAGGGTCAAAGACGCCGATTTCTGTTATGATACTTTGGACATAGAATGCGTCGGTAATGTCAAATGCAGGATTTCTAATCTTAACCTTTTTGGGTGGCTTGTCCCAAACCTCACCATAGTCTCTTTCCTCAATCTTTTCCTCAAAGCCAAAATATGTAGCAGGATCAAAGCAGTGGGATGAAGTGCATACAAAGAAAGGATTATGATGCTTTTTTGCAGACTGGGCAATATGGTTTGTGCCAATCTTGTTTACAACAGAGCCATCGCTTAAGACAGCGTCGCAACCAACAAAGACCTTGTCAACAGGATGCATATATCTGTCAGCTGCACCGTCAACAATAAGGGTTACAGGAATACCTGCCTTTGCAAGGTTTTCTGCTGTTATCCTTCCCTGAAATCTTGGCCTTGTCTCAGTACAGTAAACCATTTCAATTTTTTTCTTGGCTTTTTTCAGAATTTCTTCAACTGTGTTTGAATGGCAGTGGGTCATTACTGTGTCGCCTTTTTGAATTAGCCTGCTGCCGTATAATGCAATCTTTTCCATGGCATCCTTTCTGTCTTTTTCATAATCTTTAATTGTTTTCAAGACATGTGTTTTAACCTCTTGGAAGTCGCGGCTGTGAAGGCTTCCTGCTTTGAGAACAATTCTGAGAGCAGTTCTTGTTTCAGGCTCTGTCGGCCTTGTTTTCAGAATTGCAAGGCAGTGGTTTTGAAGCTCGTTTCTAAAGGCAACAAGTGTCTTTGCCCTGCTCTTTGAAACAAATTGCTTTAAGGCATTGACTGAGGCTTTTCTTACCTTGCTGCTGCCCTGAATTTTAAGGCTTTTAATGTCCTTCATTGTTTGGTCAAATGCTTTTGCCATTGAATGTATAAAGTTCAAGGTTAAATAAAAGTCTTTTGATTAGGGTTTCAAATGCTTTTGATTGGGTCTTCAAATGCTTTTGATTGGGAATCATTTGGCATAAGGGGGGGGTTATTGGGCAAGCCTTAAATATCTAAAAAACCTTTTAGTCTTTGAATGGAATTGATTGACCATATTAAGTCAGGCATTGGCTTTGGCCTTGCCTCAAGCATTATTACAACCCTTGGATTAATGGTTGGGCTTTACACTGGAACTAATTCAAGGCTTGTTGTGATTGGAGCAATTATTACCATTGCAGTTGCAGACGCCTTGTCTGACGCCCTTGCAATGCATATGTCTGAAGAAAGCGAGGGAAGGCATTCTGCAAAAGAGGTTTGGGCAACTACTGGTGCTACTTTTTTGGCAAAGTTCTTTTTTGCAATAATTTTCCTTGTGCCTGTTCTTTTGCTTGACTTGTCAACAGCAATTATTGTAAGCGTGGTAGGTGGGCTTCTTATGATAGCTGGATTGGAATTTCACAAAAGAAGAATGCAATGAATGTGGTGTTTGAACACTTGTTAATTGCGGTTGCGGTTGTCAGCCTGACATATTATCTTGGCCTTTGGATTGCAGCAGCCTTTGCATAAATTTTTAGTCAAAACCGAATTATGTATATTTGCTTTTTCATTATGTTTAATTCACTGCATAGGCTTTAAATTTGTTTTCAATAGGTATTACTTTAGTCTTTTATAATTCGGGGGTGCCTTTTTTGGAAAGCGTTGTTAAGAGAGCAATTAAGCGGGCAAAGAGATCGCCTGTTAAGAGTAAAAAGCCTATTAAGTCAACTCATGATAATGAGGATTTGATTAGGTTACTTGAAACTGCTAAAGCGAAAATTAGAGTTGTTGGTGTAGGCGGCGGAGGCTGCAACACTATTGAAAGAATGACTGAGGTTGGAATTGCAGGTGCAGAAACATTTGCGGTTAACACAGATGCACAGGACCTTTTGAGTGCTGTTGCTGATAAAAAACTTTTAATTGGAAGAAAGCTTACAAGAGGGCTTGGATCAGGTTCTGACCCTTCAGTTGGGGAAGAAGCTGCAAGAGAATCTCTTGAGGAATTAAGTGATGTTCTTGCAGATTCTGATCTTTTGTTCATCACCTGTGGAATGGGTGGAGGAACTGGAACAGGAGCTGCTCCTTTTCTTGCCGAATTGGGGAAGCAAATGAAGGCATTGACCATTGGAGTTGTAACCATTCCTTTTACCGTTGAGGGGAGAAAGAGAATGGAGAATGCTTTGACAGGCCTTGCTGCTTTGAGAAAGAACTGTGATACAGTTATTGTAATTCCAAACGACAAAATCCTTGAGATTGCACCAGACCTTCCGGTCAATGCTGCCTTTAAGGTTGCAGACGAAGTTTTGACAAATGCTGTTAAGGGAATTACTGAAATGGTTACAAAGCCTGGTTTGATTAACCTTGATTATGCTGATCTGAAAACAATCCTTTCAAGGGGCGGAGCCGCAATGATTGGATTGGGTGAATCTCATACAGATGAGAGGGGAGAAGCTCGTGCTTTGGAAGCGGTTGAAAACGCTTTGACTAGCCCTCTTCTTGACGTTGACATCAGCGGGGCAAACAGGGCTTTGGTTAACGTTATTGGCGGAGCAGACATGACTCTTAGGGAAGCTGAGATGATTGTTGAAACTGTTTCAAGCAAAATTCATGCCAATGCACACATTATTTGGGGTGCAATGATTGACGATAACTTGCCAAGAAACCAGATTCAGGCAATGGTTGTCATTGCAGGCGGAAAGTTCCCTTACCTGCAGGACATTGACAAGATTGATTTGTCTGAACCTATCGACCTCGGAATTGACTTCACCGGCTAATTGTTTTTAAGCCGGCTTTATTCTGCCTGTAAAAGGCACCTTTTCAAATGCTTTAGCGATAAGCAGGTAATGCCTTAAGCCCCAGTCAGAGTGAAACTCTAACTGGGATTCCATTTTTTCAATTTGTTTTCTTGTTTCACTTATTGCCTTTGGAAAGTATGGTCTTTTCCTGTTTTTTCCAATGTCGCTTATTTTCACAGGGTTTACCGGCTTGTTGTTTTTCCATCCTGGATGGCCATTCATTTTGCTCATCATTCCGGCGTATGGGCCATGACTTCCCTGCACTACTGACGGTCCCTGTGTTGGAAACCATTGTCCTTGCAGCATACTTACCTCGCCGCTGCTTTTGTAGAAGAAGATTTTTTTGCCGTTTACAAATGCAATTACAAATGGCCTTGGCATTGTTTCTTTTTGCCCACGGTAAATGTTTGAAAAGCCATGTTTTAAAATTACAACTTTTTGCCCGTCGCTTGTCCTAAATTTTAATGGTTGTTCTAACAAGCCTGCAAGTGACTTCAGCCTTTTTCCTTTTTTGAAGCGGGCAAAGTATCTTCTCTGTTTTTCTGGAAAAGAAAATTTAGTTGTTTTTCTTTTTGGTGCTGGCATAATTAATTCTTGGATTTCTACTAATTAAAGCTTTTGGGACTGGGGAATTCGAAAAATTGGCCAAAAAGCTGCCTTTAAAACCTTTTTCTTTTCTATTTTCTTTATTGATTAAAGTGATTTAATTATGGATTTTAAATTTTTAGATGGAATAGCAAGCTTTATTGCAAGCAGCAAGAGGGTTCTTATTATTTCAAAAAAGCCTGATTGGAACGAATTTCAGACAATGGCTAAGGTTACAGGCGTTGGAATTGTGGTAATTGCAGTAATTGCCTATATTGTTTACCTTTTCTTTTCCTTTACACCAATCGGATAAGCCCCTACAAAAAGCTTTTTAATCCTTCCCAGTTTAAAGATATTCAACAAAGAGAGGGATTTTAGACATCTTTTTTCCCGCTTTTTTGTTGTTTTTATGTTGTTAAGGCATATTGAGAAAAGGAGTATTTTGGTGAGAAAAAAATGATTTTTCCGGTTAGAACAACTGTTGGACAAGAGTCTCTTGTGGTAGACATTATCACAAACAGGATAAAAAACGAGGAACTTCCAATTTACAGCATTAGTGTTATTCCTGGCCTTAAGGGATATGTTCTTATTGAGGCAAAGGACGAATTAACTGTTAGGAGATCAATTACTAACACTCCTCATATTAAGGGGCAGGGCATTGTAAAGGGCGCAGTAAAGATTGAGGAGCTAAACAGCTTGCTTGAATCAAAGCCTTTGATGCAGTCAATTATTGTGGGAGCAAAGGTTGAACTCATTGCTGGCCCCTTCAAGGGAGAAAAAGCAAAGGTTATGAGGGTTAACCCAACAAAGGAAGAGGTTACAGTTGAGCTTTTGGAAGCAGCTGTAAGGATTCCTGTAACGATTAAGGCAGAGCATATTAGAATAATTAAGGAATAAAATTGAGAATTTGGGAGAGTTGTTTTTATGACTGATATAAAAGTTTTGGTTGAAGGCGGAAAAGCCAGTGCAGGAGCACCTTTGGGGCCAGCATTGGGCCCTTTGGGAGTTGACATTGGAGCAGTCGTTGCCCAAATTAATGAGAAAACAAAAAGTTTTGCAGGAATGAAGGTTCCTGTTGTTGTAAGCGTTGACGTTGGAACAAAGACCTTTGAAATAAGTGTCGGAAGCCCCCCCACAAGTGCTTTGATTAAGAAGGAAATTGCTATTGATAAAGGAAGCTCCAATCCAAGTACTGAGATTAAGGGAAATATCACAATGGAGCAGGTCAAAAAGGTTATTGACATGAAAATTGACAAGCTTGCATCTTACAAGATGAAAAGTGCGGCAAAGGAAATTATAGGGGTATGCAACAGCATGGGCGTTACGGTTGAAGACATACCTGCAAGAGAAGCAATAAAGCAAATTAACGAAGGCAAGTTTGACGCAATTCTCAAGGATTAATGGGAATAGAGGCTTAAAACAAGCCTTTTTAAGGATTTCATTTAAGTTTTTTATATTAAGTAGAGAGTCTATTTCTGACTCCGCTTGAACCACATCCTTTTTTTCGGGAAAGGCACTGTGGGAGGTTGAACAAAATGCAAAAAAAAGATATTCTACAAGCTTTAAAGACAATGCGCGAAAATACAAAGGCGCGAAAATTTACTCAGTCAGTGGAACTTATTATCAACTTTAAAGGCCTTGACACAAAAAAGCCAATTAACCAGGTTGACGTAAAGGTTACAATGCCACATGCCACCGGAAAAAAGGGCGGTGGAAAAACACTTCTTTTTGCAAAAGATATTGACTTTATGGAATCTGTTAAAGGAGACTTTGACAGGGTTATTGCAGAGGCAGATATTGCCAAGCTAAAGAAAAAAGAAATTGCCCAAATCGCAGTTGAATATGATGTTCTTCTTGCAGAAGGGCCTGTTATGCTAACAGTTGGAAAATACTTGGGACAGCAGCTTGCAACAAAGGGCAAGATGCCAAAGCCGGTTCAGCCAAACAAGGCAATGGTTGAACAAATGCTTAAGCAGATGGGATCAGTTACAAGAGTAACCAACAAGAAAGGAAAGTTTATGCCACTTGTGCAGATTGTAATCGGAAACGAAAAAATGACCGACGACCAACTAATGGAAAACGCAATGATTATCGAAGACTCTGTAGTAAAAGAGCTTCCAAGAAAGCAGCAGAATCTAAAATCTGTTTTTGTAAAGGAATCAATGGGACCAACTGTAAAGCTTGGAGCCGAAGCAAAAAAGGGTGAGTCTAAATGACTGGACACACTAAGAAATGGAAGGCTGCACAGCTTGCAGAATTGCAGGAACTTGCAGGAAAGTATCCGGTAATTGCAATTGCTTCATTGAACAATTTTCCAGGCGCTCTTGCAAAACAGCTTAGAAAAAAGCTTCAGGGGAAGGCAGTTGTAAAAGTTAGCAAGACAAGAATTGTCAAAAAGGCCCTTGTTGACTCGAAAGTTGACCTTGGCGGCCTTGACGAGCATGTTACAGGAAATATTGCAGTTATTTTCAGCGAAATGAATCCATTTGAATTGTATGCAGTGCTTAAGAAAAACAGCGTTAGCATGCCTGCAAAAGAAGGGTCAATTGCACAGGACGACATTATAATTCCGGCAGGAGACACAGGATTGCCTCCAGGACCAGCTCTTTCAGACCTAAAAGCAGCTGGATTGAAGACAATTATGCAGGGACCAACAATTTCCATTGCAGAAGACAAAGTAGTAGCCAAAAAAGGCGAACCTGTCACTGCAGGAGTTGCAGGAGCCCTTTCAAAGCTTAATATAAAGCCAATAAAAGTAAAGCTTTCAGTAACAGCAGGGCTTGAAAAAGGCCAGGTTTATTTGGCTGATGTTCTTGACATTGACGCAGACCAGGTCTTCCAAGACTTTGCAACTGCATCAAGAAACGCATTTAATATTGCAATTGAAATTGCTTACACTACAAAAGAAACAATGCCTGTCCTAATAACAAAAGGATACAGGGGCGCAAAAGCAGTTGCGATTGAGGCAAACATTCTCAATTCTGCAACAGTTGGAGACGTTCTTGCAAAGGCAAGTGCCCAGGCAAATGTTCTAAAGGTAAAGGTTCCAGAAGCTCCTGCAGAGGAAAAAGCAGAGGAACCAAAGGCTGAAGCAGAAGAAGCAAAACCTGTAGACAAAGCAAAACCTGCAGAGGAAGCTCCTGCGGAAGAAGCCAAGCCAGAGGAAAAGAAAAAAGAACCAGCAGAAGAAAAGAAAGAAGAACCTGCTGAGAAAAAGGAGTAATTCTTACATAATTCAAACGGAGGGAAAGAAATGGAATATGTCTACACAGCGCTTTTGTTGCATTCTGCCGGAAAAGAAGTAAATGACGCGGCAGTAACCAAAGTTTTGGAAGCAGCAGGCGCAAAGCCAGATAGTGCAAGGGTAAAAGCCCTGGTTGCATCATTGAAAGACGTAAATATAGATGAAGCAATCGCAAATGCCGCGGCAGTGCAGGCAGTTGCAGCAGCACCAGCTGTCGCAGCAGGCGAAGCACAGCCAGCAGCAAAAACAGAAGAAAAACAAGAAGAAAAGAAGACCGAGGAAGAAGCGGCTGAAGGCCTCGCTGGACTGTTTGGCTAGAAGCCCTCTTTCTTTTTCTTTTCTTTTTTTACGCTAATTAACCTACTTTTAGAGCTCGGCCAAGTGGCAGGGCAAGCTATTTAAAGCCAAATTTACTTATATTAACCATATGAGAAAAGCGATTGTTGCATTTTTTGTACTGCTTTTTATGGCAAATTCTTTTGCCGCACTGGCATCCCAGTCATTGGACGTTTTTGCGGTAACAGACAACGGAAACGCCATTTCTGCTTCATTAACCCTTTCTCTAAAGCCAGGCACAGGCCGTATCTGGACAAGTGTTGAACCCCTTGTTGGAACCTCTACGCAGACAACGGAAAAGATTGCTGTTGACATTGCAGGAGACTACAGTTCTCAGGCAACAGATTTTGATTACTTTTTTGAAATTGAAAGTGAAGCATCTCTTGTAGAGGGCCCAAGTGCCGGAGCGGCAATGACTTTGCTTACAATTTCAATGCTTCAAGACAATGAAATTCCTGACCATGTTGGAATAACCGGAACAATTACATCAGGAGGCGGAGTCGGCCCTGTTGGAGGAGTCTTTGAGAAATCCAAGGAAGCTGCAAGGGTTGGCACAAAGATCTTTATGGTTCCACCAGGAGAAACAAGGCAAACCATAAAGGTTGACGGAGAAGTAACCTCAATAAACCTGATTGAGTACGCTGAATCAAACTGGGGCCTTAAGATTGTTGAAGTAAACAACATTGACGATGTTTTGTATTACGCTTTTTTGGATCCCTCTGAAATTGATGTTAACACAGAAAACGGGTCTGCCCTTGACTTTGTTCCAAAACCAATTCCTCTTGACGAAAGCCTTAAGCCAATGAAGGTAATGACTGAAAAATATATTTCTAATGCAGAGGATTCAATCAGGTCTGCAAAGAACGCCTTGTCAGGAACTCTTTTGAACGATCCTGCTTTGATTGACGCAATGCTTTCAAATTTGAACGAGAGTGAAAAAACCCTTGAGAAAAGCAAGCTTTTGTTTGAACAAAATTATCTTTACAGCTCTGCAAACTTTTCTTTCCTTGCAATTGTTAACAGTAGGTTTGTAACAGACATTGCTGAAAATCCAGGTATTCTTTCAAGGGGCTCAACTGCCTTTGACGACAAGGTTTCCGATTTAGAACTAAAAATAAACTCTTTTGCATTTGACTTAAACAGATATGTTCCTGTTGAAAACTTTGAATGGCATGTTTCAGCAAAGGAAAGGCTCACCTGGGCAAAACTCAAGGTTGACAGCCTTAAAGCGCCTGCGGAAATAATTATCATTGTTGAGGACGGAATTGATCAGGAAAGAATTGTTCAAGTAATGGACTACCAATATGCCCTTGCATGGTACACTGTTGCAAAGGACTTTTTTGAAATTACAAAGGACGGCACAAGGGCAGTTCTTCCTGATTCAGGGCTTGCAACCAGGGTTGATTCCTATATCGTAAATGCTGAAAATGGTTTGAGTACAATGTCGGAAGAAGACTTTCTTGACATTGGCCGAAGAATTGAGGGGGCAAAGCTTGCAAGAGGCAATGGCTGGATGTATGCCGCAATGTTTGACGCTTCCTCTGCACTTGCTTTAACAAATTCAATAACCTTCTCAAAGAACAAAAGCCTTGACGAGCTTCAGGAGGCTTTGAACAGCAAAATTGAAAATCTTGAGGCCAAAATGGCTCAAAGCAGTTATGACTTTATTTGGGCAAGGCTTTACCTTGACCACTCAAAGTATTATTTGGATGGATCTCTCTTCTACGAGGAACAGGGACAGACTGCTTTTGCATTAAGCAGTGCTCAAAGTGGCATTGATCTTGCCTTTTTGGCAGAAGGAGTCTTTGACGCGGCAAACGCAAGCTATGACCATATGTCTTCTTTGCCACAGGATCGCTTTATTCAAATAACCCCTGGTTGGCAGGCTAAGTCACTTGACTTGCAGGACATTATTTTGACCGTGTTTGTATTGCTCTTGCTTCTTGTGGCAGTTTTGCTTGTCTTAATCGTTGCTGCAGGAAAAAAGGTTCATATCCTCAAGCCGTTTTCGTTTGAGGACAGGCTTGATGAAATTCTTTTTGAGCAAAGAAGGCTTAGAAAAAGGTTTGACAAGGGCTATATTTCAAAGGACCAGTTTGATGTTTTGAACAAGCCTATCCAGCAAAGGATTGCACGTGTTTTGGCCGAAAGAAGGACTCTTAGTGCAGATTATGTTGAGCTTGACCTGAACAAAAGCAAAATTGTTGCATTTGAGAGGGCGCAAAGAGACCTTAAAGTTCAGCTTAAGAAGAAAAGAATTACTCCCGAAGACTATGCACTCAATTTTACTTTCTACAAGAAAAAGATTGCCCTGCTAAAGCACCTTGTTGACGAAGAAGAGCAAAAGCTTTCCCTTGAGAAAAAGAAGGTCTTGGCAGAGTTTTTTTCCAAGTCAAAAAGGCGCGGCAAAAAAAAGAAGTAAGTTAAATTTAAGAAGTAATTTAGGCTTTAAGAATAAAATTAATCTCTAAGAACTAATTCAGGCTTCTTCATTGTTTGAGAATTTTTCTCTCAGCTTTAGTCCAATCACACTACTTTTTTGCTTGTTTACTGCAACGCCAATTATCTGGTTGGCTTCTTGTACAAGCGGATCGTTGTGGGTAATTGCAATAAACTGGCTCTTCAAACTAATTTCCTTAATAATTTTGGCCATCTTAATGCTGTTTTCCTTGTCCAGTGCGGCATCTGCTTCGTCAAAGACATAGAAGGGCGCCGGTTCGTAAACCTGTATTGCAAACAGGAATGCAAGAGCGGTCATTGTCTTTTCTCCGCCGCTCATTGAGTCAATGTTTTTGATGTTGTTGCCCTTGTGCTTTGCCTGAATCAAGAGCCCTGCCTCCAATGGCTTTTCCTTGTTGCTTAGTTCAAGTATTCCTTCTCCATTGAACAAGGTGTTAAACATCTTTGAAAAGTTCTTGCTTAGTTCATCAAAGCACTCCATAAAAACATTTGTTCTCTTAACGTCAATCTTTTCAATCATTTCCACAACAGCTAATCTTTCCTCATCAAGCTTTTCAACCTTTTTCCTTACATCTATAACTTCTGCTTCAAGCTGGTTGAATGATGCAAGGGCCTTCATATTGATTGCTCCAAGCTCTTCAATCCTTTTGTCTATTGCTTTTAGCCTTTCCTGCAATTCCTTTAATACAAATTCTTTAATCCTTTCAATTTCCTTAAAGTCGAGGAATTCCTCTTTTAAATCAGCAAGCCTTACTTCTCTCTTGCTTTTCTCAATCATCAAATTGTTTTCCTGCTGGCCAAGGCTTCTTTGCTTTGCCTGCTTGTCCCTCACTTTATCCTCTATTTTCAAAATGCTTTTGTCAAGCTTTTCCTTTTCTTCAATCATTTGCTTGCCTTCTTTTTCGGCTACCAAAACCTTTGCCTCTAATTTGGCTACCTTAAGGTCTGCTTCCTGCAAATCTTTTGCTTCTTCAACAACCTTTTTGTCAAGGCCTTTGTTTTCCTCGGAAATGTCTTTTGCTTCTTCAAGGGCCTCTTTTTTCTGCTTTTGAAGGTGTGCGGCAGTGCTTTTTTGTAAACTTTCCTTTTCGTGCTCAAGGCTTTGGGCGTCTTTTTCAAGGGTGTTCAATTGAGAGATTGCGTCCTGCAATGCTGTTAAACCAGCGCTTTCCTGGAATGCGTGGGCTTTCTCCCTTTGCTTTTTGAAGATTTCCTTTTTTGATTTGGCTTTTTCTTCAAGCTCTTGAACCTTTTTCTGCAGGTTTCCTGACTCGTTTTCAGAAATCCATTTTTTTAGGCCTGCAAGTTTTTCCTTGTTTTCTTTAATGCTTTGCCTTAATTCTTTCAAATCATTTGTTTCAACCACTAAAAGCGCTTTTTTTTCTTTTGCATTCTGCATTTCTTCAATTCTTTTTGCAAGATCTTTCCTTCTTTGCCTATGGGAGTTCTCCCTTTGCATTAACTCCTTCATCCTTTCCTCTTTCTTGAATGAAAGGGTGTTTTTCTTTTCTTTTGTAAGCTCTGAGTCACAAATTGGGCATGTTGCAAAGCCCTTTGCAAGGGTTTCAATGCCTTCGGCCAGATTCTTTTTCTCGGCTTCTGCTTCCTTCAGAGAATCAAGAACTTTTTCGCTTTCTTCCCTGTCTTTTTGCAGGCTTTGCTCAAGTGTTGGAAACTTTTTCTCAATTTGCACAAGAAGGCTTTGCTTTTTTTCCTTGCCTTCAATCCTTTCATCTAATCCTTCAATAACTTTCATTGTTTCGCGCATGGACTCTTTTTTGAGTTCAAGCTCTTTTTGCGAACTGTGCAGCAATGACTTGTTTTCAAACATTTTTTCGTTCAAAGAACTTAATTCGCTTGACAAAGCCTCTGTTTCGTCATTCATTGCCCTTAGCTTTGCTTCCTTTTCCTCGGCAACTGCTTGAAGCTCTTCTTTCTTTCCACTGGCTTCTTTTATCCTTTTCTCAAGCTCCAAGAGCTCTGCATTAATTTCCTCAACCCTTTCTTCCTGGTCCTCTATTTCCTTGTCAATTCTTTTGGCTTTTCCTTCAAGCTCTTCTGCCCTTGCCCTGCTTTTTTCAATTGAATTTTTCCTGTTTTCAATTCTTTCATGCAACAATGCCTTCCCTGTCTTTGCTTCTTCTAGCTGGGCTCCAACTGTGGCGTAAGTTTTTTCCTTTTGTGCAAGAATTTCTGCATTTAATTTTTCTGCTTTTTCTCGTTGCTTTGTTTTCTCGGAAAGGCTTTCTCCAATGGTTTCCTCTAGTTCCTTTCTTCCTTTTCCAATGGATTCAAGTTTTTCCCTGCATTCTGCTTCGGTCTTTTCGTTTGATTCAATTTCTGAGAACAAAATGGTTGCTTTAATGCTTTTGTTTTCCTTTTGTAAATTTCCAAATTCTGACGCAGCGTCCTTGTCCTTTCTCAGTTCTTCCAGATAATTTTCCCTTTCCTGCATGACAATGCCTGCGTCCCTTAACTTGTTGTCAACCTTTTGCAGTGCCTTCAACGCTTCCTCTTTCTTTGCGTCAAATTCCTGCAGACCAGCGAGCTCGTCAATAATCTGCCTTCGTTCAATAGGGCTCATTTCAATAACCCTTGTTGTGTCTCCCTGCACCACAATGTTGTGGCCGTCTGGCCTGATGCCAAGCTCTTGAATTGTTGTGTCTCCCTGCACCACAATGTTGTGGCCGTCTGGCCTGATGCCAAGCTCTTGAAACAGTGATAAAATCTCATTTCTTGTTTTTCTTTTTCCGTCAAGCCTGTAAATTCCTTTTCCTTGCTTGTCAATCATTCTTTGAACAACATAGTTTCTGTCCTTGTCCTTAAAGTGAAGGTCTACCTTGGCATAATTTTCAACTGCACTATTATTGACAAGCTCTTCCATTTTGCTTGCCCTAAGCATTTTCATGCTTGAGGTTCCCATAACAAATAGCAGTGCGTCCAAAATATTGGTTTTGCCTGATCCATTGCTTCCAACGATTGCGGTAAATCCCTTGCTTATCGGAATGTCTGCTTTCTTAAAGGATTTGAAGTTCCTTAAAACAAGTTTCTGTAATTTTACCATTAAACCAAAAAAAAAAAAAAAGGCATTTTGCTATAAGAGAAAGGGCTATTTAGTTTAAATGCTTTTTTACGGTAAAATAAGCCTTGTAAAAGGTCTAATTAGATTGACTTGCCAAGCTTTTTTTCAGCATAATACAATGCCATTGCAGTTGCAGAGTATGCAAGTGAAACACTCCAAAAAATGCCAACAATTACTATTCCAATCAGGTCATCTAAGAAAAAGCTTGACGTAATCGCTGCAAGTGATTCAATAACTGCTCCAATAATCATTAACGCAATTACAAACAAAAG
>JAFCCH010000034.1 GCA_017610265.1 Nitrososphaerota archaeon
TCCATTTTTTTTACTAAATACAAAAGGAGTCTTAACCTTCTTTTTGTCAATATATTTTTTTACCCTTTTTGACCATTCCTTTGAGAGAATTATTGTCCTGTCCTTGTTTCCTTTCCCCCCTCTTATTGAGCCGATCAATTCCTTAAAATTAACATTTTCTGTCTTAAGCTTTACACATTCACTTACCCTGCAGCCAGAGCTGTAAAGAAATTGTACAATTAACCTATCTCTTTTTGGAGGCGTAGCCTTTATCAAATCCCTTACTTCTTCCTTTGAAAGAACTGTCGGAAGCTTTTTTGCCTTCTTTGCAATCTTAATGTCTTCAACAATTTTTTTCCTCAAGATATTGTGGAAGAAATAATGAAGAGATGCGTGGACCAGTGCAAGAGTTGCATTGCTTACCTTTCCCGTTTCTTTTTTCTCTGCGAGAAAGCTAACAATATCATCCCTTTCAACAAAGTCCACAGGCTTCTTTACAAACCCTCTAAATTCGTTGAAGTAACATAGGTACATTTTGATTGTTTGCGGGCTATAACCGCTTATTACAAGCTCTTGCCTTAGCTTTTTTACCCACTTCTCATTTTCTGCATCGGATACTTTACCTTTGTCCCTGCCTTGCGCTGGTTTTTCTCCAGAGGGTTTTGCAGTATAATCCATGACATTACTTTGGTTTAACTTCTTTTTATTTCTTGTGCCTTAGCCTGCTCGTCTGCGGTAATATTTAATATGTTTGCCCCCCTCTTTTTTTTCATGCCTAGAAGCACAAAGAAAAAACCTGTTCCAGAAGGGAAGATTGAAAAATCAGAGGACAAGGTTTGGCAGGACTGGTATAACAAGCTTGATGCAAAAGAACATGAGAAACATCTTGCGCAGCTTGGCCTAGACGACGAAGACATTCAGGAATGGGAGGAAGCCGAAGGCTTCAAAAAGCCGACAAGTCTCACTGATCCAGACGCCCCTGAACCAAAAACCGAAGGCAAGAAAAAGAAGGCAGTCAAGAAAAAATAAGTTTTATGGTTATGCCTTCTTTTTTAAGAGTGCAAACTTTACATTCTAATTTTTGCTATTTTTTTGAAAAACAGAAAATTAAATTAAAAAGAAAAATCACTATAGAAACTTAAAAATGAAAAGAGCAAAAGCGTTTTTTTTACTCTGAAATAGATGCATAGTGAATTAATTGCCTTGCCTGAATATAGAGGGTTAACGCTCCAATTCCAGCCAACCAGGACGCAAAGTAGTAAAATTGGGTGTATTCTCCACCTCTCATATGGCTTAGGACTCCCTCAACCATGCTCCAAACAAAAAGAGTTGCTAAAATGACCCCTATAATGAAGAAAAATGAGCCTTTTATAAACATGAATTTTACAGTTTTCATAGTGTAATTAGTAAAAAACAATATGTTTTTAAAGAGTTTAACACAAGTATAAATAACGCAGTAGCTAATTTATCTGTTTTTAATAAACGAAGGTGGAACAATGATGGATATGCAAATTGACGAAGCTATGAGGGCACAGTTGCTTGCTGAGGAATTCAAGCTCAGAAAAAAGCAGCCGCCAGCATGGACTAGGCAGAAGTACAGAAAATACGCTAATTTTGGCGCTAACAGAAAAAAGAAAGAAGAAGAAAAAGCAACAAATGAATCAAAGTAATTCTAAGACCCGTTCTACATAATAGTTATCGAGTCTTAGGGTGCGCTTTTTTTTCTCTTTCGCCAGATTTTAGCCCCTAGCATTTGTTTAAAAAATATTGCAAGGGTATCTTTTTTACCTTGAAAAAGGCAAATTACATAACAGGCTGAATGGAAATTAGTTACAGACTAATTCTGGAACACTTGTTTGTAAAGACATCAATTTCATTACTGGAGGTAAAGTTCATGTCATATAGTAGATATAACAGGAAAAGGTTTGAAGGCGAGAAGCCGGTAAACGAAGGAGAAACATACGATATTGAAATCGAGGCCACAGGAGCAAAGGGAGACGGAATCGGTAAAATCAAGGGATTTGTTGTAATCGTTCCAAGTGCAAAACCTGGGCAAAAAGTAAAGGTCAAAATTGACGCAGTCAGAGGCAAAGTTGCTTTCGGCACGCTTGTTGGAGAAGCAGACGCAGCTCCTGCAACTGAGGAAAAAGCAGAAGCAACTGAGGACGCAGCTGAAGAAAAGGAAGAGGTATCTGAAGAAAAAACAGAAGAGCCATCCGACGAAGCTGCTGAAGAAAAGGACAAAGAAGAGCCTGATGAAGAAGAAGCTGCTGAAGAAAAGACCAAAGAGGCCCCGGCTGAAGAAGAAGCCAAAGAAGAGCCTGCCAAAGAAGACGCTGCTAAAGAGGATAAAAAAGAAGAAACTCCTAAAGCAGAAGAATCTAAGGGAAAGAAAAAATAATCCTGTTTTATTGTGGGAAGCGGCCTAATGGTTGTTTTCCCCAACTTTCTATTTTTTTCAGGGTTTGTTTTCTGAAACAAATATAGTTAAATGTATTACCTGTCTCTATTATGTGAGGTGAGGGATTTGTCGCTAACATTAACTACTGAAAGACGTGTAGCAAATTTTGCTGAGAAGAAAACCTGGCGCTGTCTGCACTGCGGGAAAAAGATTGAGAACCCAACAGATTTGTACAGTAGGCGATTTTGCACAATCGATTGCAAGGACGCTTACTTCAGTCCAATAAAAACAGTTTAATTGAAGGGATTCTTTTCTTAATGCGCAAGGAAATTCCAGTAATTTTTAGAGCCATGAGAAAGGCCTCGGATAGGCCGGCTGCTGTTTCAAGCAGCAAGCCCTTCCGTGTTCTAATTGCAACCGTGCTAAGCCAGCGGACACGCGACGAAAATACTGCTAAAGTGGCAAAGCAACTTTTTAAAAAATTTGATTCAGCCCAAAAGCTTTCTGCCGCAAAACTTTCTGCCATTGAACTCCTTGTAAAACCAGCTGGTTTCTACAAAGTTAAAGCAAAAAGAATTAGGGAGATAAGCAAACAGCTTCTTGAAAGGTTTGAAGGAAAGCTTCCAAGCAATTTGCCTGAACTTGTGTCCCTTCCAGGCGTTGGAAGGAAAACGGCAAACTGTGTTCTTGTTTATGCCTTTCAAAAACCTGCAATGCCTGTTGACGTTCACGTTCATAGGATAAGCAACAGAATCGGCCTTGTAAACACAAAAACACCAGCGCAAACAGAGTTTGCCTTGATGGAAACTGTTCCCAAAAGAAACTGGTTGGAACTAAACCATTTGATGGTTAGATATGGGCAACTCATCTGCCTTCCAAGAAAGCCAAAATGTCATTTGTGCAAAATAAGGGCATTGTGCAACCATTTTTCCACCCCAAAGGCAGGAAAGCAACTTTAAATAGTTCAAGCAACTCATCTTTATTATGAAGTCAGTTGTTGCAAGATTTTTTAGTAAAATACTGAACACAATTCCTATTTTGGCAGCTAAGATTGGAACAATGCTTGTTTTGATCTTTGTTCTTGGAATGGCCGCAGGATATTTTATTTCAACAGCGGGAATGACACCGACTCTTTTCCTAATCCCGATTTTGGCAATGTTTATAATGTGGTACAAGCTGGACGAAGGGGTCTTTATTCTCATATTGCTAAGCCTGCTTGTAATCTTCTTCCCCGAATTTATTGATTCACTAATTGTAGGCATTCTGTAAATTTACAACTATATTTAACTTATTTTCTCACTTTTCCTTAATCATGCGCTATTCTTTTTCAGACTATTGGACCGAGGAATCAAAGAAGATTTCCCAAGCAATTGGATTTGACCATGTATGCCTTGACAGGATTTCCTGCGTTGAAAGCTCTGGCACCAAAACAAAGAGAGTAATTGCCAGAATTCATACTTTGGGAAAAGTAATGCAGCTTGGAATGAATCAAAAACCACATTATGTAATAGAACTAATAACAGAGCATTTCAACAAACAAAGCAAACAGGATCAAGTAAAAACCATTATTCACGAACTAATGCACATTCCTCATTCTTTTGGCGGTGGATTCAGGCACCACAAGCCATATGTAAACAAAAAGACTGTTGAAGTCGCTTTCAAGAAACTGGTTGAATCAGACTACTCTTTTGAAACTCCTAGAAGCATTTTCTAAAAAAGCAAAATAATTCTTTTTTCTAAAAAACAAGCAACCTTTTCAAAAAAAGCCAAAAATAGCCATCTTTAGGCTTTTTGAAAAAAAAGAAATAGAAGGAGTAATGATTTACTCCAAAACAGTCATTTTTCCGAACTTTCCAGTACTAACCTGTTTTTGTCCCTGGAATTCGCTGCACCAGCCAGATTCAACTTTTACCTTCTGACCTTCTTTGACCTGGTCAATTTGCTCATTCCAAAGAGAAAGTGTTACCTCTTCTCCGTCTTCGTCCTTTGCTGCTGTTGAACAAACTTTTCCTGATCCTCTTTCATTTGCAAATTCCCTGACTTCTCCCTTACTAACAATTTCAAGGGTAATTTCAGGCACTGCTGCTCTTGCTTTTAATTCTGATACTTTCAATAAAAACACCTCTTCAACGATATAGATTGCAAAACATTTTAAAACAAAACCACTGTTCCCCAAAAACACGAAATCGGCTCAAACCATTAAAAACCCAGAGAAACCACATTTTATACATAACGATGCCTGGTCTTTTTTGTCCAAAAATTTTCCCCAAAAATTCAAGAGTTTTCTTTTCCCTCTTTTTTGCCCGAAAACCCCCATACTGCGCGTCACAAAAGGTCAAAAGACGAAAAATGGTATGTTTTGCTAACTTTTTACCTCCTCTATTTTTCGGAAAGAAAACTTTTCAAGGGCTTTTTGTTTCTTTTTCATTTGAGGTGTTTTTCAAGTCTTTCCTGCTTGTTTGCTTGCTTTTTAGAAAGGGCCTCTCCCTGCTCCAAACCCTTTTTCTCTCAAAAACAAATTTTTCCGATTTTTTCTCCTTTTTTGACCTTTTTCCAAAATTTTCTCCTCCTCTGAATTTCTTCTAAAAATGCCCTGTTCTGAAAAAACTCTGTCCGGCGAAAAAGTCATCGCAAAATTGCCCCAAAACCATCTTCTACATAACATATTTCTGTTGAGAGCCTTCTACAACAAGATTAAATCCCTTCCCCCTCCTTATTCCATTATGGCTTTTGAGATTGGTGATGTCAGAATAAAGAACAGGCTTGTTCTTGCCCCGATGTACAGGATTACAGACCTTGCATTTAGGATTATTTGCAGGGAGCAGGGGGCAGCCTTATGTTATTCTGAGATGATTAACAGCGAGGCATTGATTAGAAACAACCTTTCTGCCCAAAGACTTACCCAAACCTGTAAGGAAGACAGGCCTCTTGCAATGCAGATTTTTGGTGCAAGGCCTGAAAGCATGAAGAAAGCGGCTGAAATTCTTATTGAAAAAGACGTATTTGCCATTTTGGACCTTAATCTAGGATGCCCGTCAGACAATGTAATTAACCAGGGAGCTGGCTCTGCCCTTTTGAAGAGGCCTGCCAGGGCATGTGAAATAATTAAGACCTGGGTTGATTTGGGAAAGCCTGTAACCGCCAAGATTAGGACAAGCCAAAATATGCTGCAAACAATCAAGTTGGCAAAACAGCTTGAGAAAGCAGGGGTTTCTGCCCTTGCTGTTCATGCAAGGCCCATCAAGCTGAAAAACAAGGGATTTGTTGACTTTATTGCAATTAAGAGAATTAAGAAAGCGCTTGGCATTCCTGTTATTGGCAATGGCGGCGTAAGGGGAAAAAAGGGCTTTGACAGAATGATTGACAAAACAGGCTGCGATGCAGTAATGGTTGGAACAGGCTGCATTGGAAACCCTGGGCTCTTTGCAGAGATTCTTGGAAACAAGTCAATTTCCAGAGGAAAGGCTTTCTCCAAATACCTTGAGCTTTCCCAAAGATTTGGCATTGACTACTTTGGAAGGATAAAGGTCCAGGCCACCAAATTTTTTGAAAACGATTCCAGAAAAGTAAGTGCTCTTGAAAAGGCTGAATCTCTCAAAGAGCTTGTTGCAGCAGCTAAGGCCTCCTGAATAGTCTGTATTTTTTCAATCTGGTTTTGTTTAGGCAACAGAGAGCAGGCAAACTTTTTTTCAGGGAATAATTTTATTAATATCCTCTTACTTACTGTTTTTGAATGATTATCGAAATGCTTTTGGTTGAAAGGCTTGTCATAAGCGCAATTCTCGGCGGCTTAATCGGCGTTGAAAGGGAAATCCATGACAAACCAGCTGGTTTCAGAACTCACGTGCTTGTTTGCATGGGAGCAGCTCTTTTTACTCTTGTGTCAATGTCTTTTGCAGGCACAGATCCGTCTTTTATTGATGCTTCAAGAATTGCTGCAGGAGTTGTAACAGGAATTGGATTTCTTGCAGCAGGAAGCATTTTCAGGGACAAAGACAGGGTTCAAGGCTTGACAACCGCAGCAGACCTTTGGGTTCTTGCAGGAATTGGAATGGCAACAGGATTCGGCTATTACTCTCTGGCAATTACCGCAACAATAATTGCCTTAATAGTTCTCGTTGTTGGAAGAATCTCAGACAAGGTTTTGAGCAAAAGAAAAAGAAAATTGCAGATTTGGTAATCACCTGCTTTGGCAATTAGCCCATAATTAGTTCTTCTGTGAAATAGCTTTCCTCTGCATACTCTGCAAGCATTTCTGCATGGCCTTTTTCAAAGTTGGCAAGCGCGTTGAAGAACTGCTTTGCTTCCTTGCTTTCAACCCTTTCAACTATTCCCAAATAAAATTCCTGGGCCTGCTTTTCTTTCCATAAAGCAAAAAGAATTGCAGTCAAGCCCTCTGGCCTTTCTTTGTCCCAGTCTTTTTTTGCAAAGATGTCGGGCTTTGCCTGTTTTGGAAGCTGTGGCTCAATCCACTTGCCTGTTTTCTCAAGAGAAGTCTTCAAACTGTTGATTGCATTAAGATGGCCTTTTTCTTGCTTTACAAGAAACTTAAAAAAAGACTCCATTTGGTCTCCCTTTAATTTTTCAGCCTGCATTGTGTAAAAGCCAATGCTTTCAGCCTCAATTCCTGCCGCAACAAAAAGGCCTTCACTTGCCTTCTTTGCATCCTTTGAAGAAATCTTTTCGAGAGCCTTTTCAATTTCGTCAGCGCCAATTATTTTTTCAGCCAAATTTATTCCTCCTCTTTATCCTTGTTGTTCAAACTTATACTAAAGCCTTTTTGCTAAAACAAACGATAGCCTTAAATCCTTTGAACACCGAATTCTTTTATGCCAAAGCCAATTCTGACAAAACCCTATTCTTTGAAGGGAAGAAAAAAGTCAAAGACCCCAAAAAGTGGAATTGTACTTTTAAAAGGAGTTCAAAATCTTAGGACTGCAAGAACAAAACTAATGCGCAGGGAAATACGCGAATTGGGAAAACTTGTGCAAAACAAGTCTGTTTCAAGGCAAACAATTACTGACAAGCTTGCAAGATTAAGAAGCCTTGAAAGAAAGGCAAATTTTTTGATTGACCAAAGGTCAAGGCAGAAAAACAGGCTTGCAATGCATGATCCTGAATTCACAAGGCTTTTGAACAGACAGTTTTTCTTTGAAAAAATGCGGCAGGCTTTAAACAAAAAAGGGCAGCACAGCCTTGTCTACCTTGACATGGACAAGCTCAAACAGGTTAACAAACGCTTTGGCAGGCAGGCAGGAGGTCTTGGCCTTTTAACAGCTTACTCCAATGCACTGGCAAGAGCTGTTGGAAGAAAGGGCTTTGCAGGCCACATTGGCGGAGACGAATTTGTAATTTATCTCAGGCTGGGAGCAAAGGATGCAAGAGCCTTTATGACCTCTGTCTTTGGACCTGAAAGGCAATCCCAACTAAAGAAGTGGAAGGCCTTTCCTGACGCATCTGCTTCAAAAAGAATTACAACAACTTACAGTGCGGGAATAATTCAGCTTTCTTCAAACATTGATGTAAAAAGAGCAGAACATGCCGCAGACCTTCTCTGCCAACAAGCCAAAAGAATAAGCAAGCAGAAAAATACCTTCTCTGTAAGAAACAGCCTTGAAAAATTTGAACGGGAACTTTCAAAGAAAAGGGCAAAGATCTAAGCAGAACTTTTTCCAGCCATTGTACTAAAAGGGCCCTTCCAAAGTTTTAGCCAAAACAAGGCAGTAATAAGAATGCCTTCTGCTCCTGACGCAAACACAAACGCAAGCCAGGCTCCCTCAATTCCAATTACTTGTGTCAAAAAGAATGCTGTTGCAACAGCAACAATCCAATAAATTGCATTTGTAAACAGAACAAAATAGGTCTTTCCTGTTCCGTGGAAAGCGCCGTAGAAAGCAAAATATGACCCATAAATAAGGTAGGCAAAAGGAGAAATCATGAGATAACTTTTTCCAATTGCAACAACTTCCGGATCCTGGGTAAAAATTCTCATAATTTGTTCAGGAAAGGACAAAACAACTGCGGCAAAAATTATTGAAACAGCCATTGTAAGCCTTCTTGCAAGCAAGGCAACCCTTTTGGCTCGCCAAATCTTTTTGGCTCCAACATTTTGCCCAACAAAGCTTGTTACAGCCATTGAAATCGCAACCATCGGCATTATCACAACAGAATTTATTCTAAGGCCGATTCCAAAGGCCGCAATTGCAAAGCTTCCAAAACTTCCCACAATTCCCATTAAAAACATAAAACCACCAGCGGTTAGCATCTGCGAGGCAGACGCAGGCAATCCAATTGCCAGCATTTTTTTAACATGGCCAAACTTTGGCTTAAATTCCTTTAGAGAAAGAGAAATAACAGATTTTGGAGTGTAAATGTAGAAAAAATTCAATAATGCCGCAAGAATCCTTGAGAAAACAGTTGCATAGGCTGCCCCCCTCAACCCCATGGCAGGAATCGGACCCAAACCAAAAATAAGAATTGGGTCTAACACCACATTGATTACAACAGAAATTGCCAGATTTCTCATTGGAATTTTGCTGTTGCCCTGCGCTCTCAAAATAGAGTCCGAAATAAACCATGCAAACATGAAAATCAGGCCGATAAAAATAGGTACACTGTACTCAATTGCAAGCGGTAAAATCTGTTGGTCTGCTCCCATTAGCACAAAAAGAATGGGTGAAAACAAAATTCCCAAAATCGCAATAGCGATTCCCATTCCTGTGCCGATAAAAAGAGCGTGCTCTGCAAAATTGTTTGCCTCATGCACTTCCTTTCTTCCAAGGGCCTGTGCAATCAATGCATTTGCTCCAACTCCAATGCCGCTTGCAACAGCAATGAAAATAAAGACAACAGGGAATGTAAGGGAAACAGCCGCAATCTCATGCGGACCAAGCATGCCGATAAAGATTGTATCAATGATATTGTAGGCAGTTTGCATCATCATGCCTGCAATTATTGGCAAGGCAAACAATGCCAATCTTTTGCCAACATTTCCCTCTGTAAAGTCGTGTACCATCGGAAGAACTTGTGTTAAAATCCTTTTTAATACCTCTTCTCGATAGTTAGGAATAACTTTTTATATCACAAAACTCTAATATTAGAGATTAGAATGGCTCCTCATAAAAAATCAGCATCAAAGGCAAAAAAGGCGGCAGTTAAATCTTCTGTTAAACCAAAGCCGGTTGTCAAAGAAGCAAGTCTTGAAGAACTTGAAAAAAAATCAGTTTTGTTGGCTGCGCATCTTGAGACAGTTCACCAAAAAATTTTGAACAACGAAAAACTTTTGAATCAAAAGCTTGATGAAAAAATAACCGCTGAAAAAACGTTAAATTCTATTCTTAGAAAGACCTTTGCAGAGGAAAAATCGCTTTTGGCAATTGTAAAGGCAAGCGCCGCCAAGAAGCAGGCTGCTCTAAAAGAAAAGGTCGCTTCCCTCGAAAATGTAACCAGAATGTTTGAAGAAAAAAAAAGCAGGCTTGCAGACGCCAAGAAAAGGCAGGTTGCTCTAAAAAAACAGCTTATGTTGCTTGAACAGGATTTAGGAGTATGATTGCATGATTGAAGCTGTAAATGCAATTCAAAAAAGGCTTATTGAGCTTGAAAAAGAAATAGTTCGAAGGGATGTCGAGGGCACAAAGCTCATCAAAAAAGCCATTGTCTTAGAAGACAACCTAAACGCGGTTCTTGCAAAGATGGTTTCCCTCGAAAAGAAGAAGGTTTTCAAGGCAAAAATAACTGCAAAGGAAAGAGAAAAACTTCTTGCCGCAAAGGCCGCTGAACTCGAAAGCAAAAAGCACGATTTTCAGAAAAAGCAAGACATGCTCAAGCAAATGAAGGAAAGAACTTTGTCAGTCAAGCAAGAGCTCAAAAATATTGAATTACACATTCAAAAAGAAACACAGGAACTTTATACAATGGGAGAGGTCAAAAAAGAGGTCAAAAAAGCAGCTCCAATGCTTGCAGCAAAGCCAGTTGCCAAGCCTGCCCCAAAGCCTGTTGCAAAGCCTGTTGCAAAGCCTATTCCAAAATTAAAACCACTTATCAAAAAGGCACCACTGCCGGTTTCTAAACCAATTCCAAAGCCTGCTGCAAAGCCTGTTCCAAAGCTAAAGCTACTTATCAAAAAGGCACCAATGTCTAAGCCTGCTTCCAAGCCTCTTGAAACAAAAACTTTTCCAAAACTGGCTCCAATGCCGCCTGCTTTGGGAATGCCTAAGGAAAAAGCACCTCTTCCAAGCACGCTAATGTCGAAGTCTGTGGAAAAGACTGCAACCAAAGTTGTTTGAGGGGCAGTCTGTAGATATTGAGAAAAAGCTGGCAAGCATAATGCCCAAACAAGGGTCAAAGCCTATTCCAAAACTTTTTGGGAAAGAACCCCTACCAAAGCCTGTGCTCAAGCCTGCTACAAAGCCTGTTGCAAAGCCTGCAAAGAAAGGATTTTTTAAATCAATTTTTGGAAAGAAAGCGCCAAAGCCTGCTGCAAAGCCCGCAATCAATCCTGCAATGCCTGTTGAAAAAAAGCCGGTTTTTGGAGAAATGCCAAAGCCAGTTGGATTTAAACCAGAGCCTATGGGAAAAGGAGCAACACTTGAAGAATCTGTGTTTGGTGTAAAGTCTTCATCTACCCCTATTCCAAAGCCTGTTGCTAAACCAGTTCTTCCTCCAAAGCCATTGGCGGGAAAGAAGCCTCTTTCAAGCACGTTTGATTTATCAGGAGAAAAATTTGTTCCCTTTTCAGGCAGCGGAATTTCTCTTTCACACCCTGCCTGGCCTGCATCTGCACAAAAGCCAGAGGGATCAATTCTTTCACAGGAAAAGAAACCCTTTACTTTAACCATTACTGCAATACCAAACAATAATCAAACAATTGCACAGTTTATGACCAACGAAATTAAAAACATTGAGTCAAAGCTTGGCTCAAAGGTTTTGGACAAGAAGGAAACAGTTGGCCACACCTTTATTTCTTTTACAAGCGCAAAGGGAACTGAGGAAATGCTCAATAAGGCAATGTTTATCCTGCATGGCCCAAAGGTATTCAAGATACTATTTTCAGCTCCAAAAGACAAGTTTAAGGAAGTAAACGATTCCTTTTGGAAAACAGTTAAGTCTGTTGAATTTGTTTAAGTCAAAAAGGTTTGCTTTCCAAAAAATTTTTTTGAACTGTGCTCGCTTTGTTTACTACTCAACTTTAAATATGTTTTGCTCTTTTTTTCTTGAATGCCAAGTAAAATTGCAAAAAACGATTTTTTAGGCCGGGTAAGGCCTTTTTCTAGGCATCCAGTCGATGATTTTTCTGTTGACAAGCAGAATCAATTTCTTTAAACGAGCTTTAAACCGGTTTACAGGTTTGCTCTTCCTTTAATTAAAAAAGAAAGATAACGACCCGTAAGCCACACCATAAGAACCCGCAATTACTTGCGTGAAAAAAAGGGGGAATGACATGAACAAAGGACTTCAGGCAGGAATTGCAGCAATGCTTTCCTTCCTACTCCACAATTTTTTGTGGACCAACGCTTTCAAAGCGATAATAGGAAATGTGTTTGCCGAAGCATTTATTTTCGGTGGGGTAACAATTGCCATAGCTAGCTTGGTTGTTGTTGCCTCAAAAACAATTTCTCTTGCCTCAAAATCTTTTGCCTCAAACACATCTCCTTCAAAACAAGTCTTGCATAGAAATCATTTTCTCCAAAGGCATCCATTGCCGTCAGCAGCTCTTAATTCAGCTTCTCTAAACAAAGACGACTTGCTTGTGTCTGGCTCAAAGTCAAAGGCAAGAGCCAAACCCTCTTCTACAAGGACAAGGTTTACAAGCTGATTTTCCACGTAAACAAACCTTACAAGCCTTCCATATTTGTCCCTTTCTGAAACATCCCTTGACATCAAAACCCTTTTACCAAAAAGAAGTTCTTGCAGCCTGTTTTTTGCCTCTTCAAAGCAAGGCATACCCTTTTCAGGTGTGTCAATGCCAATTAATCTTACTCTTTCTCCTCTTTCTGTTTCAAAAGTATCTCCATCCACTGCCCTTGCTCCAACCCCTGTTTCAACAGACTCATTTTCCCTTTCTTTAGCAATGCTTTCCGGAAAAAGGCAGCCTGGTACCGCAAGCAAAATCAAAGTTAGCCAAAACAATTTCACAAAAGCATTTTTCTGCAAAAAGCCTTTTTTAATTTATCTTTTCTCCGTCCATTGTCGAAGTTTTCATTTCAAAAGCTTTACTCGAACAGTGGGGGGTTGCAAAGCAAGACAGGTGGTTTGGATTTCATTTCCTTTTGTATCAAAGTGGTTTGCTTTCAAGCAGGATTTTTTTTGCTCAAAACCCAAACAAAATCCAAACCGCTCACTTCCACTATTTTTCCCTGCTAGAATTAAATATCTTTCGTTCTTTTCTATTGTCTAGATCAAAATGAAATGCGCAAAATGCGGCAAGACCGCTTCAAAGTACAACAAGGATGGCTTTCCTGTCTGTTCTACACATGCAAGGGTCAAAATTTCGCCCCCAAAGTGCCCAAATTGCAAACTTAAAATGGTTATTAGAGAGGGAAAGTTTGGCAAATTTTGGGGATGCGTTGCTTTTCCAATGTGCGATGGCATTCAAAAGATTTAAGCCTGCAAAATAATCCATACAAATAATTAAATGTAAGAAACAACATCTATTTTGTTATCAATGAACAAAAGAGCACAAGCCGGATTGGAATATCTTCTTACTTATGGCTGGGCTCTGGTTTTGGTTACAACAGTAGTAGGAGTTCTTGTTCTTTTAGTTGGAGCTCCTTTGGAGGAACCCGCTTTTTCAAGCTCTGATCCAACAAAGCTTTTGATTAAGGGCGCAGCTGTCAATAACCAGGTTGCAACAATAAAGCTTCAAAACATTA